>CAYVSV010000007.1:0-7228 GCA_964454205.1 uncultured Ruminococcus sp.
CGACAAGATACACATCGATATCCCGAACCGCAAGGTGGAGCTGCTTGTTGACGACAGTGTTATCGAGGAGCGCAAGAAGAAAGGTATCAAAGCACCGCGCGAGTTTGAGGGTTACCTTAAGCGCTACGCGAAGATGGTGACTTCTTCTAACACGGGAGCGGTATTTGAAAGCTGATAGATCAGCTTGATTCAGTTGAATAAACTGCCGCTTGATATAACGGCGCTCATAAAGAAATTCAGCCATAGCATTTTTAATCGGAGGTTAAAAGTGCTATGGCGTTTTTATTGACAAAATGACTGTGATATGATATAATGGTTACTAAGATAAATCGGAATTTGTCGGAGGTTTTTATGAAATTGAATAAATATGTATGTGGAGCAGTTAGACAGTTTTCTTTATGGTTTGCCAAGGGTACCATAGGGCATCCTCTTTTAAAAGGTATTGATTATACGGGAGAGGTTCTTAAAGAGGAAAGCAGCTTTGCGGAGCAGGTCTTTGCTATTTTTATGAACAACCTTGAGATAGACGAGGAAGGGAGCGTTTGCAATTATAAATATTGTGAAAATCGTGCCGCCCAGTATGTTCGCCGCTATTTTGATAATGACTATATAGTTATACCGCCGTTTGAATCTTGGGAATGTGAATTACATCCGGTCAGCAAAGACTTTTATATGAAATAAATTCTGATTTGTGCCGGTAAATGAATAATAAACTATACCTCGAAGCAGTCGTATCAAACTGCTTCGGGGCTTTACTTCTTTATGAGTTCCCACTTTAAGCGGCGGTTTTGTTCTTTTCCGTCCAAGCCATACATATAGTATTGTATGGTCGAATTAAAGTTAAAGGGAATGCTTCTGCGGCTTGACTTTTCGTTTTTCGCGGTCATCGCGCTGTATCTGCTGCTGGACGAAAGCGGCTTCGGGCTTGCCGCGCTTGCCGCGTGCGCCATGCACGAAACGGCGCATTTTATTGCAATGGCGTTTTTCGGAGTACATACGGAGCGGCTCACGCTCTACGGAGCGGGTATTCGTATAACGTCATCCGCCGTGGAGCGCGTAAAGCCGTTTCAAAGAGCGGTCATTCTGAGCGCGGGCTGTGCCGTGAACTTTACGGCGGCTTTGGCGTTTTGGCTCTTCGGGGAGTACGCGGCGAGCGCCGTAAATCTTTTTACGGGGGCGTTCAATCTTCTGCCTATGGGCGCTCTGGACGGCGCAGGACTGTTTAAGATGATCGCGGTTCGACTGTGCAGAGCCGATCGTGTTGACGGGGCGGTGAGAACGGCGGGGATAGTTTCCGCCGTTATCTGCGCGGGAGCCGTTATCGCGGTCGGCGGGGGAGTGCCGTTTTCGCTCGTTACGACCGCGCTGTATATTATTATAATGAGCGGAACGCCGTGATTTGCCGACTTTTCTCTTGACAAACCGTCAAAAATGTTATATAATAAAATCGGCAAACCAAAATAAAATTAATAAGGAGTTTTTTATGAGATACGAGATCAAAGGCGAACCCATGCCCGTAGCGCTTGTCTACCTTGAGGCAAACGAGGCAATCATGTGTCAGAGAGGCGGAATGGCATGGATGACGCCGAACATGCAAATGTCAACGGGAACGGGCGGTATCGGCAAGGCGATAGGGAAGATGTTCTCGGGAGAGTCTATGTTCCAGAACACCTATGTGTCGCAGGGCGGACCGGGCATGATAGCGTTCGCTTCGAGCGTTCCCGGTTCCATTATACCTCTGGATATAAGCCAGGGCGACATGATAGTCCAGAAAGGCGGTTACCTCGCTTCCCAGCCATCCGTGGAGCTTTCCGTTGCTTTCCAGAGAAAGATCGGCGCGGGCTTCTTCGGCGGCGAGGGCTTCATCATGCAGAGACTCCACGGAACAGGCATAGCGTTCCTCGAGATCGACGGCTATGTTGTGGAGTACGATCTTCAGGCGGGACAGCAGATGGTCATCGACACGGGTTATCTCGCGGCAATGACGGGAACCTGTACTATGGATATAACCACGGTAAAAGGCATCGGCAACAAGCTGTTCGGAGGAGAGGGCTTCTTCAACACGGTGGTAACGGGCCCCGGCAAGATCTATCTTCAGACCATGCCGATAAATCAGCTCGCGGGAGCGGTCGCGAGTGTTATCCCGCGCGGATAAGCCGGACGTTTTTGAAAAAAATCCCAAAACCCCCTTGCAATCTGTATAAGTTTGTGGTAAAATAAAGTTGTGAGGGTTAAGCCCTTCATCTTAAAAGATAATCGGAGGTCGAATTATGAAAATTTTGTATGCGGCAAGCGAGGCTTTGCCCTTTGCGGCAAGCGGCGGTCTTGCGGACGTTGCGGGCTCTCTGCCGAAGGCTCTGGTGCAGGCGGGGCACGACGCGAGAGTTGTAATGCCTTATTATGTAAACACCATAAAGCCCGAGCAGAAGGAAAAAATGCGCTTTATCACCAACTTCACCGTGCCCGTGGGCTGGAGAAGCCAATACTGCGGCGTGTTCTCGCAGGAGGTGAACGGCGTTACTTATTATTTCCTCGATAACGAGTACTATTTCAAGCGCGACAACGGTCTTTACGGCTATTACGACGACGCGGAGAGATATGTGTTCTTCAGCCGCGCGGTTTTGGAAATGCTGAGACATATTGACTTCCACCCGCAGATAATCAACTCCAACGACTGGCAGTGCGCTCTTATACCCGTTTATCATCATTTGTTCTATAAGAACGAGTGGGGTTTCGGGGACATCAAGAATGTGTTCACCATTCATAATATCGGTTATCAGGGGCAGTACGGTCTCGACCTTGTAAAGGACATCGTGGGCATTCCTCCGCAGAACGTAAACATAATCGAGTATGACCGCGACATCAACTTTATGAAGGGCGCTATCGAGGTGGCGGACAAGGTGACCACCGTTTCTCCTACATACGCGACGGAGATACTCGACCCGTGGTTCTCGCACGGTCTCGACAGGATACTCCGCAACAAGCAGTATAAGACCACGGGCTTCCTGAACGGAATAGACGTCGACCTCTACAATCCCGAAAAGGACAACACGATAGCGGCGAAGTTCTCCGCGAAGAATCATAAGGGCAAGGCTGTGTGCAAGGCTGCTATTTTCGAGGAGTTCGGCATGCCGCAGTACGATATACCGCTTTTGGCGATGATCTCCAGATTTGCGGATCATAAGGGCTTCGACCTGGTAAAATATGTGTTCGACGACATTGTGGCTACCGATATGCAGGTGGTTATCCTAGGTTCGGGCGAGCATCAGTACGAGGACTTCTTCCAGGAAATGCACTGGCGTTATCCCGATAAGGTGGGCTTCTACAAGGGGTACAACCCCGCTCTCGCGAAAAAGATCTACGCGGGCGCGGATATGTTCCTTATGCCTTCCAAGAGTGAGCCGTGCGGTCTTGCGCAGATGATCGCGGCAAGATACGGCACAGTGCCTATCGTCCGCGCTACTGGCGGTCTTAAGGACAGCATAATTGACGCCGGCGACGACGGCATCGGCTTTACGTTCAGAAGCTACAATGCGCGGGATATGCTTGATTCTATAAAACGCGCGAAGGGCTATTACGACAATAAGTCCGAGTGGACAAAGCTGATGACGCGCGCCATGAAGACGGACTTCAGCTGGGCTGCTTCGGCGAAGCTGTATATCGGCTTGTACAAGGA
The DNA here is from genome assembly GCA_964454205.1 of uncultured Ruminococcus sp. GTDB lineage: Bacteria > Bacillota > Clostridia > Oscillospirales > Ruminococcaceae > CAG-115. The sequence goes on from CAYVSV010000007.1 coordinate 3,677, forward strand.
GCTTTGCGGCGAATAATTGACATTAACGGCGGAGTGCGTATGTTCTCCGCCGTATCTTTCGGAAAGGGGTATTTTCTATGAAAAAGAGCTTGAATTACGCGCTGGCTTACGCGATACTCGGTATGTGCGGAGGCGTTTTTTACCGCGAGTTTACGAGGTTCAACAGCTTCACAGGAGAGACGGCGCTCGGAAAGGTGCACACGCACTTCTTTGTTCTGGGAATGTTTATGTATCTTATCATCGCGCTGTTTGCGCGGCATTACGACCTGTATTCAATGAAGACGTTCAAGGCGTTCCGCGGGATATACAACACGGGCGTGCCGATGACTGGGATCATGCTTGCCCTGCGCGGTGTGTTCGATGTGCTGCCCGATAAACTCTCCGTTGGCTCGGACAAGGCGATATCGGGAATAGCGGGAATAGGTCATATTCTCACGGGCGTTGGGATCATTCTGCTGATAGTTACGCTGAAAAAGTGTGCCGTAACGCAGTCAGATAAGGTGAACAACCGATAGTCCGGGTGAAACGGGGAGATTATTGAAGAAATTGCAAGTTTTTTTGCGATTTGCTCTTGAAAAATCTTCCGAGATGTGATATAATAAATAGGATAAGGTTTTGGCAGTGTTTGCTTTTTGAAAGTCATAATACTAATTCACGATCAACGTATTGACTTGTATGGGGCATTATCTCTTCAAATCAAGGTTTGATCATTATCTGCACTTTGACGGTGAATTAGTATAAGCAATGCGCGGAGCGAGAAAAGATACGAATATAAAAGAAGGGAATGTTGGTTTATGGCGAAAATAGCCGTGTTGGGCTACGGGGTGGTAGGCTCCGGAACAGTCGAGGTTTTTTATAAGAACAGGGAAAACCTGGAAAAGAAGGCGGGCGAGCCGCTGGATATAAAGTATATACTCGATCTGAGGGATTTTCCCGACAGCCCGTATGCGGATAAATTTACAAAGGATTTCAGCGTGATACTCGGCGACCCCGAGGTAACGGTAGTATGCGAGGTCATCGGAGGCATAAAGCCTTCCTACGATTTCGTGAAGAATTCTCTGCTGGCGGGGAAGAGCGTTGTTACGTCGAATAAAGAGCTGGTAGCGAAAAAGGGCGCGGAGCTTCTCTCTATTGCCAAGGAAAAGAACGTAAACTTCTTCTTCGAGGCGAGCGTGGGCGGCGGTATCCCGATAATCAAGCCTATCCACGCGTGTCTTGAGGCGAACGAGATAGACGAAATAGCGGGAATTCTCAACGGAACAACTAACTTCATACTCACAAAGATGATCCGCGACGGAATGGATTTCGCGGAGGCGCTGAAAATAGCGCAGGAGCTCGGCTATGCCGAACACGACCCCACAGCCGACGTGGAGGGCATAGATGCTTGCAGAAAGATATGCATTCTCGCGTCTCTGGCGTTCGGGCGTCATGTTTACCCGGAAAATGTCCACACCGAGGGCATTACCAAGGTAACGCTCAGCGACGTTGAGTATATGGAGAGCTGCGATTCCAAGATAAAGCTCATAGGCTGCGCGCGCCGCGAGGATAACAATGAAATATCGATAGGCGTGTTCCCGGCGGTGATAAAGGACGAGAGTCAGCTCGCGGGAGTGAACGACGTGTTCAACGCGATACTTGTCCGCGGAGACGCCACAGGTGACGTGGTATTCTACGGAAAGGGCGCGGGAAAGCTCCCGACGGCTTCCGCCGTGGTATCCGATATAATCTCCGCTGTGAAGCACAGCGACACCAGCCGCTCGCTTACCTGGGCGGACAGCGAACAGAGCTTCATTCGCCCGTTCGAGCGCTTCACCTGCGCTTCCTACATCAGACTTAAGGCAAAGAATGCCGACGTTACCAAGGCGGTCGTTAAGGCGGTCTTTGGCGACGTGGAGTATCTTTCCTCCAAAAAGCAGCCCGAGGGCGAGCTTGCGTTCATAACCGGCGTGATGACCGAAAAGGACGCCGCTTCGGCTTGCGAAAAGGCGGCTGACGGTGCGGAGATACTGGCTAGGATCAGAGTGCTTGACTATTGATTTGTGTTTTTGGGAGGTAAAGCGATGAGTGATCTGGCACAGCCGAAGTACAAACGCATTCTTCTTAAGCTTAGCGGCGAGGCGCTTTCGGGAGATCAGCCTATGGGTCTTGATTTCCCCGTCATCGAGAATATCTGCCGCAGCATCAAGAAAACGGCGGACGCGGGGGCGCAAATAGGGATCGTTGTCGGCGGCGGAAACTTCTGGCGCGGGCGCGACGACAAAACGACCGACCGCGCGAGAGGCGATCACATCGGAATGCTCGCCACAACGATGAACGCGCTCGCGGTGGCGGACGTTCTCGAGGAGCTGGGCGCTACGGTGCGGGTTCAGACCGCAATTACGATGCAGCAGGTGGCGGAGCCGTTCATTCTCGGAAAGGCGCTCCGGCACATGGAAAAGGGCAGGATAGTCATTTTCGGGTGCGGCACGGGAAATCCGTTCTTCTCTACCGACAGCGCGGCGGCGCTGCGCGCGGCGGAGCTAAAGGCGGACGTTATCCTGAAAGCCACTATGGTCGACGGCATCTACGATAAAGACCCCAAAAAGTTCCCCGACGCCGTGAAGTACGACGTTATCACTCATCACGAGGTGCTTGTAAAGCGCCTTCGGGTAATGGACGGCACTGCCGCTTCCATAAGCACGGATAACAATATCCCGATAATCGTGTTCGACCTGAGCCGCCCCGACAACATCTACGACGCGGTAATGGGAAAACAGGTCGGGACGCTGGTCACAAAGCACAAACCCCAGGAGATATAAGGGCGTGTTCACATTAACGCTCAAGATAAATAATATTTTAAGGAGAGCTGCTATATGAAAGAGGTTTTGGACAATACTAAGGAAAGAATGGGCAAGTGCATAAACGCCCTTGAAAACGAGCTCGGAACTATCCGCGCGGGAAGAGCCAATCCCACCGTGCTCGACAGAATAACCGTCGATTACTACGGAGCGCCCACGCCGATAAACCAGATGGCGAGCATTTCCGTGGCGGAGGCGAGAATACTCGTTGTACAGCCTTACGACGCTTCTCAATTGAAGCCTATCGAAAAGGCTATCCAGGCGAGCGATCTCGGCATCAATCCGACAAACGACGGGCGCGTTCTTAGGATAGCGTTCCCGCAGCTTACCGAGGACAGGCGCAAGGAGCTCTGCAAGCAGGTATCAAAGATCTGCGAGGAGAGCAAGGTTGCTGTCCGCAACGTGCGCCGCGACGCTATGGATAAGATAAAGGCGAAAAAGAAAGCGAACGAGATAACCGAGGACGACGTTAAGGAAGCGGAGAAGGATATTCAGAAGCTTACGGACAAGTTCATCGAGAATATCGAGAAGATAGGCGCGGATAAAGATAAGGAAATTATGGCTATCTGATGGAAGAAACAAATTTACCGCGGCACATCGGGTTTATTATGGACGGCAACGGGCGCTGGGCGAAAAAACGCGCCATGCCCCGGAATTTCGGGCACAGCAGGGGCGCGGAGGTCTTTAAGAAAACCGTAAACTGGTGCAGGGAGCT
>CAYVSV010000007.1:7328-70721 GCA_964454205.1 uncultured Ruminococcus sp.
GGCACAGCAGGGGCGCGGAGGTCTTTAAGAAAACCGTAAACTGGTGCAGGGAGCTTGGCATAAAGGCGGCGACGTTTTACGCGTTCTCAACGGAGAACTGGAGCCGTCCCGAGGACGAAGTGAACGGCATTATGGAGCTTCTGCGCCGATATATCAAGGACATCCGCGAAATGTCCCGCGAAAACGTAAGGTTTATCTTTTTGGGTGACCTGTCCGCGTTTGACGAGGATATCCGCGCGGAGCTGCTCGATATAATGGAAGCATCCAAGGAGTATACGGAGTTTATTGCGGGCGTCGCGCTGAACTACGGCGGCAGAGCGGAGCTTACGCGCGCGGCGAGAAATCTTGCGGAGAAATGCGCGGCGGGCGAGCTTCGCCCCGAGGACGTTACCGAGGATATGATAGCCGAACAGCTATATACGCGTGAATTCCCGCCGCTCGATCTTGTTATAAGACCGAGCGGAGAACAAAGGCTGTCAAACTTTCTTATCTGGCAGTCGGCGTACGCGGAGCTTGTGTTTATGGACGTGCTGTGGCCGGATTTCAATAAAAACGACCTGGAAAAGGCTATAAAGGAATACGCAGGACGCTCCCGCAGATTTGGCGGGATATGATCGTTTATACTGATTCGCGATCAACGCATTGACTTGTATGGGAATTATCTCTTCAAATCAAGGTTTGATTATTGTCTGCACTTTGACGGAGGATCAGTAATTAGCTGTTTATCGGAGAAACGGCAGTCGATCGCGCGTTCGGAAAGGCGGCTTTATGCTGAAAAGAATAATTTCCGCGCTTGTCGGAATGGCGGTGGGAATAACCGCGCTTGTCTTGGATAATTTTTATGTTTACCTCGGTCTGCTGTCGTTTTTTTCGGCTGTCGGGGTGTGGGAGCTTATCCGCGCGGTGAAATGCGACAAGCATAAATTCCTTACCTGGTTCTGCGTGTTATTCGCTTTTTGCGTGCCCTCGCTGCTGACTGTGGACGTTCTTAAGCCGTACAGGTTCACGGTGTTTCTGGCGCTTATAATGGTTCTCTTGTGCGCGATGCTCTTCGGACACAAGAAGATAACGTTTGTGGATATTTCCTCGTGCGGGGCGGCGACATTCGTTATCCCCACGGCGCTGAGCTGTATAATCTCCATAAGATTTATGTACGCGGATTATCTGCCAGGAGTATACCTTATCGTATACACACTGTTCTGCGCTTGGGTAGGAGATTCGGGAGCGTATTTTGTCGGAACGTTTCTCGGGCGGCACAAGCTCTGCCCGGAGATAAGCCCGAAAAAGACTGTGGAGGGATTTATAGGCGGTATCGTGACCGTCGGAATTACGGTAACGGTGCAGTGCCTTGTGTACAATCTCCTGCTTCCGAGCACCGTTAAGATGAATTACGCGGTGGTCATCCCCGTGGGAATGGTGGCTTCGGTAATGGGCGTTTTGGGAGACTTGTCGGCTTCTGTCATCAAGAGACAGTATGACGTTAAGGATTTCGGAAATATCATGCCTGGACACGGCGGCATACTGGATAGATTTGACAGCGTGCTGTTCGTAGCGCCGTTTGTTTATGTGGTATTGAGCTATCTTCCGCCGACCGTATAAACCGTATAAAATACGACATAACCAATGGCGGCGCATCACGCCGCCATTTAGATTGACTATTATGTAATTCAGAGGTAACCATGGATATCGTATTGTTGGGCTCGACGGGTTCTATCGGCACTCAGACATTAGAGGTCTGCAAGGAGCATAATATAAGGGTGAGAGCCCTGTCCGCGAACCGCGGCGCGGAGCTCCTCGAAAAGCAGGCGCGCGAGTTTTCCCCGGAGTACGCGGTGATAGCGGACGAGGCGTTTTACCTTGATCTGAAGCAGCGTCTGACGGACACGAGCGTTAAGGTCCTGGCGGGGGAGAGCGGGCTGTGCGAGATAGCCGCGCTGCCGCAATGCAGGGTGGTGAACGCCATCGTCGGAATGGCGGGACTCGTTCCCACGCTTTCCGCGATCAAAGCTGGAAACGACATAGCGCTTGCTAACAAAGAGACCCTCGTGACGGGCGGAAGCCTTGTTATGGATGCGGCAAGGCGTTTTAACGTAAGACTTTTGCCGATAGACAGCGAGCATTCCGCGATTTTTCAGTGTCTGCAGGGCACGGGGGAAAACCGCTTTTCCAAGATTATACTCACCGCTTCGGGCGGACCATTTTACGGAAAGACCCGCGCCGAGCTCGCCGCGGTAACAAAAGAACAGGCGCTGGCTCACCCGAACTGGAGCATGGGCGCGAAGATCACGATAGACAGCGCCACGCTGATGAACAAGGGCTTGGAGCTTATCGAGGCGGTGTGGCTCTTCGGAGCGCTGCCGGAGGAGATAGAGATAGTTGTTCAGCGGCAGAGCGTGATACATTCGGCGGTGGAGTTCGCGGACGGCGCTGTTATCGCGCAGATGGGAACAGCCGATATGCGTGTGCCGATACAGTACGCGCTCACTTATCCCGAACGTCTGCCTTGCCCCGCGAAAAAGCTCTCGCTTTTCGATGTCGGGGAGCTTACATTCGCGAGACCCGACGAGGAGACGTTTGTCTGTCTTGCGGCGGCAAAACGCGCAATCATTAAGGGCGGAAACGCTCCGTGTGCCGTAAACTGCGCGAACGAGGCAGCGGTACGGCTGTTTCTCGAGGACAAGATACGCTTCCTCGATATCGGCGAAGCGGTGTGCGGGGCTTTGGAAAACGTGAAATTCATCGAAAATCCCACGCTTTACGAGCTTCTGGATACTCAAAAAGCCGCGGAGGAGGCTGTATCAAAAAAGTACGGTAATTAAAGTTCACGGGAGGAACTATGTCTGTTGTTATTGCGATACTGATTTTTTGCGTTATAATACTGCTGCATGAATTCGGGCATTTTATCGCGGCGAAGGCTTGCGGTATCTATGTAAAGGAATTCGCGCTTGGAATGGGACCCGCGCTCCTGCGCAAAAAGGGAAAGGAAACGGAGTACGTCCTGCGCGCGCTGCCTATCGGCGGATTTTGCGCGTTTGAGGGCGATGACGGAGGCGCGACGGAAGAGGAAGCCGCCGAAAACCCGCGCGCGTTTAACGCCCGACCCGTTTGGCAGAGAATGATAGTCATTCTGGCGGGTCCGATAATGAACCTGATACTCGGCTTCATAGCCGTTATCATTATGATGTGCAGTCTGGATATACTGCCCTCCACCACTATCCACTCGTTCGAGCCGCAGAGCGTTTCAAGCTCATACCTGAAGTCGGGAGACAGGATACTCAGCATTGACGGACTTCCCATCTTTACCGATTCGGATATAAGCTACAAGCTCCAGACGAGCGACCGGCGCAACGACAACGGAAATCTGATCTTCGATTTCAAGGTAATAAGAGACGGCGAGACCGTCGTTATCCGCGATGTGGAGTTTATGACAATCGAGCGCGAGGACGGCTCTACGGGAGTGTACTTCGATTTCATCATACTCGGGCAGGAAAAGACGTTCGGCAATGTGATAGCGCAGAGCTGGCGCGAGAGCTGCTCCACGGCTCGGATAATTATTATGACGCTTATTGATATGATGCGAGGAAAATACGGCTTGAACGATCTTTCGGGACCTATCGGCGTAGGAACGGTCATCTCCGAGGCGGTACAGCAGCATATACCGTTTGAGCAGGTGATGTACATCGTGGCGCTTATCACGATAAACGTCGGGGTGTTCAACCTTCTGCCGATACCTGCTCTGGACGGCGCGAGGTTCGTGTTCCTGCTAGTGGAGCTTATCCGCCGCAAGCCCGTAAAGCCCGAGGTGGAGGGCACGATACATTCCGTGGGAATGATACTGATGCTTTTGCTTATGGTGGTCGTAACATTCAACGATATAAGAAAGCTGATAACGGGAGGTTAAGCCTTGAGAGAAGTCAAAAGGGTAAACGTCGGCGGTCTGGAGCTCGGCGGCGGGAAAATATTCGTGCAGTCTATGCTGAATGTTCCCGCGGAGAATATCGAAAAGAGCGTTGAGCAGGCGAAGGCTCTCGAAAAGGCGGGGTGCGATATAATACGCGCCGCCGTTCCGCGCGTTGAGGACGCGCGGCTCATCTCCGCGCTGAAAAATGCCGTGAACGTTCCGATAGTCGCGGATATACATTTCGACCACAAAATAGCGCTCGCGTGTATAGAAGCCGGCGTTGACAAGGTTCGCATAAACCCCGGCAACATCGGCGGCGCGGAAAACGTAAGAGCCGTAGCGGACGCATGCCGAAAAAAACGCGTTCCGATAAGGATAGGAGTAAACGGCGGATCCTTGGAGCGCGATATTCTGCGAAAATACGGAAAGCCCACGCCGGAGGCTCTCACGGAAAGCGCCTTGGGTCATGTAAAGCTTCTTAACGACTGCGATTTTGACGATATCGTCATCAGTATAAAATCATCTAACGTAAAGCTCACGATAGACGCTTACAGACTTCTCGCTAAGACCGTGAACTATCCGCTGCATCTCGGCGTTACGGAAGCGGGAACGGAGAGAATGGGGCTTATAAAATCCTCGATAGGTATAGGGGCTCTGTTGTGTGAAGGCATCGGAGAAACTATCCGAGTATCGCTCACCGCCAACCCAGTCCGCGAGGTATACGTCGCGCGGGATATTCTGAAGGCCTGCGGAATGTGCGGGGGAGTGGAGATCATTTCCTGTCCTACCTGCGGCAGAACGAAGATAGATCTCATTACGCTCGCCGATAAAGTCGAGGAAATGTTCCGCGGCGTCGACAAGCCGCTTAAGGTGGCGGTGATGGGCTGCGCCGTGAACGGTCCCGGAGAGGCTCGGGAGGCGGATATAGGCGTAGCGGGCGGCTGCGGCGAGGGTCTTATCTTCAAAAAGGGAGAGATACTCCGCAAGGTCCCCGAGGACAGGATACTTGAGGAATTGAAACTAGAGGCGGATAAGCTATTGTCCACATAATACTGATTTACGAACAACGTATTAACTTGTGTGCGCTTAACTTATTCGGGACGAGGCTTAACCTTTGTCTGCATTTTGACGGTAAATTAGTATTAAGAAAGGAACAGCAACGATGAGTACATTATTATCGCTTTTGCCCGAGCTGACGCTCCCCGGCGCCGTCGCGAACGGAGAGATACTCGAGATAATAAACGATAAGCAGAATAACGCGATAAGCATAAATCTCCGGCTTGACGAGCTTGTCCCCATGGACGAGCTCGTTAAGACCGGAAAGGCGGTCTCGGAGGCTCTCGACGGAGTTGACGTGACGGTTTATCCCAAATACTTCCCCGAGATGTTCACGCCGGATTACATATACGAGATAATGGAGTTCTTAAAGCGCAAAACGCACAGCGTAAACGGATATTTTGACGGCGCGGAGATCTCCAACGACGACAACGTGTTCGAGATATCTTTGAGTTCCGGCGGAAAGCGCGTGCTCGAGGGGCTTAAAATGGATAAAAAGCTCGAGATGTATACAAAGGGCTTTTTCAACAGACCCATAACCGTAAAATTCCTTTCGGACAACGAGAAGGATCAGGATGAGTATCTGAACAGCGCGCAGCCCGAAGTTGAAATAAAAGAGCCCGCACCCGTTCAAAGTCCTCAAAAGCCCGAGTTTCGGGGAAAGGGAACGAGGACGCGCCGCCCGCAGTTCGCGGAACAGCCGGAGGAGATTCTCCTGCCGTTTACGAACGAGCATTTCGACAGCAAGGCTATGCTGTTTTACGGCAAGGGCGAGTTCAAAGCGCCCGAGCCCATGGCGGAGCCGTGGGCGGATCAGGACGAGGCTACGCTCTGGGGAAGCATTTTCAAGACCGACGAGCGCACGTCGCGCGACGGGAATACATATATCTTCACCGCGTATTTCTCGGATAAGACATCTTCGCAGATACTTAAAATAATCACGCAGACAGAATATGCCGATACCGTAAAAGCCAATCTCTCCGCGGGAAAAGCGATAATAGTCCGCGGAAAGTTCGAGTTCGATCAGTTCTCCAAAGAGCTCAACCTCCGCCCCGAAGCCATAGCTTCAATAAAGGTACACCCGCGAAAGGACAACGCGCCCGAAAAGCGAGTGGAGCTTCACATGCACACCAATATGTCCGATATGGACGCGGTAACGCCCGCTTCGGAGCTCATAAAGCAGGCGTATGCGTGGGGGCACAGGGCAGTCGCTATCACGGATCACGGAAATCTTCAGGCGTATCCCGAGGCTATGAATACGATAGAATCCATAAACCGCGGCGAAGAGAAAATGAAGATGATCTACGGCTTGGAGGCGTATTTTGTAAACGACAGCAGCACCCTCGTTTCCGGCTGTGCCGACTACCCTATAGACGGCGAGCTTATCGTGTTCGATATCGAGACCACCGGGCTTAGCCGCGAAACCGACAGGATAACCGAAATAGGCGCTGTCCGCATCAAAAACCGCGAGATCGTTGAGGAGTTTCAGACCTTCGTCAACCCCGAGATACCGATATCCGAAAAGATAACCGAGCTCACCGGCATAACCGATGAGATGGTGGCGGGCGCGCCGAAGGAAAAGGAAGCCGTGGAGGCGTTCATTAAATTCGCGGGGAACGGCGTGCTGATAGCGCATAACGCGGATTTCGATACCTCGTTTATACGGGCGGTATGCGCGCGTCAAAATATCGCGTACAAATTCAACCGCCTCGATACGGTGGGGCTTTGCAGAGCGGCGCTTCCCAACCTCAAGAACCATAAGCTCGATACTGTCGCGAAGGAATACGAGCTCGGCGACTTCAACCACCACCGCGCGATAGACGACGCTAAAACACTCGCGGGTATCTTCCAAAAGCTCGTTTCAAGCACCGCCAAGCTCGGCAAGCTGGAAAAGCTCGGCGATTTCAACACGCTTCTGGACGGCAACGACGTAAAAAGCCTGCCGATGTATCACATGATACTCCTCGTAAAGAATAAGGAGGGACTCAAAAACCTGTACAAGCTGGTGTCGCTCTCAAACCTCGAATACTTCCGCAAAAAACCGCGTATACCGCTCTCGGAGCTCGAAAAGCACCGCGAGGGGCTCATAATAGGCTCGGCTTGCGAGGCGGGCGAGCTTTTCCGCGCGATACTGAACAACAAGCCGGAAAGCGAGATAGAGGAGATAGCCAAACGCTACGATTACCTTGAGATACAGCCGATAGCGAACAACGAGTTCCTTGTGCGCGAGGGAAAAATGCCGGACGACGAGGGACTGCGTATGCTCAACCGCCGTATCGTCGCGCTCGCGGACAAGCTCGGGAAGATGTGCGTCGCCACCTGCGACGTTCATTTCAAGGACGAGGAGGACGGCGTGTTCCGCAAAATACTTCAAGCGGGACAGGGCTACAAGGACGCGGACAACCAGGCTCCGCTCTTTCTGCGCACGACAGACGAGATGCTCGCGGAATTCGCGTATCTCGGTGAGGAAAAGGCTTTCGAGGTCGTTGTGAAAAACACAAACGCCATTGCCGATATGATAGACGGCACGGTGCGTCCTATCCCCAAGGGGACGTATACGCCTTCTCTGCCGGGCGCGGAAGAGGAGCTCCAGCAGCTTTGCTGGGACAGAGCGCACGCGTGGTACGGCGACGATCTGCCGGAGATAGTCGAAAAGCGCCTTCAGAAGGAGCTCGACGCGATTATCAAGTACGGCTTCTCGGTGCTCTATATGATAGCGCAGAAGCTCGTGAAATTTTCGGAGGACAACGGGTATCTGGTAGGCTCGAGAGGTTCTGTCGGCTCTTCGTTTGTCGCGATAATGTCGGGCATCTCGGAGGTAAATCCGTTGGCTCCGCACTACCGCTGTCCGAAATGCCGCCACAACGAGTTCATAACCGACGGCTCGGTGGGCTCCGGCTTCGATCTTCCTCCGAAAAACTGCCCCGAATGCGGCACGGATATGATAAGAGACGGACACGATATCCCGTTTGAGACCTTCCTCGGCTTCAAGGGAGACAAAGCGCCCGATATCGACCTTAACTTCTCGGGAGAGGTACAGGGCAAGGTACACCGCTATACCGAGGAATTGTTCGGCAAAGATCACGTTTTCAAGGCGGGGACTATCTCCGCCGTTCAGTCAAAGACCGCCTACGGGTTCGTAAAAAAATACTGCGAAGAGCGCGGCATAACCTACTCCAACGCCGAAACGGAGCGCCTGTCGATAGGCTGCACCGGAGTAAAGCGCACTACATCCCAGCACCCGGGCGGCATGGTAGTTGTGCCGAACGATTACGAGGTCTACGACTTTACCGCCGTTCAGCACCCTGCCGACAAGACCGAGGGAGATATGATAACCACCCACTTCGACTTCCACGCGCTGCATGACACGATACTCAAGCTCGACGAGCTCGGGCATGATGTTCCCACGCTCTACAAGCATCTGGAGAATATGACGGGGCTTAAAATAGCTGACGTTCCCACATCCGACCCCATGGTATACAAGCTGTTCACATCCACCGAGCCTTTGGGACTGACCAAAGAGGACATCGGCGTTGAATGCGGCACCTGGGGAATCCCGGAATTCGGCACGGGCTTTTCTATGCAGATGCTTACAGACGCTCAGCCAAAGTGCTTCTCCGATCTTCTTCAGATATCGGGGCTGTCGCACGGCACGGACGTATGGCTCGGTAACGCGCAGGATCTCATCAAGAGCGGACAATGCACGATCTCCGACGTTATCGGAACGCGCGACAGTATTATGGTTTATCTTATGCACATGGGGCTCGACCCTTCAATGGCGTTCAAGATAATGGAGTTCACGCGAAAGGGAAAGGCGAAAAAGGAATTCAACGACGAGATATACGCCGCGTTTAAGGAGCACAACGTCCCGCAATGGTATATAGACAGCTGTCTTAAAATAAAGTATATGTTCCCGAAGGCGCACGCGGCGGCTTATGTCACCGCGGCGGTAAAGCTCGCGTGGTTCAAGATATATCACCCCTCCGAGTTTTACGCGGCTACGCTGATAAAGCACACGGAAAACATCGAGCTCGAGACCGTGCTTAAAGGAAAAGCGGCGGTAAAGCAAAGAATAGCCGATCTTAAGGCTCTCCCAAAGCCCACGGCGAAGGACGAGGTAAAGGTGGACGCTTTGCAGCTCATCCTGGAGCTTATGTGCCGCGGCATAACGCTGCTGCCGCCGCGCGCGAAGAGCTCCAGAGCGACGGCTTACGGCATCGAGGACGGAAATATCCGCCTTCCGCTGAACGTCGTTTCGGGCTGCGGAGATAGCGCGGCTGTGAAGATAAAGGAGGCTGTTGAGTCCGACGAAGACCTAAGCGTGGACGAGATACAGCAGATAAGCGGTGTGAACGGCTCCGTTATCGATAAACTCAAGGAGCTCGGCGTGTTTGAGGGATTTCATCAGTCGGCGCAGTATTCGCTGTTCGATTTGTGATATCCGGCGCGCGTATGTTGAAAATTTCCGTGCGTTCTGCCGATTTTGCCGCGCGGAGCTTGACAAACACCGCGAGATATGCTACTATAATATAGCAGTTTGCTAATATGCTACTACACTAAAGCGGTTATATTGAAAGGAACGGATAAATTGAGAAACAACGATCTGCTTACTCCCGAGGGAACGCGCGACCTGCTGTTTGAGGAATGTACGGCAAAACGCGCGGTGTCGGAGAGGATAACGAAAATATTCGAGAGCTTCGGTTATTCCGAGGTCATCACGCCCGGGCTGGAGTTTTACGATGTGTTTAACGGGAAGGGAAGATACTTCCCGCAGGAAACGATGTATAAGCTGGTGGACGGCAAGAACCGCCTTATGGTGCTCCGTCCCGACAGCACTATGCCCATAGCCCGGCTCACCGCAACAAGGCTTCGCGGCGAAGAGCTGCCTCTCAAGCTGTTCTACAATCAGAATATCTATATGGTGAACCCGAAGGACAGCGGGCGTGACGACGAAATATCGCAGTGCGGCATAGAGATACTCGGCGGCAGCGGCGCGGCGGATTACGAAGCGCTGACGCTCGCGGCAAAAGCGCTTTCGGCGTGCGACGACGACTATCGTCTTGAGATAGGCGACAGCGGGATATTCCGCGAGCTTATGGCGAGCTATGAGTGCGATGAAAAGACGGCGGAAAATATCCACCGCGCCGTCGAGACCAAGGAGATGGCGCGGCTCGACAGGATATTTGAAAACCCCGCTCATCCCGAGGAAGCGGCTTTCAAGGCTCTGCCGAGGTTGTTCGGCGGCGCGGAGGTCTTCGCAAAGGCGCGGGAATATCTGCGCGGAGAAGCCCTGGAAGCAAAGCTCGCTCGGCTCGAGAAGCTTTTCGGCGACTTGCGCGGGCTGATACCGGAGGAAAAGATACGCGTTGACTTGGGGCTGGTTCACAAAAAGGATTACTACACGGGGCTGATCTTCCGCGGGTATATAGAAGGCTACGGACAGCCCGTTCTGTCGGGCGGGCGGTACGACGCTTTGCTCGGGGATTTCGGGCGGGAAGCCGCGGCGGTCGGGTTCGCGGTGAACGTTGAGGCTGCGGCAAAGGTGCTGCTCAAAAAAGACAGAGAACGTTTCAAGAAAGCTCCGGACGTGCTGGTTTTCGGTGAAAACGGCGCGGAGACCGCGGCTTTGAAGCACTGTGGCAGGCTCATCTCCGAGGGCAAGACCGCGTACAATTTCCCCGGAGAATGTCCGAAATGCGCGGAGAAATACGCAAAGTCGCATAGCATTCGCCGCGTGGATATTGTGGATAAGGACGGAAAAGTTACGTCCCGGGAGGTGTGAGCGTGGAAAACAGAAAAGTAAGGATAGCGCTCACAAAGGGGCGCATAGAAAACAAGGCTGTAGAGCTTCTTGAGAAAATAGGCTACGACGTCTCGGAGCTGCGCAACAAGGGAAGGCGGCTGATACTCAATATCCCGAACGAGGACATAGAGGTGGTTCTCGCGAAGGCGGCGGACGTTATCACTTATGTGGAGCACGGCGTGTGCGATCTCGGCGTGGTCGGCAAGGACACGATAATGGAGCACGGCGGCAAGTTTTTTGAGATAGCCGATCTCGGCTTCGGGAAGTGCGAATTCGCGCTCGCCGTTAAAAAGGGCGCCAAGTTTTACGAGGGCTACGGAGTAAAGACCGTCGCGACGAAATATCCCGAGGTGACGCGCCGTTTCTTCGAGGAACGCGGTATAGACGTGGATATAGTGAAGATAGAGGGCTCGGTGGAGCTCGCGCCGCTCGTGGGACTTGCGGACGGCATCGTCGATATAGTTGAAACTGGTACCACTCTGCGTGAAAACGGCTTGGAGGTCTACGATCATGTAGCGCCGATCTCGGCGCGGCTCATCGTCAACACGGTGAGCGTAAAGCTGAAGCAGGAGCGGATACTGGAAATAGTTGAGCTTATCAAGGAGAGTTTGAAATGATAAAGATAATCAAAGCGGACGGGGACGAGAAAAAGTTCCTCGCCGAAGTGGAAAAGCGCGCCGGAGAGGTGAACACCGAGGTGGAAAAGACCGTCAAGGCTATCTTGGAGGACGTTAAGGCTAACGGCGACAAGGCGGTGAAGGAGTATACCGCGAAGTTCGACTGCCCGAACGCGCAGTATTACCGAGTTCCCGAAGAGGCGATACAGGACGCGCTCACGGAAGCTAATGAAAAATCACCTGATTTTGTGAACGCTATGCTTAACGCCGTTGAGAACATCACCGCGTTCCATACGCGCCAGAAGCGCGAGGGCTTTGCGGTCACGGAGGAAAACGGCGTTATTCTTGGGCAGCGCGTGCGCGGTCTCGATAAAGTGGGGCTGTACGTTCCGGGCGGCACGGCGGCTTATCCGTCGTCTGTGCTGATGAACGCAATTCCCGCTAAGATCGCCGGAGTCAAAGAGGTCGTTATGGTAACGCCGCCGCTTAAAGACGGCACGGCGAATAAGGATATTCTTGTTGCCGCCGCTCTTTGCGGAGTGGACAGCATTTATCTCGCTGGCGGAGCTCAGGCGATAGCGGCGCTGGCTTACGGCACGGAGGAGATACCGCGCGTTTCCAAGATAGTCGGACCGGGCAATATTTTCGTGGCAACGGCGAAGAAGCTTGTTTACGGCACTGTCGATATCGATATGGTGGCGGGACCGAGCGAGATACTTGTTATCTCTGACGAGACCGCTAACCCGAAGTATCTCGCGGCGGACTTGATGTCGCAGGCGGAGCACGACAAGCTGGCTTCCGCGATAATGATAACGACGAGCATGGAAGTTGCCGAGAAAACTCAAGCCGAGCTCGAACGGCAGAAAGCTATGCTCTCGCGCAATGAAATCATTGATGCTTCGCTTGACAATTACGGCGGCATCATCGTCTGCGATACCATGGACTACGCCGTTGAGATCGCGAACACTATAGCTCCCGAGCACTGCGAGGTAGTCGCGAAAGACCCGCTGGAGTACATCGGCAAGCTCGACAATGTGGGCTCGCTGTTTCTCGGACAGTATTCTCCGGAGCCGCTCGGCGACTACTACGCGGGTCCCAACCACGTTCTCCCGACATCGGGAACGGCGCGGTTCTACTCGCCTTTGGGAGTGGACAGCTTTATCAAGCGCTCGAGCTACATTTACTATACCAAGGAAGCGCTGCTTGACGCGGCGGACGACATAATCCTGATAGCGGAGCGCGAGCAGCTTACCGCGCACGCGAATTCTATAAAGGTTCGCAAAGAAAGTTGAGTTACATTATACGAACGCTTGAAATAAGCGAGCTGCCGCTGCTTTGCGGATTGTTTGATTACAACGACGCGGACGATATGATCCTGCAAAATTCCGAAAAGATACAAAGCGGCGAATGTGAAATATTCGGGTTGTTTTCCGATAACGAGCTTATCGGCGAGCTTCACGCGAAGTATAAAAGCGATGACCTCCGCGAAGCCGTGCCGAATAGACGCGCGTATCTTAATGCTTTCAGAATACGCGGCGATTTGCAAAGCCGCGGTTTAGGCAAAATGCTGCTGCAAAACGTGCTTACTACGCTTTCAAAGCGCGGATATTCCGAGTTTACGATAGGTGTTGAGGATGACAACGACCGCGCAAAGCATATTTACCGCGGCGTTGGATTTACCGAGATCATCGCGCGGAAGTATGAAGAATATCAGGGCGACGGTTACGAATATGATCTGTATTTGAAAAGGAACGGCAATGGATAAGGTATGGATAGAAATGTTTGAGGCGGCAAAGTCTGTGCAAAACCCGCGCAAGGTCTCGGATTATGTCGAAGCGGGCGGGGTATCGGCTGCGGTGCAGTCCAAATCGGGTAAGATATACACGGGCGTGTGCGTTGACACTTGCAGTACGCTTGGCATATGTGCGGAGCGAAACGCGATCTTCAATATGCTGACGAACGGCGAAAACGAGATATGCCGAGTGCTGGCTATTATGCCCGACGGAAGCGTCGGTGCGCCGTGCGGCGCGTGCCGTGAGCTTATGGTGCAGCTTATGCCCGACAGCTATAAAAATGTTGAGATAATGCTCGATTACGAGCAGGGAAAAATCGTTACGCTTGGGGAGCTTACTCCCGAGTGGTGGATATAGGCAGTTGATAGTTTTTGCGTGGATATAAGGAGAAGATTATGGCAAGAACAGCGGAAATCAGCAGAAAAACCAAAGAAACCGATATCGCCGTCAAGCTCGATCTTGACGGCGGCGAGGTAAAGACGGAAACGGGAATAGGCTTTCTCGACCATATGCTCACCGCCTTGGGAGTTCACGGCGGGTTCGGGCTGAACGTTTTGTGTAAGGGCGATTTGTACGTTGACGGTCACCACACCGCGGAGGACGTCGGGATAACGCTCGGACAGGCGTTCGCGAAAGCTCTCGGGGACAAATCGGGGATTATGCGCTACGGTTCGGCGTTCATTCCCATGGACGAGGCTCTGGGCTTCTGCTCGCTCGATATCAGCGCGAGACCTTTTCTGGTATTCAACGCGGAGTTCGATAATGAGAGGGTAGGGGAGTTCGACACCTGCCTTACCGAGGAGTTTATGAGAGCGTTCGCATTCAACGCGGGAATAACGCTGCATTTGCGCGTGGAGTACGGCTCGAACGACCACCACAAGATAGAGGCGCTGTTCAAAGCGCTCGCCTATGCTCTTAAAACGGCAACGCGTCTGAACGAGAGCGGCGCGGCGATCTCCACAAAGGGCACGTTATAATGCAAGGATACAATGTAGTCGCGGTGTTCTCGCCTGACAGAAAAACAATGCTGATGTGCAAGCGCGTCAAAGACCCGTACAAGGGCTTGTTGAATATGGTCGGCGGGAAGATCGAAAGCGGCGAGGACGGCTACGCGGCGGCATACCGCGAGCTTTTTGAAGAAACGGGCATCACGAAAGAGGATATACGTATCGTTCATCTTATGGATTTTACCTATCCGCTTTGCGATGAGTACATCGAGGTGTACGCGGGCGGCTTGAAGCGCGAGGTGACGCTCCGAGAGGAAAAAAATCCGCTTTTGTGGATAAGCGCCGACAGCAACTTTTTTGATATGACGCAGTACGCCGGAGAGGGAAACATCGGGCATATTATGGAGCATATCAAGCTGCATTGGAGGGAGATATTCGATGAACACGTTTGAGATACACGGAATTTGCTATGGGTGGTTTCATGTTTGCTTTACGCCGCACGACGAAAAGCAAGGCTGGCTGACTAACTCGGATTATCTGGGATGCGAAGCCCCCACGAATTTTCTTGTCGCGCTTGCGGATCTTTTTGAGGGTAAGACAAAAGAAGAATGGCAGTGTTGGCAGGACGAGCCGGGTGCGTATATTCTGCATATGGAGCTGACGGAGGGCAAAGTATTAGTTGAAATTTTCGGTTCAAAGAGCGACTCGGTAGACCTCCATGAACATAGGGGCGAAAAGCTGATTCCCGAGGTCGATGAACTGTTCTATCGGAACACCTTCGAGCCGCAGTATTTGCTGGACAATGTGCTGACCGAATTCAGTCTTTATGAGAACGGCAACGGACTGAAGATGTATACCAATAACTGGGGCGAGTTTCCGAAAAGAGAATATTACAGACTCCGGGAATGCGCAAAAAAGATCAACGAAACACTTGACAAGTACAGAAAAATGTTCTGCTTTAACTATTATAAGGAGCATTAGACGAATGATTGCGATTATAGATTACGGCGCGGGAAATCTGTTCAGCGTGAAAAACGCGCTGGACTTTCTCGGCTTTGAAAACAAAGTAACCGCCTCTGCGGACGACCTGCGAGCGGCGGACAAGCTGATACTCCCCGGCGTCGGCGCGTTCCCGGACGCTATGCGTATGCTTTCGGAAAGCGGGCTTGTCGGCGTTATCAAAGAGGAGGCTCAAAAAAAGCCGCTGCTCGGTATCTGCCTCGGAATGCAGATGCTGTTTGAAAAGGGCTATGAGTTCGGGGAGACGGACGGTCTGGGTCTGATAAAGGGCGGCGTCAAGCTGATGACTCCAAAAGACCTGCCAGTTCCGCACATCGGGTGGAACTCGCTGGAGTTCAACGAGCCTTGCAAGCTGTTCGACAACGTGAAAAACGGCGAGTACGTCTATTTCGTCCATTCCTACGCGGCGGAATGTCCCTCCGAGAACGTCGCGGCGTACTGCGATTACGGAATGAAAGTCCCCGCGCTGGTGCAGAACAAAAACGTTTACGGAGCGCAGTTCCACCCCGAAAAAAGCGGCGAAACGGGTTTGAATATTCTAAGGAGCTTTGAAGCGTTATGATGTTCCGCGAAGAAAAGGGCGATCTGTTTGCCGGGGAGATACTCTCAAATTATGCGCTGTGCCACTGCATAAGCTCGGATTTTGCTCTCGGCGCGGGGATAGCGAAAGCGTTTGCCGGAATGGGCGTCAAGAAACAGCTCCAAGAGCGTTATCCAAAGCAATGGCAGGGCAGGGGATACTGCTTGATGACCGAAACAAACGGCGTTACGGTGGGCAATTTGGTGACTAAACAGCGGTATTTCCACAAGCCTACGCTCGAAACGCTGCGGCAGTCGTTGGAGGACTTCCGCGAACAGATTTTTGAATTAGATTTGCCGAATATCGCAATGCCCAAAATCGGCTGCGGATTGGATAAGCTACGGTGGGAGGACGTTCGAGAGGTGATACAAAAGGTTTTTGGTGAAACAGGTATTGAAATAATCGTTCGTTTTCTGTAAGAATCGAGGTGGCAATGTACAGGAGCAATTTCAACGAGGTTTTCGAGCGTGTTTACAACACCTTGGTGTTTGCGCGGTACACGCGGCAAAGGCGCGTTTCGACTGTCGTGAAATGGGCGGCTTATATCGGCGCGTTCGTATTTGTCGTTGGTATGATGACGATTTCGGGCGAAAGGCTGAACGATTTGAGGATGACCCTTCTTACAGTGTTTTGGGTCTTTTTTGCAGTGCCGTATTGGCGGATAGTTTCCAAGATCGGCGCGAGAGATATGTCGGACGCGGTTTTTCATTCGCTGTTGGTGAACGTGCTGGACGGGTGCTTTGACGAGGAGGTCACCTCGTGCG
The DNA here is from genome assembly GCA_964454205.1 of uncultured Ruminococcus sp. Classification (GTDB taxonomy): domain Bacteria; phylum Bacillota; class Clostridia; order Oscillospirales; family Ruminococcaceae; genus CAG-115. The sequence goes on from CAYVSV010000007.1 coordinate 23,810, forward strand.
GCAACGGTCTTGACAGAGCGGAGTATGAGAAAAGCTCTCCAGAAGGGCGTTACAGGAGCTTTGATAATGCGCTGTTCGAGTCGTCGGACTATGCGTTGTTTGTGAAGTCTGCGAGCGCGGAGATAACAGTCTGCGAAGCCACAGTTATTGATCTGAATACAAATGGCGGTGATGGGGGATTTGACACCACATCAATAACCGATATGATATTCGCCGCAGCGAGGTTCACTAACGGACATACCCCATTTAACATGGGAGAGGTGTCCGACAAGACATATGTCTTTGTTTGCGGAAGCACACTGTATATTGAGCTTGACGGGAGGGGGCTCTCGGTGGGCGCGGTGACGAAAAAGGCGGTGCGTAGAAATTGTCGTGATGTATGCGAGAGTATTGAGAGAATTATAGAAATAGTTGGAAAATCTTAAACTAATTGCGCAAAAGATAACTTTTACGCAATAAGCGCTCGGTTTGCTCCTCTGCTTTCGGACGGCGGGGGAGCGTTATTATAAAAAAATCCTTAAAAGGACTTTACACCGCGAACAAAATGTGGTATAATAAATAAGTACGGTTCAAACGGGTTTTCCCGTTAAAGGCGGGAGAACACAAGATATATCGTTCTATTTCTGTACGGAGGTATAAATAAAATGGGAATGACAATGACGCAAAAAATTCTCGCCAAGCACGCGGGACTGGAGAGCGTTACCGAGGGGCAGCTTATCAGAGCAAAGCTCGATATGGTGCTCGGAAACGATATCACAAGCCCCGTGGCTATCAACGAGTTCAACAAAAACGGCTTTACGGACGTATTCGACAAGAACAAGATCTCGCTTGTAATGGATCACTTCACGCCGAACAAGGACATCAAGGCGGCTATCCAATGTCAGCAGTGCAGAGGGTTCGCCGAAAAATACGACATCGCGAACTTCTACGACGTCGGAAACGTTGGCATAGAGCACGCGCTGCTCCCCGAAAAAGGACTTGTTATCCCGGGAGACTGCGTTATCGGCGCGGATTCGCACACCTGTACATACGGCGCTCTCGGAGCGTTCTCTACGGGCGTGGGTTCTACGGATATGGCGGCAGGAATGGCTACCGGAGAGGCTTGGTTCAAGGTTCCGGGGGCTATCAAGTTCGATCTTACAGGCAAGCTCAATAAGTGGGTTAGCGGCAAGGACGTCATACTCCACATCATCGGAATGATAGGCGTTGACGGCGCTTTGTATCAGTCTATGGAGTTTACCGGAGAGGGTCTGAAGAACCTTACTATGGACGACAGGCTATGTATGGCGAATATGGCGATAGAAGCCGGCGCGAAAAACGGCATCTTCGAGGTGGACGAGATCACCGAGAGTTATGTCAAGGGCAGAACTGATCGCAAATTCGAGACGTTCAAGGCGGACGCGGACGCTCATTACAACCGCGTTATCAACATCGATCTGTCTGAGATAAAGCCCACGGTGTCCTTCCCGCATCTGCCGGAGAACACCAAGACTATCGACGAGGCTGAAGCGCTCAACATCAAGATAGATCAGGTAGTTATCGGATCCTGCACGAACGGACGTTACAGCGACCTTGAAACGGCGGCGGCTGTTGTTAAAGGCAGGAAGGTAGCAAAGGGCGTGCGCGCTATCGTTATTCCCGCTACGCAGCAGATATATCTGGACGCGCTCAGAAACGGACTTCTGGAGATATTCGTGGAAGCGGGCATGGTTGTATCCGCGCCTACCTGCGGTCCTTGTCTGGGCGGGCACATGGGCATACTCGCGCCGCACGAGAGGGCAGTCTCAACGACAAACCGCAACTTTGTCGGCAGAATGGGCGACACTACCTCCGAGGTATATCTCGCGAGCCCGGCTGTCGCGGCGGCAAGCGCACTCACCGGATACATTTCTAACGTAAAGGAGGGCTAAGTGAATATGAAAGCACACGGAACAGTACATAAATACGGCGATAACGTTGATACGGACGTAATAATCCCCGCGCGTTATCTCAACACCTCCGATCACAAGGAGCTCGCTTCTCACTGCATGGAGGACATCGACAAGGACTTTGTGAGGAACGTCATGGAAGGCGACATCATGGTAGCCAACATGAACTTCGGCTGCGGCAGCTCGCGCGAGCACGCGCCCATCGCCATAAAGGCGAGCGGCATAGGCTGCGTTATCGCTTCCACCTTCGCGAGGATATTTTACAGAAACGCGATAAATATCGGTCTGCCGATACTCGAGTGCGACGAGGCGGCAAAGGATATCGACGCGGGAAATGAGGTCGAGATAGACTTTGATACGGGCGTTATCACGAACATTACAAAGAACAAGACCTACAAGGCGCAGCCGTTTCCGGATTTCATCAAGGAGATCATAAACAAGGGCGGTCTACTTAATTCTCTGAAAAAATGAGATTGGATGTAAGACCCGCCATTTATCCGGATATCCCAAAGCTCGCGCGGATAAAGCAGCTCGCGAGAGGGCTCGGCGACGACCCGAACAGCGCGGCGTTCGGCGCGGAGCTGCAATATCTCACCGAGTTTCTGGATGATAGGCAGAGCGTTTTCGTGCAGCTTATAGACCGCGTTCCCGTGGCGTACTGCGCCGTGCGTGAGCGCAGCGCCAAGCCGTTTGCCGGCTACGCGTATATTAAAGACCTGTACGTTCTCCCGGAATGGCAGGACAGGGGCTGCGGTAAAAAGCTGCTTATGCACGCTCTTAGGACTATGCGCGGCAAGGGTTACATGAACGCGGTCCTAGAGACCGCCGAGAATAACGCGGGGGCGCGGCGGTTCTATGAGCGGTTCGGGTTTGAATTGCGGGATATCGGCGGTTCGGACGGGTATGTTACTTACACGATAGATTTCTGATACTATGAAAGATTTAAAGAAAACAAGCATTTTCATAAGCCTGATACTTCGTCATAAGCCAGAAACTATCGGCATTTCGCTCGACCAACATGGTTGGGCAAGTGTTGAGGAGCTCATTGACGGGATAAACAAGACCGACGGTTACGGTATCGATATGGAAACGCTTGAGGAAATAGTCCGCACGGACAACAAGCAGCGGTACAGCTTCAATGACGACAAAACGCTTATCCGCGCCAATCAGGGGCACTCGATAAACGTGGATGTTGAACTCAAAGAAGCAGAGCCGCCCGAACAGCTTTTCCACGGAACGGGGGAGAAGTACGCTGCGGCAATCCGCAAAGAAGGCTTGAAGCCGAAAAGCCGGCTGTACGTTCACCTGTCAAAGGACAAGGAGACCGCCGAAAAGGTCGGAGCGCGGCACGGCAAGCCGCATATCTTCTTCGTTCATTCGGGAAAGATGTTCAGGGCGGGGTATAAGTTTTATCTCTCCGAAAACGGAGTTTGGCTTACAAAATCGGTTCCTCCGGAGTTCCTGGGGGAGCGTTAAAGAAAGGGAATACGACAATGGAAAAGAATATCGCAGTGATAAAAGGCGACGGCATAGGTCCCGAGATAGTTACCGAGGCAATGAAGGTCCTTGATAAGGTGGCTGAAAAATTCGGTCACAAGTTCAATTACGAGCAGCTTCTTATGGGCGGCTGCTCGATAGACGCAAACGGCGTTCCTCTCACCGAGGAGACTATTGAGCGCTGCAAGGCGGCGGACGCGGTGCTTATGGGATCGATAGGCGGCAACACCACGACTTCTCCGTGGTACAAGCTCCCGGCGGATAAGCGCCCCGAGGCGGGTCTGCTGGGACTTCGTAAAGCGCTCGGGCTGTTCGCTAATCTGCGCCCGTGCGTGCTGTTCAAACAATTGAGCGGTGCGTGTCCGCTGAAAGAAGAGATAAGCTCCAAGGGCTTTGATATGCTCATCATGCGCGAACTCACCGGCGGACTGTACTTCGGCAAGCGCTACACCGAGGAAAAGGACGGCGTTATGACTGCGGTGGATACTCTCGAATACACCGAGCCCGAGATACGCCGTATAGCAAAGAAAGCTTTTGATGTGGCTATGCAGCGCCGCAGGAAGGTAACAAGCGTAGATAAGGCAAACGTTCTCGATTCTTCCAGATTATGGAGAAAAGTGGTGGAAGAAGTCGCGAAGGACTATCCCGAGGTAACTCTTGAGCATATGCTCGTGGACAACACTGCGATGCAGCTCGTCAGAGACCCGGCGCAGTTCGACGTTATGGTAACGGAGAATATGTTCGGCGACATACTGTCCGATGAGGCATCTATGATAACGGGATCTATCGGTATGCTGGCGAGCGCGAGCATGAACGAAACAAGCTTCGGTTTGTATGAGCCGTCGGGCGGTTCAGCTCCCGACATAGCGGGTCAGAACAAGGCGAACCCGATAGCGACTATCCTGTCGGCGGCTATGATGCTTCGCTATTCGTTCAAGATGGAGAAGGAGGCGGACGCGGTCGAAAACGCGGTCAACGCAGCTCTTGGAGCGGGTTACAGAACCGGCGACATCATGAGCGACGGTATGACGCTTGTTTCCTGCTCTGGAATGGGCGATGTGATAGTTTATAAAATATGAACATAAAACGCGGCAGTCCTTTGGACTGCCGCAAGTATGTTATAAGCCCAGCCAAAAAGCCGCGCGAAGCGCGGCAGGGGTCTGGGGAGAGGACGCTCTCCCCAGCGGGTTCCAAGGGCAGAGCCCTTGGTGGGAGTTTGAGGGCAAAGCCCTCAAAATCTTTTTGCGAAGCAAAAAGGTTGCGTGCAAAGCACGCAACCAGCCGCGAAGCGGCTCGCCGCAGGCGAGGAAAGGGGTGTGGGGAAAACGTAGTTTTCCCCACATCACGTTTGAGAACGAAGTAGTGATTCTCCGCCGAAGGCGGCGGAAAAACGATATGGATTTATTCTAAAGTCTGCGCGGCAGTCCATTTGGAATGCCGCATTTTATATTCAAATGTATACCTTAACAATTTATCTTCATAGTTTAATCTATGTTTTTTTATTAGGTTTTACATTATCTTCTGGAGCAATCGGCTTTCCCAGCGGTATCTTTCCGTTTTGCTCCTCAAACTCCTTAATGCTGTTGCGCACTAGTGTAAGAATATGGCTGTTTATCGAGCGTCCCTCGTAATCGGCAACATATGCTATTTTGTGGAGCATTTCTTCCTCAATACGAATAGATACACTTTTTATTGCCATATATATTCTCCTTTTGGATATATTGTATATTTATTTTATACAGAATTTGTGGTATAATGTTGTTAATAGCTATATAATATGTTTACAAAATTTAAGGAGGACAAATTATGAAAGTAGCGGTAATAGGTTCAAGAGGATTGGCAGTAAACAACTTAGAGGAATATATCCCCGAAAACACCACCGAAATAATTTCCGGCGGCGCAAAGGGAATAGACACCTGCGCGAGAGAATACGCGCTCTCCCACAACATAAAGCTCACGGAGTTCCTGCCCGAATATGAGCGCTACGGCAGGGGAGCTCCGCTGAAGCGCAATATCGCTATCGTTCGAAGCGCCGACATCGTTCTGGCGTTCTGGGACGGAAGCTCGCGCGGGACAAAATTCGTCATCGATAAGTGCGGGGAATTGGGAGTAAATGTCAGGGTATATTATATAAAACAGAATTTTTTGTGATTTTCAACAAAATTTTGCCATTTTCCGAAAAGTTAATGGGGAAAACGGCAAATTTCAAAAAACGCTTGAAAAAAGGCTCATTTTGCGGTATACTATATTATAGAAGTACTATATCTTGAAAGGAGATTTTTTATATGTATAACGATCTGGTGGATACTATCGGTTATGTCGGCGTCTGCGATAAAGAGGTAGCCGACGCTATGGGTCTGGAGCTCGCGCGTCAGCAGCGCAATCTGGAGCTCATCGCGAGCGAGAATATCGTATCTCCCGCGGTCATGGCTGCAATGGGGAGCGTTCTCACGAACAAGTACGCGGAGGGCTACCCCGGAAAGCGTTACTACGGCGGCTGCGAGGACGTTGATATTGTGGAGAATATCGCGATAGAGCGCGCTAAAAAGCTGTTCGGCGCGGAGTTCGCGAACGTTCAGACACATTCCGGCGCTCAGGCGAACACCGCCGTTTATGTGGCTCTGCTCCAGCCCGGCGATACCGTAATGGGCATGAGCCTTGCACACGGCGGACATCTTACGCACGGCTCGCCCGTAAATCTCTCCGGTAAGCTATATAACTTTGTTGCGTACGGCACAAACGACGACGGCTTTATCGATTACGAGGAGCTGTACAAGCAGGCTAACAAGTGCAAGCCCAAGCTGATAGTAGCCGGCGCGTCCGCGTATCCCAGAGCGATAGATTTTGTAAAGCTCTCCTCTATTGCAAGAGCGGTCGGGGCGTATCTTATGGTGGATATGGCGCATATCGCGGGTCTGGTGGCTGCGGGTCAGCATCAAAGCCCGGTACCGTATGCCGACGTCGTCACAACGACCACTCACAAGACCCTCAGAGGTCCGCGCGGCGGTCTTATCCTCACAAATAACGAGTACATCGCAAAGAAGATAAACTCCGCCGTTTTCCCGGGAACTCAGGGCGGTCCGCTCATGCACGTCATCGCTGCTAAGGCTGTGTGCTTCGGCGAGGCGCTCAAGCCCGAGTTCAAGGTATACGGCGAACAGGTAGTTAAGAACGCGAAAACTCTCGCGGATACTCTGCTTGAAAAGGGCTTCGATCTTGTCTCCGGCGGCACGGACAATCATCTTATGCTCGTTGATCTCCGTCCGTTCAACATCACGGGCAAGGATCTGCAGAACGATCTCGACGACGTATACATCACCGTAAACAAGAACGCTATCCCCAACGACCCGCAGAAGCCCGCGTTCACGAGCGGCGTGCGCATCGGTACTCCCGCGGTAACGACCCGCGGTCTTAAAGAGGACGATATGAAGATCATAGGCGAGTGCATTTATCTTACAGCCAAGGATCACGAGGGCAGCAAGGATAAGGTTCGCGGGATGGTGACCGCGCTTACCGAGAAATATCCGCTGTATAAATAATCGGAGAATACACAATGAAATATACAAGAGAGCTTATAGAGGATAAATTCAAACGCGGCGAACGTTTAAAATTCATCTTCTTTGGGGGACACGGCAAAACCACGGACAATACGATAACCAAAACCTGTTTCAGCCAATGGTGGGATTGTAAATTCACCGTTGACGGAGTGGAGTACCACACCGCCGAGCAGTATATGATGGCGCAGAAAGCCGTGCTGTTCGGTGATAAGGCGGTTCGCACCGAAATAATGGCAGCAAAGCACCCCAAGCAGTTCAAGGCTCTCGGTCGGAAAATTTCGGGCTTTGTTCAAGAGGTTTGGGACAAAAATTGCTGTGACATCGTGATAAAGGGAAACGTTGCAAAGTTCTCGCAAAACGAGGATCTGAAAGCGTTTTTGCTCAACACGAATACGCGCGTTCTTGTCGAGGCAAGCCCCTATGACAAGATATGGGGCATTGGAATGGGCGAGGACGACCCCAAATGCGAAAACCCCACCCTTTGGAACGGTACGAACTTCCTTGGCTTTTGCCTTATGGAGGTTCGGGATATTTTGAGGGAGGAAGAGAATGGTCAACGCGCAGATTGACGGCGGCAAAGCCTTTGACTGGGGCAGAACCTCGGCGGATTACGCTAAATTCCGCGATATTTACCCCGAGGAGTTCTATAATAGAATAGTAAAGCAAGGGCTGTGCGTAAACGGGCAGAGCGTGCTGGATATCGGCACGGGCACCGGCGTTCTTCCGCGCAATATGCAGAAATACGGCGCGAAATGGACGGGCGTTGACATCTCCGAAAATCAGATAGAGCAGGCGAAACTTCTTTCGGAGGGTTTGGACATAGATTATTACGCAAAGCCCGCCGAAGAGATCGGTTTTGCGGACGGCTCGTTCGACGTGATAACGGCGTGCCAATGCTTTTGGTATTTCGATCACGAGCGTATTTGCGGAGAGCTTGCGCGTGTGCTGAAGCCCGGCGGAAGGTTTGCCGTGCTCGTAATGGCGTGGCTGCCGTTTGAGGACGAGATAGCCGCGGCAAGCGAGGAGCTTGTCCTGAAATACAATCCCGGTTGGAGCGGGGGAGGTGAGACAATTCACCCGATACATATCCCCGAATGTTATTTTGAGAAATTCCGGCTCGCGTTCCACGAGGAATATAAGCTGCCGGTTCCGTTCACGCGCGAAGGCTGGAACGGAAGGATGAGGTCGTGCAGGGGAGTGGGAGCGGCGCTCTCCGAGGAAGATATCGCCCGCTGGGAGCGAGAGCACACGGAAATGCTCTCAAAAAAAGCTCCCGAGAGCTTTAACGTTAAGCATTACGCGGCGACAGCCGTGCTTGAAAAGGCAAATTAAAGAAACGGGTACGAGGTCTGACTTCCTATTTCTTACCTCTTACCTCTAAAATGGAAGGAAAACAAAATGTCAAGTGTAAAAAATACGCAGGTACTTTATTCGGAATATCACGAGGTAGCTCCGATAGGTCTTATCGCGATGCGCGGAACGGAGGATCTCGCCGCGCGTATAAACAGTTACCTTACGCGCTGGGCGGACAGATACGGAAGACCCGTTCACGATTACCTGCTCGACGCACAGTGCCCGCGCTTCTCCTCGGGAGACGCTAAAGGGCTTATCAAGAGCACGGTTCGCGGAAAGGATCTTTTTATCCTGGTCGACGTGGGAAATTACAGCTGTACATACAAGCTGTTCGACCGCGAGAACTATATGTCTCCCGACGATCACTACGCCGATCTTAAGCGTATTATTCAGGCGGCGAGCGGAAAGCCGCACCGCATAAACGTCATAATGCCGCTGCTGTACGGTGGCCGTCAGCACCGCCGCTCCTACCGCGAATCGCTTGACTGCGCGTTTATGCTGCAGGAGCTCCGCGATATGGGCGTTAAGAACGTCATCACGGTGGACGCTCACGATCCGCGTGTATGCAATGCCATCCCGCTTATGGGCTTTGATAATGTTATCCCGTCTTATCAGGTGCTGAAGGCGATGTTCGGAGCGTTCCCCGATCTCGTTATCGACAAGGATCATTTTATGGTGATAAGCCCGGACGAGGGCGCGCTCAACCGCAATATGTTCTACGCTTCCATGCTCGAGGTGGAAATGGGGATGTTCTATAAGCGCCGCGATTACTCAACGATAGTGAACGGGCGCAATCCGATAGTCGCGCACGAGTATCTCGGCACCTCAGTTGAGGGAAAGACCGTGTTTGTGGCGGACGACATCATTTCTTCGGGCGAATCCATGCTGGATATAGCAACGGAGCTTAAAAAGCGGAAGGCGAAGCGCTTCTTCGCGTACGCTACCTACGGCATTTTCACAAACGGTCTCGAAGCGTTCGACAAGGCTTATGATGAGGGCATGATAGACGCGGTGTTCAGCTCCAACCTCACCTACCGCACGCCCGAGCTATTAAAGCGCCCGTGGTATAAGGAAGTGGACGTTTCCAAATATATAGCGTATTTCATAGCTTCCATAAACCACGATACCTCTATCTCCACCGTTATGGATCCCAAGGAGAAGATCAAGGCGCTTCTGCGCGAACATAAGGGGCTGTGACATGCCGCTGGCTGATACGATACGCCCCGACAGGCTTGACGACGTTGTGGGGCAGACCCACCTGCTGAGTGTGAACAAGCCGCTGCGGCGCGTTATAGAATCTGGGAAGATACCGAATATGATCTTCTACGGACCTTCGGGAATAGGGAAGACCACGGTGGCGAGGATAATCGCCGAAAGCGCCAATATGCGTTTGCATAAGCTCAACGGCACGAACGCCTCCACTGCCGACATAAAAAGCATAGTCGCGGAGCTCGATACGTTTCTGGGCTCCGGCGGCATACTGCTTTATCTGGACGAGATACAATACCTCAACAAAAAACAGCAGCAGAGCCTGCTTGAGTATATAGAGGACGGCAGCATAACTCTTATAGCTTCCACGACCGAAAATCCGTATTTCTACGTCTACAACGCCATTCTTTCTCGGAGCACGGTGTTCGAGTTCAAGCCCGTGGAGCCCTCGGAAATGGAAAAGGCTGTGAGGCGCGGATTTGCGGAGCTGTCAAAGCGGAACGGCACGGAATATGTCATCTCCGACGAGGCGGTAAAGTATATCTGTCACGGCGTTGGCGGAGACGTGCGCAAGTGCCTGAATACCGTGGAGCTTTGCGCGCTTTCGGCGGTCGACGGCAAGGTTGAGCTCGAAACGGCAGCGGAGCTCACGCAGAGAAGCAATATGCGTTACGATCGCGACGGAGATCAGCACTACGACCTGCTATCGGCACTGCAAAAGTCGATACGGGGCTCGGACGAAAACGCCGCGCTTCATTACGCGGCGCGGCTTATTGACGCGGGAGACATCATTTCGCTTTCAAGAAGGCTGCTGGTCATCGCCGCGGAGGACATAGGTCTCGCGTATCCGCAGGCTATCCCGATAGTAAAGGCGTGCGTTGACAGCGCGATGCAGCTCGGACTTCCGGAAGCGCGTATACCATTAGGTCACGCGGTCGTGCTTTTAGCAACGTCCCCGAAATCAAATTCCGCGTATCTCGCTATGGACGCGGCGCTGGCGGACGTCCAAAACGGCGCGGCGGGCGATTTCCCGCGCCATTTGCAGAACAAGCATTACGACGGTGCGGACGCGGAGATACGCGGGCAGCATTATCTTTATCCTCATGATTACCCCAACCACTATGTAAAGCAGCAATATCTGCCGGACGAGCTGAAGGACAAGGTGTACTATCAATTCGGCGACAACAAGCTTGAAAACGCCGCAAGGGAGTATTGGGAGAAGATAAAGGATCAGAAATAGGTCTCAATGTGCTTGGGGCAGCTCGGGGAAGAGTAGACCCAGTTGTCAATATGCGCGGAATCGATAAAATAATCAAGCTCGTTGTTGTGGACGTTTTCGGAAATATCCGAGGTGTTCACGATGATGAGCTTTATTTTCATCTTTTCGGGGATCATCGCTTTGATATAAACGCCGGCGCGTTGGTTTACGCGAACGTCGGCGTGCGGTTCGGCGAGCCCCGCGAGATTGGGCGCGAGCTCCACGAATACGCCGTAATCCTCAACGGAACGCACTATCCCCGTTACGGTCTCGCCCGCGGAGAATTTCGCGGCGTTCTGCTCCCATGTGCCGAGAAGCTCCTTATGGGTTAAGCATACTCTGTCGTTTTCTATGGATTTTACGACAGCCTTGATGTCCTGTCCGACGAAAAATCTGTCGGACGGATGGGATATTCTGGATACCGATATAAGATCGATTGGTATAAGCGAGGGGATACCGCAGCCGATGTCCACAAAGCTCCCGAACTGTTCGAGATGGGTGACGCGAGCGGGGATAACGTCGCCGGGGGAGAGGGCGCGGATATAATTCTCCACGCACATCTGCTGCGCCTTTTTGCGCGACAATATCGCGCGTACTATTCCGCTGCCGTCTCTTTCAAAGTCGGTCACAACAAAGCAAACGGGCTTGTTTACGCGGGAAATGAGGGCAATATCTTTGGTGGTGCCCTCCGCGATACCGACAGCGCCCTCCTCGCGCGGAATAATGCCGCGCATACAGCCGAGGTCTACCACAAGATCGTGGGAGCTATTGCAGACAATACAGGGAGCCTCGAGAATTTTGCCGTTTTTTCTGCATTCCGCCAGGCTCTGATAAGAAGCGAGAGAGGCGGTGTTTTCGGGCGTTCCGAGCAAAAAGCCTTCCGGCTGAAACTCTTTCATTTTTTACCTCCAAGGTGTTATTTTCATTTAATTCTATGAAAGAGCTTGAAATAATATTCCGTGCCTGTTAAAAGCACGCAAAAACTCGTGGAAGGGGAGTGGGGAAAACGTAGTTTTCCCCACCGTCTGTTATAGCCGCTGCCCCGTTCAAAAACGGCGGACTTTGCTATGTTTTGCGCTAATCCCGAAAATCGAACAAGTCCTTTGGCTTGACCTCCAAAACCTCGCACAGCTTGAATATCACATCAAACGACACGCCGACATTCCCGAGCTCAATGGCGCTTATATGGCTTCGGTCAACGTCGATCTGTTCGGCGAGCTGGAGCTGGGTGAGCCGCTTTCGCTTGCGGTAATACACCACGTTCAGTCCGAATTTCTCGTATAGACTTTTATACTCCGGTTTCATAGATCACCTCCGCATATCTCTTTAAGGCAACACCGATCTAATTGTATTTTCCCCGCCTTCTGCGGGAAAAACCGCATAGAATAAGGATTGAAATTTTGCAAAGCGTTTTAATCAGTGTTTCCCTAATTTAAGGATACATCAAAGAATGAGAACAGTAAACCTTGTAAAAACAGCGTTACGCTATTGACAAAAGTCGTTTGATGTGATATAATGATATTGAGCAAAAAGTGATCTATGATCTCAATGCTGCGGAAAAACAGCAAATCGATGACCGGAGGAAGTTATGGAAGTGAATATATACCATAAAAGCAAAGCGCCTCTTTTTATCTGGCTCATAACGGGAGCGGCGATATTATGTCTGCTGTTTAAACGGATATTCAAAGGAAGAGCATGACAATATACAAAAAACGCGGCGCCCGGTTTTCGCCGGACGCCGCGATTTGATACCGAATTCTAAAAAGGTCAGAAAATCGACGCGAGCTTTAACGCCGCAACGATATTTCCTTCCGCATAGAAATCCTTCGATTCAAGGAGCTTTTCAAGAGTGAGCTTTCCGTTTGCGAAGTCCGTGGCGTTCGCAAAGCTCAGCGATACTCTGAAGTCCTTCTCGTCGTAGGTGTGAGGCATAACGGAAACGTTCCCGTCCTTGAGCTCGATATACATCTTGTGATTAGAGCCGTCCTCAAATCCCCATACTTCAATATCAACGGCAATACTGTCCTTGAACTTAGGCTTGCCCGCCTTTTTCGCGATAAGCGAGCATATTGTGTCGATGGTAATGGGCTTGGGCTTTCTTCCGGTCTTTTTGGCGGTCGTCTTGGCTGCAGTCTTTGCGGTCTTAGCCGTTTTAGCCGACGTAGACGACTTAGCAACGGTTTTTGCTGCGGGCTTAGCCGCGGTCTTTGCGGGAGCTTTCTTTGCCGCTGCCGGCTTTACTGCGTCCGATTTAGCGGAAGCGGTCTTGGCAGCAGTACTTTTAGCCGTTGTCTTTTTTTCCTCGGTCTTTTTCATAGATAAATTCCTTTCAACTATTTTGCAAAACAGCACAATATATCGAAGTGCTGATTATATAATAACATATATTTGCGGAAATTTCAACAGTTTTTTAACATTTTTATAAAAAAAACAATTAGTTCACCCTTTAGAAAATAAAATGTCATCACGGCATTTTGTAGGAAAATACAAGTTAAAATAAACATTCATAAAGAATTTTCACGCAGATTACCTCCTAAACAGAAAGCGTTTTTTGTTGTTTATTTTTTTGAAGGTACATTGGGTCATTATATCAATGATTTTCTTATTGTATTGACAAATTATATTTGTTGTGTTATAATATCGTTAATCGTTAAACTTATTGTGTTGCCGTCTTTTGTATTGCGTAAAATTTCTATTTTACGCAATTACGCATATTGAAGCGCAAGAAGCAGGAACGTTCCCTATTCGGGTATTGTAAGTTTGGAGCTATGTCTTTAAGGAAAACTTGGAGGTTTACTGTTATGCAAAACAACAAATATACAGACGCGCCACGTCTTTTGCGGGATTTTATTTATTACGAGCAGATCATCAAGGGGCGCTCGGAGCTTACCGTGAAAAATTACTATAACGATCTTCGGACGTTTTTCAGGTTCTGTAAACTGCAAAACGGCAAAGCTTCCAGCGAGGACATTTCAGAGATAGATATTTCCGATATTACGGATAAGGATATCTGCGCCGTTGACCTTCAGACCGCTCAGCAATTTCTTATCTATATGAAGGACGAAAAAAACAACGAGCAAAAAGCTCGTTACCGCAAGGCTGTGGCTTTGCGCCAGTTTTACAAATTCCTCACAAATAATAAACATTTGTTCGAGGTTAGCCCCATGGCAAATCTCGAGCTGCCGTCGCCAAAGCCCGCTTTGCCGAAGTTCCTTACATACGAGCAGGCTCTGGAGATGCTGGCGCATATCGATACTCCCGATCAGAAGCGCGATTATTGTATCGTGGTGTTCTTTTTAAACTGCGGAATGCGTTTGAGCGAGCTTGTGGGGATAAATCTCAAGGATATACGCAAAACCACGAGCTCAGACGGAAACGAGATATACAGCCTCAAAGTGCTTGGAAAGGGCAACAAGGAGCGTATGGTCTATCTGAACGACGCTTGTGTAAACGCGTATCTCGACTATATAGCGCCCGAGGAGAGCGATCCGGACGTTCGCAGAGCTGCCGGATACCGCGATATGTCCGCACAGACAGACGCACTGTTTATCAGCCGCCGCCGCACACGAATATCAAACAGGCGCGTACAGCAGATCGTCGAGGAGTGTCTGAAAAGCTGCGGGCTGGACAATATGGGGCTTTCCGTGCACAAGCTCCGGCATACCGCTGCGACGCTTATGTATCAGAACGGAGTCGACGTGCGGGTCTTAAAGGACGTTCTCGGTCACGAAAATCTGAATACCACGCAGATATATACGCACGTATCGAACGCTCAAATGGAAAACGCGATGAAAAACAATCCCCTTTCCGACGTAAAGCCCAGAAAAAAATAACGTTTTGTTTTGTGCGTTTTGCACAATAATCGTCCGATTTTTCGTCAAAAAAGTGAATTGATTTGACACTCTAAAAAAAGTATAATATATATAATTGATATTTATGTGGGGGTGTCATGCCTCCAAACACGGCTTTTTGCTGTATCGGTATGTTAATTTTCCACATTGACGGAGGAACTGAAAATGGTTCATGTAAGAGAAGACAAATGCATAGGCTGCAACACTTGTATACGCGCTTGTCCTATTCCGAGCGCGAATACCTTTAACGGAAAAACGGTCACAATAAACAACGACGAATGCATACAGTGCGGAGAGTGCATAAAAGCGTGCAATCACGAAGCGAGATATTACGACGACGATCTAGAGCAGGTGCTTTCGCTTATCAAAACTCAGAGAGTGTCTCTTATCGTTGCCCCCGCTATCAAATCCTCGATGGACGGCTCTTGGAGACACGTTCTTCAATGGTTCAAGGATCAGGGCGTAAAAGAGGTTTACGACGGAGCCTTCGGCGCCGATATATGTACATATATGCACATAGAATACCTCAAGCAGCACCCGGGCACCAAGATAGTATCCCAGCCCTGCGCGGCTATCGTGAATTACGCGGAGATGCATAAGCCGGAGCTTCTGAAGGTTCTCTCCCCTGTCCACTCTCCCCTGCTCTGCGCTGGTATTTACGTGAGAAAGTATCTTAAGAACAAGGACATACTTGTAGGCGTTACGCCCTGTATAGCGAAGTCCGACGAGTTCCGCAATACGGACGTTATCAATTTCAACATAACCTTCAAGAGCATCTCGAAATATCTGAAGGACAACAGCATAGCGCTCACTCACGGTCACAGCCCGTTCGAGTTCTCCGCGGCGCGCGGCTACGACGGCGCGTTCTATCCCATGCCGGGCGGTCTTAAGGAATGTCTGCACGAGTACGACCCCGACCTTACCGTTACCACTTCCGAAGGCGCGAACAAGGTGTACGACGATCTTGACCACTATCTGAAAACCAACAGGACTCACCTGCCCGCCGTTTACGACGTTCTCAACTGCGAATTCGGCTGCAATACCGGCGCGGGCGCCCGCGCCGTAAACTCCTTCAACGCGTATGATATTATGATAAACGCCAGAAAATGGGCGAACAAGAACAGCTCGAAAAAGCGTTTTCACACAGCGATCTTCAAAACGCTCCAGCCGGACGACTTTATCAGAAAATATGTGAACAGATGCACCACGGTCGCTCCCACGGAAAGCGAGCTCGACGCGATATTCAACTCTATGGGCAAATTCACCGAGGCTGACAGACATATCGACTGCCACGCGTGCGGCTACAAAACATGCCACGATATGGCGAAAACCATCTTTTACGGCAACAACAAGCCCGAAAACTGCATGGTCCACGAAAAGAACATTCTTCGGGAAATGTCCGCAAGGATCGAGGCTCAGCACAATAAGCTCGCGGACGTTGTCGGGAATATTCATCAGTCCATGCAGATGGTATCGGATAAGATCATGCCGATACATCAGCAGGCAGAGGACAACTCCGTCAAGAATAATGATATCAAGACCGATATGAAGACCATTGAGACGGATATAAGCGGGATCCTTCAGCGCGCGAACGAGATCGCTCAATATGTGAACCAGATAAGCGTGAGCATAGGCGAATACGAGCGCATTCTCGGCAAGATAAAGGGAATTTCCGAGCAGACGAATATCCTCGCTATCAACGCTTCGATAGAGGCGGCGGGCGCGGGACAGTTCGGCAAGGGCTTCGCTGTTGTCGCGGGCGAGATAAGGATGCTCGCCGTAAAGTCCGCGGAGACCCTGAAGGAAGCAGAACGCCATACCAATACGATAATGGGCAACATCAGCAGTATAAAGGGGTGCTCCGATAAGATAATGAACGACGTGGACGGCACCAAGGAAAACGTCACCGGAACGGACAAGGCGGTCGACGAGCTGAACGACAGCCTGAAATTCATCAGTCAGAGCGTTTCCGAGATAACGGATATAATCCAGCAGGTAACGGACATGGCATCCAGCCTCGAAACGAACAACGAAGTTTAAATCTTTATCACGGTATTTGCGGGTTAGCAAATACCGTGCTTTTTTCTTATTCCGTACAAAACTTTGTCATTTATGTTAAATTATTAAAAAAAATCGTTTTTTTTTCGTTAAAATTGTTGAAAAATATCTTGACGAAAGATTTTATTTGTGATATAATCATATTATGCACGGGTAAATATATATTAAGTGTGCAAATTTTGGAAAAAGGAAATGAGGTTTAACAAAATGTTTAAGACGCTTAAGGCGAAAATACTCTTCCGAATACTGCTTTTGGTTTTGACCGGCGTTATCGCGGTCGGACTTGTCAGCGGAATTCTTAGCTACACAAGCTCGGTCGATACCTTGAGGCAGACGATGTCCGAGATCGCGCGGCAGGGCGTTGGTCGTTTTACGAACAGACTGAACATAACAAAGGCGATCCTTACCGAGATAGGGCTGGATTACAGATTTTCGGACGACACCTCGACCGAGGAAGAAAGGCTTGCCGTTCTTGAAAGCAGAGCGCATCAGTATGAGGCTGTGGATTACGGCTACATACATCCCGACGGTATCTCAAACAAGGGCACGGACTTTAACGGGAACTCGCTGTACGCGCGCGTATTGAACGGCGAATCGTTCTTTACCGCGCCCATTCAGCAGGGCAACGAATGGAGGCAGTACATATTCGCGCCCATCAGAGAAGGCGGTGTTGAGGAAGGCGCTGTTATAGGCGGCGTTTATCTTGCTCTTAACGGAGACTACATCTCAAACCTGATGAGCAACCTTAAAGTCGGCAATACCGGCGTATCTTATGTTATCGACGGCGAGGGCTATATGATAGCTCACGGCACCTACGAAAGAGTTACCTCCAAGACCAACTATATTATGAACCCCGGTCAGAACGCCGAGGCTGCTCAAAGACAGCAGAACGCTCTTGACAACCTCAAGAATTATACCGACGTTATCTTCGAGGAATACAAGTCGGAAGGCGTTGAAAAGTTCGGTGTTTTCACAAGGATCGAGGGTACCGACTGGGTACTTATAATCACCACCTCCGTAAGCGAGTGGCTGGATGAGACTTATATGTGCATCATTATCATCTGCATCATCGCCGTGGTTCTGGTTATTTCCTCTATTCTGGTATGCTTCGCTACCGCGAATTCCATCGTAAATCCGATAAAGAAAACGCTCGTCGTTATGAATGCTGTTTCCGACGGTAATCTGGCTGTTTCCATCGACCATTCCTCACAGGACGAGGTCGGACAGCTCGCGACGGCTATCAACGGCACTATCGCTTCTCTTAACAGCTACGTCAACGAGATATCCAGAATATGCCAGGAGCTTTCAAACGGCAACTTCAACGTTCACCGCAACATCGAGTTCCACGGCGACTTCATTCAGATCATCGACGCGCTCGATACCACCTCCGATAAGCTGAGCGAGACCATGGAGCAGATAGATATAGCGGCTGCGCAGGTAAATCAGGGCGCAACCCAGATATCCGACGGCGCAACGTCCTTGGCTTCCGGCACGACGGAGCAGGCTTCCTCTATTCAGGAGCTCGCGAGCATTATCGCGACTCTTAACGAGAAGGTAGCTTCCAACGCGAAAAACGCCGCGGACGCAAACGACAAGGCGGCTTTGGCGGGCGAAAAGATCGATCAGTCCAACGATCGTATGCAGGATATGATCAAGGCAATGAACAACATTTCCGAAAAGTCCAACGAGATAAGCAACATCATCAAGGCTATCGAGGACATTTCGTTCCAGACTAATATCCTGTCTCTCAACGCGGCGATCGAGGCTGCGAGAGCGGGCGCATCCGGCAAGGGCTTCGCGGTCGTTGCGGACGAGGTACGCAACCTCGCTTCCAAGTCCGCGGAAGCGGCACAGAGCACCACGGAGCTTATCCAGCAGAGTATCGACGCTGTTGAGAGCGGTTCCGAAATTGCGAACGAGACCGCGGAAGCGCTCAGCGCGTCTGTCGAGGTAACAAACCAGACAGTCAAGCTCATCAACGAGATATCCGCGGCTTCCAAGGAGCAGGCTTCGATGCTCGAGCAGGTAAACGTCGGCGTGGATCAGATCTCTTCCGTTGTACAGACAAACGCGGCTACCGCGGAGCAGTCGGCGGCTTCCAGCGAGGAGCTGAACGGACAGGCGGCAGAGCTCCAGAACCTTACCAGCAAGTTTATTCTCAAGAAGAGAAAGTAATAAACGTTAGTGTATACTTTGGACGGTCGGATAAATATCCGACCGTCTTTTATTTGAATTTTAAGGAAGTACTGATTTTATGACGGTCTCCCCCGCCGGAAGCGGGGAAAACCGCATAAAATAAAGCTTTGGTTTTTAGCTCAGCATCTCTCTAACACATTTATGATAAAGACAAGGCACAAAATTATTGAAAAACATCTTGACGAATAAAATAATTTGTGATATAATCATATTATGCACAGATATATCTAAGGAAAAATGTGCAAATTTTTGGAAAAGGAAATGAGGTTTAGTAAAATGTTTAACTCCCTTAAGTCTCAGATACTTATCAGAATGTTGGTTCTGGTGATTATCGGAATAGGCGTCGTGGGCGCAGTTGGCGCTGTACTTAACTACAAGAGTTCTATTGATACAGTGGAAGAGCTGATGAACGAGGTGGTTATCCAGGCGAGCGATCGCATGAAAAACCGTCTGTGGCGCAGCAGAACCATCGTTAAAGAGCTCGGTATGGACGACAGATTCAGCGATCCTTCCGTGGACGTGGAAAGCAGACTTGCCGTTCTCGACGAAAGAAAGGGTCTTTACGATCTGGTATCAGCAGGTTACTACGATGCGGACGGTACCAAGCACACACACGATTACGGAGACGGAACCAGCGGATTAGGAACCGAAATGTGGGAATACGCATTCACAAAGGGTGAGGAGATAGTTACCGAGCCGTTTGAAGAAGGCGATATGTGGATGGTATATGTCGCAGCTCCCATAAGAGAGGGAGGCGTTCATACCGGTGAAACCACGGGAGTTGTTTATATCGGTCTGGAGGCTTCGTTCTTAAGCGAGCTCGCGAGCCATATCACACCCGGCGATACGGGTCAGGCTTATTTTATGGATAAGTACGGCACATATATCGGCAGCAAACACTACGAGCGTGTTACAAGCCAGCTCAACAATATCACGGGGCATAATAACGCAAACACCGACACCGACGGGCGCAAAGATTTTGAGTCGAACGCTATAAAAATGACCCAGCCGGACGAGGCGGTCTTCTCAAAGTTTGATAATCACGGCACACCGGAATTTGCGTCTTGCTCGCTTATCGGCGACACCGATGGTTGGGTGATCTGCGTTACCTCAACTCAGAGTGAATGGCTCAGCGGCTGCTATACTGGTATTATTGTTACTATTGTTATGGCGGTCGTTATGGTAGTTATCGCTATTGTTATCAGCTTCACGACAGCTAATATGATAGTGAACCCGATAAAGAAGACGCTTACCGTTATGAACGCTGTTTCCGACGGTAATCTCGCGGTCTCTATCGACCACATCTCAAAGAACGAGACCGGACAGCTCGCAACGGCTATCAACGGCACTATCGCTTCTCTTAACAGCTACGTCAACGAGATATCCAGAATATGCCAGGAGCTTTCAAACGGCAACTTCAACGTTCACCGCAACATCGAGTTCCACGGCGACTTCATTCAGATCATCGACGCGCTCGATACCACCTCCGATAAGCTGAGCGAGACCATGGAGCAGATAGATATAGCGGCTGCGCAGGTAAATCAGGGCGCAACCCAGATATCCGACGGCGCAACGTCCTTGGCTTCCGGCACGACGGAGCAGGCTTCCTCTATTCAGGAGCTCGCGAGCATTATCGCGACTCTTAACGAGAAGGTAGCTTCCAACGCGAAAAACGCCGCGGACGCAAACGACAAGGCGGCTTTGGCGGGCGAAAAGATCGATCAGTCCAACGATCGTATGCAGGATATGATCAAGGCAATGAACAACATTTCCGAAAAGTCCAACGAGATAAGCAACATCATCAAGGCTATCGAGGACATTTCGTTCCAGACTAATATCCTGTCTCTCAACGCGGCGATCGAGGCTGCGAGAGCGGGCGCATCCGGCAAGGGCTTCGCGGTCGTTGCGGACGAGGTACGCAACCTCGCTTCCAAGTCCGCGGAAGCGGCACAGAGCACCACGGAGCTTATCCAGCAGAGTATCGACGCTGTTGAGAGCGGTTCCGAAATTGCGAACGAGACCGCGGAAGCGCTCAGCGCGTCTGTCGAGGTAACAAACCAGACAGTCAAGCTCATCAACGAGATATCCGCGGCTTCCAAGGAGCAGGCTTCGATGCTCGAGCAGGTAAACGTCGGCGTGGATCAGATCTCTTCCGTTGTACAGACAAACGCGGCTACCGCGGAGCAGTCGGCGGCTTCCAGCGAGGAGCTGAACGGACAGGCGGCAGAGCTCCAGAACCTTACCAGCAAGTTTATTCTCAAGAAGAGAAAGTAATAAACGTTAGTGTATACTTTGGACGGTCGGATAAAATATCCGACCGTCTTTTTTACGAAAAAGCACTTGAATTTCCACATAAAATATGGTAAAATAATTATATATGCAGGAGGTTGAAAATGGAAAAGGTCACTATAAACGCAAGCGTATCTTACGATATTCTTATAGGCGAGGGAATTCTCGACAACGCCGGCGAGCTTATCCGCTCGGTAAAGCCGACCGGAAAATGCGCCGTTATCACCGACGACACCGTTGACGCGCTATACGGCGAGCGTTTGATGAGTTCTCTTGAAAAAGCGGGGATCGAGACCGCAAAGTTCGCGTTCCCGCACGGCGAGGCTTCAAAAAACCACACTACCCTGCTGTCGATCTACGATTTTCTTGCCGAAAAAGGCTTTACGCGCTCCGATTTCATAGCGGCGTTGGGCGGCGGAGTCGTGGGCGACACGGCAGGCTACGCCGCGGCTTCCTATATGCGCGGCATCGATTTCGTGCAGATACCGACTACCGGCATCTCGCAATCCGACAGCTCCGTTGGCGGCAAGACCGCTGTGAATATCGCGCGCGGAAAAAATCTTGTCGGGGCGTTTCATCAGCCGCGGCTCGTCATCGCGGATACCGCAACGCTCTCTACCCTCACGCCCGAATTCTTCTCGGACGGCATGGCGGAGATTGTGAAGCACGGCATGATAAAGTCCGCGGAGCTTTTCGAACTGCTCTCAACGCGCGACATCAAGTCCAATCTCGTTGAGATAATGAAGCGCAATGTTTCCATCAAGGGCGACGTAGTTGAGCGCGACGAACGAGAAAAAGGCGAACGTATGCTGTTGAATTTCGGGCACACCCTCGCGCACGCTCTGGAAAAGTACTACAATTACACGGGGCTTACCCACGGTTACGCGATCTCTATCGGAATGAGTACGTTTACTCATATTGCGGAGCGCCGCGGAATGTGCAGGGCGGGCGTTGCGGACAAGCTGGACGCTCTTCTCACGAAATGCGGGCTGCCTCTCACCGACCCTGCGCCCTTTGACGAGCTGTTTCAGATCTCTCTCGGAGACAAAAAGCATCTCGCGAGCGGTATGAACATAGTTATCTGCTCTGACATCGGCAAGAGCGAGATCGTTAAAATGTCTGTAGACGAATACGAAAAATTCTTTAAGAGTTAGGAGCAAATATGGATATAAAGATCACGCCGAAAAAGCTTCGCGGCAAGGTTATAGTGCCGCCCTCAAAGAGCGTCGCGCACCGAATGATAATCGCCGCCGCGCTCGCCGAGGGCAAGTCGGATATCACGAACCTATACCCTTCGGAGGATATTCTGGCGACTATTGACTGTATGCGCGCCCTGGGAGCAGGGATAGACCTCGCGGGAGACGCCGCGGCGATCGAAGGAATTAAGAGCATTCCCGACAACGCCGTGCTGAACTGCCGCGAATCCGGCTCTACGCTGCGGTTTCTTATTCCGGTCGCGTGTGCGTTGGGCGTGAACGCTAAGTTCACGGGCGCGGGAAAGCTCCCGCAAAGACCGATAACTCCCCTTGTCGAAGAGCTGCCGAAGCACGGGATAACGTTCGAGCTGCCGGAGTCGGGCGATACTCTCCCCTGCTCCGTTTCCGGAAAGCTGACTGCCGGGAGGTTTGAGATCGACGGCGGCATCTCCTCTCAATTCATAACCGGGCTGCTTTTGGCGCTGCCTTTTTCGGAGGGGGACAGCGAGGTTGTTCTAACCTCTCCCCTGCAATCAAAGCCCTATGTGGATATTACTATCGGCGTTTTGAGGAAATTCGGGTGCGAGATATCCGAAACGGAGCGCGGGTATTCCGTCAAGGGCGCTCGGCGTTTGAAGCCGTATTCCGGGGCTGTCGAGGGAGATTATTCGCAGGCGGCGTTCTTTTATACCGCGAACGCTCTCGGCTCGGTTCTGGAGATAACCGGGCTCAACGCGAATTCTTATCAGGGCGATAGGGCGATAACGGCTGTTTGTGAGGAGTTTTCGGCTTCTCGAAGACCGCTTGAGCTTGATTGCTCCGATATTCCCGACCTTGTTCCGACACTCAGCGTTCTCGCTTGCTTTTGCAGGGGGAAGAGCAGGCTGAATAACGTCGCGCGGCTTCGCATCAAGGAATGTGATCGTCTGGCGGCTATGGAGGACTGCCTTAACAGGATAGGCGGAAAGGTCTCGTCCGGCGCGGATGTCCTCGAGATCGAGGGCGTGGAAGCGTTCCGCGGCGGCGAGGTCTCGGCGTACAACGACCATCGGATAGCGATGTCTATGGCGATAGCGGCGACCATGTGCGAACAGCCGCTTATTATACGCGGCGCGGAATGCGTCCGCAAGTCATACCCGAACTTCTTTGAGGTGTACAAGTCGCTTGGAGGGGAATTGGAGGAGCTATGATAATACGCAGGTGCGAACCGTCGGACGCGGAAAGCGTCTGCTCTCTTATCAAAAACGAGCTCGGTTACAGCAACATCTCCAAGGAAGGCGTTTCTGAGCGCCTTGAAAGGCTGATAGCCTCGGAGTACCACACCGTTTTGGTTGCCGAGACAGACGGCGGGGTCTGCGGATTGGCGTCGTTTGTACGGGAGCTCTCGCTTGAGGTGGAGGGAGAATTTATTCGTGTGCAGTGTCTCGCGGTAAAAGCGGATGCGCAGGGAAAAGGGATAGGCTCCGCGCTTATGAAAAGAGTTGAGGAGATGGCTTTGGAGCGCGGGCTCTCTCCAATCGTTCTCAGCAGTAACTTTAAAAGACCGCGTGCTCACGAGTTCTACGAGAAGAACGGATTTAGCAAGACCTCGTTTACCTTCAAAAAATTATATAAATAGAGCGGAGGGGAAAATATATGTCATCATGCTTTAACGGCGGGATAAACGTATCGCTTTTCGGAGAGAGCCACGGAAAGGGCATCGGCGTGGTTCTGGATAATTTGCCCGCGGGCATGCCGATCGACCTTGACAGGATAGCGGCGTTTATGGCGCGGAGAGCGCCCAAAAAGGACGGCACCTCCACAACACGCAGCGAGAAGGACGTGCCCGAGATATTGTCGGGACTGTACGAGGGCAAGACCACCGGAACTCCGCTGGCGGCTGTGATATTCAATCAGGACCAGCATTCCGGCGATTACGGCAACATATCGCATATCGCCCGCCCCGCACATGCCGATTTCACGGGGTTTTTGCGCTATAACGGAGCAAACGATCCGCGCGGCGGCGGGCACTTTTCGGGGAGGATAACAGCGCCGCTTTGCTTTGCGGGAGCGGTCTGCGAACAGATACTCGCATCTCTTGGGATAACGACGGGAGCACATATCCGCTCGATAAAGGGAGTACGCGATGAGGAGTTCGATCCCGTAAACGTAAGCGCGGAGCAATTGGAGCTAGTAAAAAAGCGCCCCTTCCCTACCCTTTCCGAAAAAGCCGAGGCGGATATGCGCGAGGTGATAAACGCCGCAAGAATGGCACAGGACAGCGTCGGCGGTGTTGTGGAGTGCGCGGCGGTTGGATTTCCCGCGGGAGTGGGTTCGCCTATGCTGGACGGCTTGGAGAACATCATCTCGCGGCTCGTGTTCGCGATACCCGCCGTAAAGGGTATCGAGTTCGGGAACGGCTTTGGGTGCGCAGAGCTTTTCGGCAGCGAGAACAACGACGAGTTCGCTCTTGAAAACGGCAGGATAGTCACAAAAACGAACGCTCACGGCGGCATATTGGGCGGGATAAGCTCGGGTATGCCGATAATCTTCCGCGCGGCGTTCAAGCCCACGCCCTCGATCTCACGTCCTCAAAAGAGCGTAGACTTTAAGGAGATGACAGAGGAAGAGCTTGTCATCAAGGGAAGGCACGACCCCTGCGTTGTTCCGCGGGCTGTTCCGTGCGTTGAAGCGGCGCTCAACATCGCGCTTTTGTCCGCTCTTCTCGAAAAACCGAGATTGGGGGTGTGATCTGTGGAAGTTCCCAGAATCCGCGTTGACAATATAGACGATATATGCGTTCTTATCTGCTACCTCATCTATTCGCTCGGCTGTCCGCTGTCTATGAGCCAGCTCGCCGAAATAACCGCTCTCGAGGACGCAGTGAACTACTTCGATCTTTCAAGCGCCATTGACAAGGTGCGCGGACATCTGTGTATTGAAACGGACGTCGACGGCGAACGCGTATACACGAACACCCCGATGGGGATAAAGGCGGCGCGCGATCTCGGCGCTTCACTGCCGCTTTCCATACGCGAAAAGATGTTCAGAGAGGCCGTTAAGGTGTACACCCGGGACGCTATGAGGAAAAAGGGCTCGTTTTTGTCCGTGCGTTACATAAAAAACGCCGACGACACCTGCACCGTCGGTATAACGATTATGGACGAGGCTTCAGCGGGGCAAAAATACTACATCGCCGTGACCGCAAAGGACGAAAGTGAGGCTGACCTCATAAAGCACAAGGTAAGCGCGGATAAGAGAAGGTTCGCGGAATATCTCGACGCTTATTTCAACGACAGGGAGTGAGATCGTGTTCGAGCTTGAAAAATCAAAGGATCCGCACGTTCTGCAAATTCATTTTAATCACTGGGACGGCTTTCACCCGCTCGGTCCGTTCGTTGACGTTCTCGAGAGCTATGCCGTGGAAACGGGGCTGAAATTCACGGAGGTCGATTGGATATACAACTACAAGTTCATTGAGGACGGATATAAGCTGCAATTTTACTGGGACGGATTCAATATGATATACATATTCGACATAGTAAAGTCCAAATATCAATTGATATACGATCGACTTTACAGGATATGCGCCGATCTAAACCGAAGGCGCGCCGAAAGGCAGTATTTTGAGAAATACGGCGAACTTCCGAATAACGGGAAGGGATTTAAGTAAACTTTCTTAAAAAATACGGCGGAAATGCCTGAGGCATTTTTCAATCCCAATAAAATGCCCCCGACAGCTCGGGGGCAAATTTCTGTAAGGCTGTAATGTCCGTTTAGGACATTACACTAAGTTCTCCGCCATGTTTCTTTATTCTCCGCAGTGCTCGCAATCGTGCTTGGGCGCTAACTTTTCGTGATCGTACTCAATGCCGTTCTTGTCGTAATAGTCCTTGACAGCGGCTTTGACCGCCTCCTCGGCTAGCACGGAGCAATGCAGCTTATGTGCCGGAAGTCCGTCCAGAGCCTCCACCACCGCCTTATTGGTAAGTTCCAGAGCCTCCGAGAGCGGTTTTCCCTTTATCATCTCGGTAGCCATAGAGGAACTCGCTATCGCCGAACCACACCCGAACGTGCTGAACTTCACGTCTGTTATCACATCGTCGTCTATCTTCAGGAATATCTTCATGATATCGCCGCACTTCGCGTTGCCGACTTCTCCCACTCCGTCCGCGTTTTCGATAGTGCCGACGTTGCGCGGATTTGTGAAGTGATCCATAACCTTTTCACTGTATAACATAATTTCTCTTTCCCTCCTGCAGATCCTGCCATATCGGCGACATTTTGCGGAGATACTCCACTACTTCCTTCACCGATCTGATTATAAACTCGACGTCCTCCGGAGTATTTTCCTCCGAAAGCGTCAATCGCAGCGAGCCGTGCGCCACCTCGTGCGGTCGTCCTATCGCCAGAAGAACATGGCTCGGGTCTAGCGACCCGGACGTACACGCAGAGCCGGACGAAGCGCAGATACCGCGCGCGTCCAGCAGCAAAAGCAAGCTCTCGCCTTCTATGCCCTCGAAACACATATTCACATTGCCCGGAAGCCTGTCGTTTTTCGAGCCGTTCAGTATAGAGTGCGGTATTCCGGACAAGCCCTCAATCAGTCTGTTTCGCATCGCGGTGAGCTTCGGCGTGTTTTCGCCGATTTTTGATACCGCTTCCGTAAGAGCTGCCGCCATGGAGCTTATCCCGGCGATATTCTCGGTACCCGCGCGTCTGCCGCGTTCCTGAGCCCCGCCCTCGATAAGAGTTGAAGGAAGCAGGCGTTTATTGACGTAAAGCGCTCCCACGCCCTTCGGTCCGTGGAACTTATGCGCCGAGAGCGACAGCATATCGCAGCCGAGCTCCCGAACGTCAAGCGGGATATGTCCCACCGCCTGCACCGCGTCCGTGTGAAACAGAACGCCCTTTTCGCGGCAGACCTCCGCGATCTCCTTTATCGGCAAAAGCGTGCCAATCTCGTTGTTTGCCGCCATGATCGTCACGAGCGCTGTATCCTCACGGATCGCGTTTTTGATCTGCTCCGCGGTTACATTGCCCTCGACGTCGACTTCCAGCAGCTCCACCTCAAAACCCTGCTTTTCCAGCTTTCTCAGCGTGTGGAGAATGGCGTGATGTTCGGTCTTTTGAGAGATGATATGCTTTTTTCCTTTAAGAGCGCCGCGCTCTGCGCCCGTCAAAAGGGCTTGGTTGTCAGCTTCGCTGCCGCCCGATGTGAAGAATATCTCGCGAGGCTCTGCCCCGAGCGCCTTTGCTATTTCTTCGCGAGCCTGCTCAAGCGCTTCTTTGGCGAGCTGTCCTACGGTGTGCAGCGAAGACGGATTTCCGTAGTTCTCATCAAGATACCGCGTCATAGCATTTATCGCCGCTTTGCTCATTTTGGTCGTCGCGGCGTTGTCGACATATATCCTGTTCATTTTATCACCTTATTTCATGTTATTCATATATGTTCAATAGGTATTATAGCACATTATTTTCCGATTGTCAATACTTATTTCGATTTTTTATCGCGCCTCCACTATATATCGAAATTCGATAAAAATATATTGACTTTTGATGTTGAATATGCTATAATACTCTTGGGTGAGGATAACATGAGAAATATCAAGCAAATGCTCCTTAAAACTGCTGTTAAGATCTGTATTATAGCGGCTGTTATATTTCTGTGCCTTGGAGGATGCCGCTACATTTTTAACACTCTTTTTAACATGGTAAATTGGGAATACATCGCAACGATATACCATGAACTCAAAGAAGAGGAAAAATCATACGCAAAGGGCGAAAATACGATAACTAACGGATTGGGAGAGGTCTACAAGATAAAATACAAGGAATACTTCGGTTTTCCCGATATGGGAATGACGGTGGAAATATCCGCGGATCACCCGCTTATAAAATACGATCTCGATTTCGGTCTTAGCAGTGTCCCCGACCGCGTTATGTATCTGTTCGGCGACGGCTCGCTCGATTACTACTATGCAGGAAACGAACATGATTTTATTTTCGTCTATGACCGCTTGACACAACGCGGCGATAGGCTTAGTTTCTTTGAAAAGCCGCGCACCGGCTCTATGTGCGAGGGCAACATAAGTCTGTCTCAAACGTTTCAACGAAATATAAGGCGTTCAGAGCTTACGGAGAAATTCCGCGTATGCGGATATAACGACACGTTTATTCTGAAGGTGTACGATTATTCAAGCTGACCACCTGGCGGGTTTTCCCTGATAAATTCCTCTCTGATGCAGTCATCTTGTCAATGTTCCGTTATTATGTCTTTTCATAAAAGAAAAAAGCGGCTCGGGAGTCTGCAGATCATTCAGATCCATAACCATTTTTTTGCAGCTATTGCAAAAATACGCTTCTATTTCGTCGTAGCCCCAATTATATGGCACCAGAACTATCTTTTTGATTTCACCCCCGTCGCCATTCGGTTTCCATTCCGCGCTGCTTCTAAAACCAAAATTTATCACACCGAGCATCATTTCATTATTACAATACGGGCATTGCATATACTCACCTCTTTTTATAATAACCGGCAAATCGGATTTTGTTTAATAAACTCATCCAGAATATTCGCCGCGTAACGACAAAGCTCGGGGCACGGACGTTTTTTGTAGTATTCGGGAGTACGCGGCTCTGGAGTTGCGTCCTCCTCTGCCCTTTCCAGACCAAGCAGCTCGCGGCAGATTATGCTTCCGTTATCCTCGCGGAATTTAGCGGCGAGGGCGCGTATCTTCTCATACAAGTCCTTTTTTGCCGCGGTGTCCTTGGGATCGGAGTAGCCGTAGAGCCGGCTCAATACCATAACGATCCCCGAAAACGTTCCGCAGACCTCGCGCAAACGCCCCATTCCGCCGCCAAAGCCGCAAGATATCCTTGCGGCTGTTTTCTCGTCAAGACCCAATTCCTCGGCAAAGGCGACCGTTACCGCCTGCGTGCAGTTGTAGCCTTTTAAAAAGTTTTCATAGGCTATATCGCCCTTTGTTCTGACGTTCATTGCTGCTCCTTATACTTCATGGCGCTGACGCCTTGTTCCTTTTCAAAGCCCGTGCGCTCATAGTAGCCGACCAAGTCCTCATGCTCCGCCAAAAGGAAAAAATGAAAATAATCCGCGTATTTCTTCTTCATAAGCTCAAGAAGAGCCGTTCCTATTCCCTGCCCCTGATATGCGGGGTCTACGAGCAGATAATGCACATACGCAGTAAGCTCGCCGTCGTCAAGGGCGTTAGCAAGCCCAACAAGTCTGTCGCCGTCCCACGCGGTGAAAACGGCTGCGGAATTATCCATCGCCCTTTTCAGCTTTTCGGGAAATCTGCCGCTTTCCCAATCAACGGAGAGGAAAAGCCTTTCAAGCTGTTCGGCGGTGAAGCTGCGTTCGCCGGTGTATCGGATGTCCGCGCTCACTTGCAGAATTCCTCCACAGCGTCGGCGATAGGATCGGCGGCGGTCGTTTCGGTGAGCTCCAGCATACCTCCGTCTACAAGCTTCGCGACATCGGGGTCTATCGGAAGCTTCGCGAGAACTTTAAGCCCGAATTTCTTCGCGGTATCGTCGATATGGCTCTCTCCGAACACATTTATGTGTTTTCCGCAGTCGGGACAGAGCGCGTAGCTCATATTCTCAACAAGACCGACTATCGGAACGTTCATCATATTCGCCATCTTAACAGCCTTGCCGACTATCATCGACACAAGCTCCTGAGGAGAGGTAACGACGATTATCCCGTCAAGCGGAATGGATTGGAACACGGTAAGCGGAACGTCGCCCGTTCCGGGAGGCATATCCACGAACATAAAATCCACGTCGTCCCAGATAACGTCCGTCCAGAATTGCTTTGCCGTTCCCGCGATTATCGGACCGCGCCATATAACGGGATCCGTCTCATCGGGGAGCAGTAGATTTACGGACATAACTTTAATGCCCTTTTTCGTGACAACGGGGAATATCCCGCTCTCGCTTCCCTGCGCCTTTTCGGTGAGCCCGAACGCCTTCGGCACGGAGGGTCCCGTTATATCCGCGTCGAGAACGGCGGTCTTGAAACCGCGGCGGTTCATCAGAACAGCGGACAGACATGTTACCATACTCTTTCCCACGCCGCCCTTACCGCTCACAACGCCTATCACCTTTTTGATACGCGAAAGCTCGTGCGGCTTTTCGATAAGGCTTTCCGGCTGTCTTTCCGAGCAGCTTTCTCCGCAGCTGCTGCAATCGTGTGTACATTCGCTCATGATCTTTTGTTCCTTTCAAACTAAAGTTTTTTCAAAAGCGCCGAAGCCGCCGCGGACGTATCCGTTATTTTGAAGTAACGTTCCGAAAGCTTCGTTTTCGCTTTTTATTACGCAAATTATTTTCGGAGCAAGCATCTGACTGCTCCATGTTTCTATCCCCGCGAGCATCAGCGTTCCTCCGCCCTTGCCTTGATAATAAGGGTTCATCGCGGCTGAGACTATCTCCGCGTGCTCTCCCAAAACCATATCGAATACGCGGCGGGCATGTATAAATCCCGCGACGTGTCCGGAATGAACGGATACCATCACCATCTGCGAAATGTCCTCTATGATCTCGGTATATACGCGTTCCAGCTCCTTTTGCGGCAGTTCGGTATTCAGCGTGTCACGGCATATTTTGCAGATCGCTTTCATATCCGCGTGCGCGGCGGGTCTTGCTGTAAAATGAAACATGGTCTATTTCGTTATCGAAAGCGCAAAGCTCTCGCCGTCCACTTTGCCATCAACACCCAGAAGCTCCAACACGGAAGCGCCTATATCGCCGAAGCAGTTCCGCGTTCCGAGATCAAGCGGCTTTATCTTTTCGCCGTATACCAACACGGGGATATATTCGCGGGTGTGATCCGTGCCGGTGTGACAAGGGTCGCAGCCGTGATCCGCCGTGATAATAAGCGCGTCGTCCGGAAGCATTCTGCGCATAAACTCCCCCAGCCATTTGTCAAACTCATTGAGCGCGGCGGCGTAGCCCTCGGGGTCGCGGCGGTGCCCGTACTGCATATCAAAATCGACAAGATTTGTAAAGCAAAGCCCGCTCCAATCCTCGCGCAGGTACTTCGAGGTTATCTCCATATCCGCGGCGTTGCCTATCTGACGATCACATTGGGTCAACCCTTTTCCCGCGAAAATATCGTATATCTTTCCCACGCCGATAACCTCCTTGCCGTTCGCTTTGAGAATATCGAGCGCCGTGTCCTTTGGCGGAGTAAGCGAGAAATCGTGGCGGCGCGGCGTTCTAGTAAACGGAAATTCACCCTCGAAAGGGCGCGCGATCACGCGTCCCACCGCGTAATCACCGTTAAGTATTTCCCGCGCGATACGGCAATATTCGTAGAGCTTCTCGGGCGGGACTATGCCCTCGTGCGCGGCGATCTGGAAAACGCTATCCGCGGAGGTGTAGACGATGAGCGCTCCTGTTTTGAGATGCTCCTCTCCGTAGTCCGCGATAACTTTTGTTCCCGAATACGGCTTGTTGCATAGGATCTTGCGCCCCGTCGCCTTCTCGAACTTCTCAATAACCTCGGGCGGAAAACCCTCGAGGAATGTCGGGAACGGCTTTTCGGAAACGCAGCCCGCTATCTCCCAGTGCCCCGTTGTCGTGTCCTTGCCCTTGGAGCTCTCGGCAATCCTGAGATACGCGCCGAGGGAATTTTCGCACTTCTCCCCCACCGTAACACCGTCGATGTTAAACAACCCGATCCGCGCCATATTCGGAACGTTCAAGTGCCCGGTATTGAAGCAGGAGCGCAGAGTGTTCGCGCCCTTGTCGCCGAAGTCTGCCGCATCCGGCATCTCGCCGACGCCGAAGCTGTCTAAAACTATCAGAAAAACTCGTTTCATTTACTCACCTTCTTCGCCCGCAAGTATTTTTACGGCGGAACTTGTGCCTATCCGTTCGCCGCCCTCGGAAAGAAACATTTCGATGTCGGTTTTTGTCTTAACTCCGCCAGCCGCCTTTATCTTAACGCCTTCTCCTATGTGGCGCTTGAACAAACGTATATCCTCTATACACGCTCCCGCCGTACCAAAGCCCGTCGAGGTCTTGATATAATCGGCTTTAGCGTTCGTGACGCATTTGCAAAGCGCAATTTTTTCCTCGTCGGTGAGGTAGCAGGTTTCAATTATAACTTTAAGAATTTTCTCGCCGCAAGCCGCCTTAACGTCCGCGATCTCGCGTTCGACCTCGAGGAATTTGCCGTCCTTCACCCAGCCGAGATTTATCACCATATCGATTTCGTTCGCGCCGTTTTGGATAGCGTCGCGCGCCTCGAAGCACTTCACGGCGGTAGTGGAGTAACCGAGCGGAAAGCCTATCACGGTGCAGATATTGAGCCCCGGGAACTTCTCCCGCGCGAATTTGACATAGCTTGCCGGGATACAGACGCTCGCGGTATGATAACGCAGAGCCTCTTCGCAAAGACATACTATCTGCTCCGAAGTCGCCGTGGCTTTAAGCAGGGTATGATCTATATGCGGGAATATTTCGGAATTGTTCATAACTGCTCCTTATTTGAAAAATCTGAACGACGCCAGACTTAGCATCCTCTCTGCCGTTACTCTGATATTACAGCTTCCGGCGGGCATATTCACCCGTGCCGTGAACGCTTCAAAGCGTTCAAGACCGCCCGTCGGAGAGACCTCTATCCGCGCGTATTCGTCGCCGTTGTCCGCGTTGATCATTACAAGCTCGGTCTTTGCGGCGGGATTTGAACAAACTATCTCCACGCCAGTCTCACCGTTAAATCGGCAGTTCTCAAAGATCATCGAGCTCTGCCAATCGTTCAGGAGAGCATACTCCAAAAGTCCCTTCGTCATCCCGAACTCAACGTCAACATAGTCCCACGAAGCCGACTCGTGCACGGGTTTTGTCACGTCAAGTCCGCCGTAACTCTCGCCGTTCACGGTGATGTCGGCGGTGAGACGTATATCCTCGGAGGAAGCGCCGATCTGTATTTCGTAAATGCCGCGCCAAAGCTTTCGGCTGTTCGTGTTCACATCCCAGAACGACAAATCGTCAACGTCGAACGACAGTGTAACGGCGGCGGTCGTCTCCCTGTCAGCGTGTATCCTGCGAAACGCCTTGAGCTCCTTTTGGGGCACCGCGCTGTTGAAGCGGGGCGCTTTTACATAGAGCTGGACGACCTCGTCCGAATCGAAGTTACCGATATTCTCTAATTCAAAAGAGACCTCAACGCGCTCGCCGCTATCAAAAGACGTTTTGTTGAGCTTCAAACCGCCGTATTTGAACGCGGTATAAGTCAGCCCGTGCCCAAACGGAAACAGCGGTTCGCCGTTATAATAACGATATGTGCTCTCGGTGCGGATAATGTTGCAGTCGTTGATACCGCCGAGCTCTCTTTCGGAGGAATACCACGTCATCGGGCATCTGCCCGCCGGCGAAAGCTTCCCGAACAGCGTCTTCGCTATCGCCGCGCCCGTTTGAGGGCCGCCGTGCGCCGTGTGCAGCACCGTACCGTACTCCTTGTCGACAGAGTACGGATGACCCGAGATAAGTACGATAACAGCATCTTTTTTGAGCTTCAATACTTCCTCTGCGATCTCACGCTGTTTTTCGGGGAGCGCGAGGTCTTTTTGGTCAAAGCCCTCCTCGCCGATACCCGGAAAGCTCCCGAGGAATACGATAGCGTTCTGAGTTTCGGTAACAACTCGGCGAACTCTGTCGATACCGGAAGAAAACACCTCGATATTGAAAAAAGAGTTCTTCTGCGGCTTTATCCTGTCTGATACCTCAACGCCGCGCTCTTCGTTCATCGTAAGGCAGCGTCCCTGCCAGTTTTTGACAGTCAAGCTGTCGGAGCGTTCAATAAAGAACTTCTCCCTCATATCCCGCCCGAAGGGAGCTTCGGAAACGCACCTCATAACGCCGTCGTCCTTCAGGAATTTGCCGTTGTACCGCGACTTAAAGGACACCGCGCCGTCTCCCCACTCAAACAGCTCCAAAAGGCACTGCTCGTTTATCGTGGGAGAGCCGCACACAAGCGCGCCATCCTTCTCAACGGAGAAGTAAAAGCCCGTTTTCGCGTTTCTGAGCGCGATTAAGTCGTTTCCTGATTCATAACAGAGCCGCTCCCTGCCGACAAGCGAAATGATCCCGTCAAGAACGGTGGGGTTCTTTTCGGAAAGCCCAACACAGCTGTCGCGGAAATTCATATCCGCGTGAACTCCTATAACGGAATAGCGCTCCTTCGGGTCGAGCGGCAGAACGCCGCGTCTGTTTCTTAGAAGGATAACGCTTTCCTCCGCCGCGCGGAGCGCTGTCCTTTTATGTTCCCGGCAGCAGAGCAGCTCGCGCGGCAGGTCGGAATAAACTCCGCCGCCGTCGAATTCTCCGAGCAGAAACCGTGCCTTTAATGCGCCGAAAAGCGCGTTGTCTATATCCCTCATATCGATAAGACCGCGTTCGAGCGCTTCTCGCGCCGCAGCTTCCACGATTTCGGGGTCGTCGTCTATTATATCCGCGCCGCGGTTTTTGTATATCTCCGCGAGTATCTCCGCGTGGCAGAGCCGGGTCTTGCGGCGCGTTGCGGTCTCGGAAAGAGCCCGGCTTTCCGTTACGGAAAACAGCATACCGCCGTCTTTGAGCCTTCCGGTTTCCGGATCGCACATCGTTTCATCGCCGTTCACGGAACCGCGCGAGGTCATAACGCCCAGCGCGCCGCCGTTTTTCAGCGGCAGCTCGAACGGTTTGAGATAGTAGTCGTGCTTTAGCGCCAATGGCATCGAAGCGCCGCGATCTTCCGCGTAAAAACGTTTAAGTATTGGAATAGCCCGCGCGTGCTTCTCGTCCGCGCCGAACATTCCCTTTGTGTATGCCGCTGACATCTCCGCGGCAAGGCACGGGTCTTCTCCGAAACTCTCCCCGGTTCTTCCGCGGCGGGGATCGTGCGCGAGATCGACGGCGGGGGCACGTAAGAACAAGGAGCATTTTCCATCATGGTCGTATATCCGCGCTTCCGTCGCCGCGACAATACCGATCTCGTGGATAAGATCGGAGTCAAAAGAAGCCGCAAGCCCAAAACCCTCCGGGAAAACCGTTGCGGGATATTCCTCCGCCCCGTCTCGGCAGACCAAGCCTCTTGCCGCTTCCGTGCCGATACAAACGGACTTTATTCCCAGCCGCGGCACAGCCCGCTGCCGCGCGGCGATAAGCCCGATCTTTTCTTCGGGGGCTAGCTCCTCCAGAAGAGCCCTCACGCGCTCGTCAACAGGAAGCGAAACGTCCCGAAAATCGAATTTTGCCATAGCAGCTCCTTTCATTTAACGCGTTTTCTCAAAAGAGAACGCTCGGGCACTTCTATATCCGTGGGGATAGATATTTTCCGCATAGGGTGACGTGCCGCATCGATCTCCTCGCCGCCTTCGCCGAACATCCTTTCGGGGGAGAACCTTATCGGTTCTCTTTTCGGGGCGAGTATCTCCAGCTCGTCCGAAAGCGTGAAGTAATTGCGCGTGGTGAGGTACATAACCCCGTTTTCGCAGCGGTCGGCGGTCGCCACGAAATCATACTCGCGGATATAGCTGCTGTCGGAAAAGTACTGACCGCCGTTCGTTATCTCGCCCGCCTCCTGCGATCCGCTCCCTTCGTTCGGGTGACCGTAA
Organism: uncultured Ruminococcus sp.; assembly: GCA_964454205.1. GTDB lineage: Bacteria > Bacillota > Clostridia > Oscillospirales > Ruminococcaceae > CAG-115. Next base: position 59,809 of record CAYVSV010000007.1, read on the forward strand.
AAGAAACCTGTGCAGTAGGGGCGGTGACTTATCTTGTTCACCTCGTCCAACACCCAGCACGGAGGCTGTTCGCCTTTCATCGCGCAGTCCAGCGCGGCGCGGTAGGCGTTTGTCGTGAGCGCCGTATAGTACGCGGATTTCGCCCGCCCCTCGATCTTAAGGCTGTACACGCCCGCCTCAAGGAGCTCTTCAAGATGCTCTATCATGCACATATCGCGCGAATTGAGGATATATGAGCCTCCCTCGTCCTCAAAGACCCTGAAAAACTGCCCCGGGCGCTTTTCCTCCATCAGATAATAGTTCCAGCGGCACGGCTGTGCGCACTCGCCGCGGTTTGCGTCTCTGCCAGTAAGATACTCGGAAATGAGACACCGCCCCGAAAAGCTGACGCACATCGCCCCGTGAACGAACACTTCTATTTCCATATCCTCGGGAATGTTGCGCCTTATAGTTTTTATACCCTCAAGGCTCACTTCGCGGGCGAGCACTGCGCGCTTTACGCCCATTTTGTACAGCTCCGCCGCTGTGCGGTAGTTCACTATCCCGGTCTGAGTTGAGGCGTGTATCTCAAGCCGCGGAGCGTACTCCTTTATCATAGATATAACGCCTATATCCGCCGCAATGACCGCGTCAACGTCCGCCTCTTGTGCCGAGGCTATAAATTCCGGAAACACTTCGAGCTCTCCGTTAAGAGGCACGGTGTTGCAGGTGATGTAGACCTTAACGCCTCTTTCGTGCGCTGTCTGCACGGCTGCAACAAGCTCCTCCATTGTAAAGTTCTTCGCCCCAGCTCTCATGCCGAACTCTTTGCCCGCGAGATATACCGCGTCAGCTCCGAAATCCAGCGCCGCGAGAAGGCTCTCCGTATCGCCCGCGGGTGCGAGAAGCTCAGCTCTTTTTCCGTTATTGTCCATCGCCGCTGCCTTCCTGTTCGCCCTGCCAATGCAGATCGGCGTCTATAATGTTCTGTTCGTGCTCTTCCTGTGTGCGCGCCCAATAGAATGTGCCGTCCCGCGCCGCAAGGAAGTAGTATAAGTCGCTATCCTCGGGATAGAGCGCGGCGTTTATCGCGTCTATTCCGGGGTTGCAGATAGGTCCCTCGGGAAGTCCCACACACTCGTAGGTGTCGTACAGCAATTCCAATTTCTCCATCTGCGCTTTATTGGATGCGGTGACGCGCGGCAATATATTATTTTCAATATAGGCGTAAACCGCGTCAGACTCCAAATTAGGGAAATTCTCGGGATCGTTTAAACGGTTGTGGAATACCGACGATACGAGCGCCATGTGCTCCTCGGTGTCTCCCTCGCGCTGAATGATGGATGCGAGCTTTATCGTGTCGTCGAGCGTCATGTTGAGCTCCTTCATGCGGTTCTTCATCTTCTTCGTGATCTGATCGTCGAAGTTCACCATCATCTTTTTCGCCGCCGCTTCAGCCCATGTTCTTGTGTCGTAGTTGGGGTTCTTTTCGAGATATTCCACTACATAGAACTCATAGGTATCGGGGAACAGGTAACCCTCCATGGTAAACAAACGCTCCGATGCAGGTATGCTCTCCTCGAAATCGTACTTGTTCAGCTTGGACTTCACCGCCGCTTCGAAATCAACGGCGCGGCAAACGTAATTCTCCTCAAGCAGCTTGCCTATCTCGGATACCGTCAAGCCTTCGAGAATGGTTATCTCGATAGTCTTGGTGTACTCCTTCTGCGTTTTTAACGCCTTGATGATGTTGTTGTAGCTCATGTTTGAGTTGACGGTATGCGGACCGTTCAGAAAAGCTCCGTCCTCGTCGTCCTTGTTCGTAAAGCTGATATACATTTTCATAAGCGAAGGCAGCTCGATTATGCCGTGCTCGTAAAGCCCGTCGACTATCTCGTTTACGCCCATGTTCTCCGTTATCTCGAAATCGGTCTCCTTGTAGTTTTTGGACATTCCGGTAATGTCGCGCATAGCGGCGATGACCTTTACGGAAAGGTACACTCCCGCCACGATTGCCGCTACCGAAAGCACCGCGCCGAGGAATATCTGCCCCATGGTGCGGACGTGATTTATCTTGTTCTTCTTTTTGCGGCGGCGCCTTACCGGGTTAGCCGCCGGAACGTGCTCGTTTGAGTATTCCCCGCCGCCTATCGGCTCCATGCAGAGGGTCTTCGACATATCCTCGGCGGAATTGAGCTCCGTAAACTCCTCGCGCGGGGTTATCCCGCCGCTGCCGGTCTCTTCGTCGGGAAGCTGAACGCTGTCCATTTCCTGTGTTTTTTCCAATTCGTCTTCGTCCGAATCGGCGATCTCCGAGAGTATCTCGGTGGTATCGTATTTGCGGGTGAAATCCTTATCCCAATCAATATCTTCCCCGATATTTTCGTTACGGTTTTCGTCCATGTGAATAGTGACCTCCGTTATCTGTCAAACAATGTAAAGCTTGCTTTTATGTCGTGCGGTTCCGCGGGGACTTCGCGCCTGAAGCCCTTGTAACAGAGAATGACGCTCGTGCCCTCGAAGCCGCTCAGAAATCTGTCGTAATATCCGCGCCCGTAGCCCAGTCTCAACCCCTCGCCGTCCGCGCAGAGAGCCGGAACGATGCAGAGCGTATCCTTATCCGGCTCGGCGGGGTGTGTAAGCGGCGGCTCGTCGATATTGAACCTGCCCCTTGAAAGCTCGCCGGCGCTTTTGATGTAATAAAACAAGAGCTCGCTGTCTCCGCTCACCGGGAGGGCTATCGGTATATCCCGCTCGAGACAATACGCGATGATACGCCGCGTATCAACCTCAATATCCGTTGAAGCGTAGGTAAAAACACTCCCCGCCTTATCGAGAAACGGCTTTATCCGCTTGAAAATATCCCGATCGGCAGCGAGCTTTTCCTCCGCGTTCATCGCCCTGCGACGCGCGATGAGCTCCTTTCGGAGCGCCCGCTTTAATTCGCGCATTGTACAGCCTTGCGGACGCTCTCGGAGCTTTCGCTGCCGCAAAGCACCCTCACAAGCTCCAGCCCGAACTCAATAGCAACACCCGCTCCCGCGGCAGTAGTGAAAATTCCGTCCGTTACCACCTTTTTGTCGGAGAGCTTCGCGCCCTCAAGGAACTTTTCAAATCCCGGGAAACAGATAGCCTCTTTGCCCTTGAGCAAACCCTTTTTGCCGAGAATAGACGGCGCGGCGCAGATAGCGCCTATCGGTATTGAATTCTCAACGCAATAGTCTATGGAGCTCTGAACGACGGGGTTCGCTTCGATATTCAGCGTTCCGGGCATACCGCCGGGGAGAATTATCATCTCCAGGCGCTCGTCAAGCTCCACCTGCATATCGGTCATATCGCAAAGCACGGGCACTCCGTGGGAGCTTTTCACGCCGTCGTTCTTTATCCCGACTGTAACAACGTCTTTTCCCGCGCGGCGAAGCATATCGATAGGCGCTATCGCCTCGGTTTCCTCAAAGCCGTCGGCTAAAAAAATGTAGATCATAATTTTCCTCCAAGAAATTAAAAATTTTAATGTATGGGTCTCGGGTTCGGTATGTAGGTTTTATCCGCATACCATTCCTCTTTACTGCCGTATTTCAAGCTATGCCATATTGAAATACTGCTGTCATAATGCGTGTATGGGTCTGTATCATAATAAATTTCAAAATTCAAGCTCCAATCGGAACTGAATTGCTGATTATCACGCCAGAACTCGTAAAAATCCCACAGCCAGCCGACCTCCTGCGGAGTTGTGCCTTGCCCGCGGACATATATGGTTACGTCGAATTCGCCCGAATATCTATACCAATTCGACGGAAGCTTGTCGTTGTCGAGGTCGAACGAGCAGTAAAAGCCCACATTCTCTATGCCGTGCGGCTCCAAGAAGCCTTTTCTCGCGAATTCCTCTATCCCGTAGCTCAGCTTGTGTCTCGAATAGGTGTCGGTTGTCACCCTGCCGTCATAAGCGGAAACGAAATATCTGAACCCCTCCTCGTCGCAAACAAATTCGGCGCTCGGCTTGCCGGTACCGAGTTTTGGGAAAATAGTGCCACCGGCATAGTGATACATTACTTCACGCTCCGCAATATGATAATTCGGGTGCGTGCTTTTCATATATTTTATCAATACCTGCCGCGTGTTAAAAAGCGGAATCTGCCACGGCAAAAGATAGTTTTTACCGAGAACGCCACCAACAACGATTACCACTATGACTATGCACAATATTTTCAACCTTCGTGGCATCTGCCGTAATTTGTTCATCATTCGCCGCCTTTCTTAAAGCGTTATCAGATATTTCTCCTCCAGGAAAACGGGATTATAGGACATCTTCGCCTTTCGCAGGTTTTCCGAGCCGGTATCCTCCTCGCGGTCGATGTATTTGTAACGTCCGCCGAGCGATCTAACGAACTCCCGGTTTATCGCGGCGTATGCCCCCTGATACGTCCTCATAGCCTTTTCGACGTGGACTACGAATGTATCGTTCGCCGAACGCTCTCCGAACGTAAACGCCTGAACCTCTCCGTTCACCCGCAGAACGCCGCCCGTATAACCAAGCTCCGTGAACAGCTCCAGCGAGCGCTCGACGACTTTAAGCTCCGTGATCTTGTCCGCCGCGTCCTCGGAGCCCTCGATAACGTTCTCGGAGCGCCAGAGCTCGTTCATAGCGTGACATTCGGGGATATTTTCGGCGCTCATCGGCTCGAAGCTCCAGTCGTTCTCGTAAAAGCGGTTTAGGTGATTGCGCTTTGCGTGCAGCTTTTTCCCGCTCAAGGTCTCAAGGCTCTCCGCGAGATACACATAATCGCAGAAATCGCGGTACAGCTCCGCCCTCGCTTCGGGAAACAACGCGAGTATCCGTTCGGTCACGGCTTTGTTGGCGCATATCAGAACGGGCAGACCGTTTTGCGCGGCGTATTCTCGGATAACAGACACCGCCGTTTCAACGCTGCCCTCTCCGTAAGGATAAACAAACATCGTTTTGCCGCCGCTGCCCGTTTTCTCGAAACAAAAGCCCTCCGCGAACGCGATCATGGTGTTGTAATGCTCGCTCCAAAGGAGAGCGTTCCCGAACGTGTATTCGCAGCCGCGGAAATCCGACTTCCTCAGATGCTCCTCAACACGCTCCTTATCGGCAAGCTCAACCATTTTGAAATCAAGCATATTCCTTCAGCACCCTCAGACGTCCGCATATCTCGGTGTATACGTCCTCGATAGGAAGCGGATATTCCCCGTCGGAGCAGTTTATAACGCTCCAGCCGAGCTTTCGGGCGGAGAACAGCGCGTTTTCGCGGCACGCGCGGAGATAATCAATATTTCGTTCGTGAATATCCTTTTTTGTTTCATCGCCTTCATAGCGTCCGTCAAGCAGCTTTTGCGAGACATCCACCGGCATATCCAGAAACAGCACAAGATCGGGTCTCGGCAGACCTAGCTTGTTGTACTCAAAATCCTCGAGCCATTCCAGAAAATACGCATGCTCCTCGGGAGGAAGCTTTGTCAGCTGATAAATAGCGTTTGAGGTAGTATACCGTCCTGCCAGAACGATACCTCCTGCTTCATAAAAGCCTTTCCAGTCGGTCATATAGCTGATATATCTGTCCGCGGCGTAGATAGCGGAGGCGGCGTAAGCGCCGTTCCGTCCGTCCGCTGGTATCTCTCCGTCAAGATATTTCCGCACGAGCTGCCCGCTGAGCGCTTCGTAGTTCGGAAAGCTTACGGAACGGCAGGTAACGTCCATCTGCTTTAAGTGATCGAGCGCCAGGTCAAGCTGCGTCGATTTTCCGCAGCCGTCCAGACCCTCGAGAACGATAACCTTTCCTTTATTCATAGTCACACCCTGTTTCTCATAATAATACATATTATATTGTACCACAAAATCTTGATTTAGTCAATATTTATACGCAAATTTTACCGAAATTTTCACAAAAAAGCTCCGCTTTGAGACAAGCGGAACTTCATATCCTTGTTAAGATAGTTTTTTCGGAGCATTTTTGAAACCCGAGCTTTTCGTAAAACGGCGCGAGCAGTTCCTCGCAGAGCAGAAACACTTCGCTCTCCGAAAGCTCCGCGCACACCGCTTTGATAAGCCTTGAAGCGTTTCCGCGGCGGCGAGAGCCGGGCGCTGTCGCTATCTGCGAGAGCAGCGCCTCGCCGTTTATGTCGTGCTGGATCATCAGCGCAGAGCTTTCGAGCCTTCTAGCTTTTGCCACTCCGTGGCGTATCCTGTGCGACATATCGGCGTACCACGCCTCGTATTCGATGTCGAACGCGGTTTTGAGTATCTCGTATACTTCGTCGAGCGGCGGATTTGTCTCGACCTCCGCGTTCGGTACGGCTTCTCCCTCAAACCGCATAAGGCTCGCGCTTTGAGAGCGGCAGCCGAGCCGCTCCGCGAGCCTTGCCCCGAGAGCCGCGGAACAGAATATCTCCGAAAAGCCACCGAACGCAAAAAAGTCCGCAAGCTCCTCAATATCGGAATAATCGCCCGTTTCGCACAGCGCAAAGCTGCCGTCGATCCCGCAGAAAACGGCGTTCTCCGAAACGAAAAAGCGGCAGAAATCGTATTTAACGCCGTAAGCCCGAAACAGAGCCCGTATCTTCTGCGCCTCAACGCCCTTTTGCGGAAGCGCGGACAGATCGTCCCCGGAAAACGCCCGCTTTATCATAGCTCCGCCGCCGTGGAAAGCAGCTTGCCCGCCAGCGTTCTCACAGCGTTAAAATCGCTCTCCTTGATAACGCAGGAGGGCGAGTGAAGATAGCGGCAGGGAACGGAAACAGCGCAGGTGCGCACTCCGCCGCGGCTGACGTGGATAGCGCCGCTGTCGTTTCCTCCCGCGACCAATGTCTTGGTCTGCACCGGGATACCGTTCGCTTCGGCGGTCTCAAAAGCGAGCTTGTACAAAGCCCTGTCGTACACCGTGCTCCTGTCCATATATGATACCACCGCGCCCTTTCCGAGCTCGCAGACCTTCTTGCCGCCCGATACCCCGGCGATGTCACACGCCGTTGTTGTCTCAAGAACTATCGCGATATCGGGCGCTATTGTGAACGCCGCCGCCTTCGCGCCGCGCGTGCCTATCTCTTCTTGAGTTGTGAACGCGTACCACGCGTCGTATTCCGGCTCGCCGTTTATCATATCCATCATGATAAGGCAGCCGGCGCGGTCATCTACCGCTTTTCCCTTTACAAAGCCATCTCCGAACCGGAAAAAGTCGGTTTCGAAATAGGCATAGCTTCCGCGGGGAGCGAGCTTTTCTGCTTCCTCCTTCGAGCCCGCGCCAATATCAATATACAGCTCTTCAAACGAGGGCATAGCCCCGCGCTCCTCTTTGGACTGCTGGTGGATGGCTTTTGTGCCGACTATGCCGAGAGCGCCGCTTTCAAGGCGCACAGCCTTTCCGAGAATAACGGCGGGGTTTATGCCGCCCACCGCGCCGAAGCTCAAAAAGCCCTCCTCGGAGATATCGGTTATCATAAAGCCTACCTCGTCCATGTGCGCCGCGAGCATTATATTGTTTTTGGGGCGTTTTTCGCCCTTTTTGAATACAAGCAGATTTCCGAGAGCGTCGGTTATCACCTCGTCCGCGGAGATGTGTGACTTTATATACTCCCGAACACGCCCCTCGTCTCCCGAAGAGCCGTTAAGCGCGCATATTTCCTCAAGCCCTTCTATCATGCTCTTCACCTCCAAGCGCGTACTCGCGGATAAGCTTCGCGGTCGCTTCGATATCGCGTATATCTGCGCACTCGACGGGCGTATGCATATACCTTATCGGAAAAGACAGCGTACAGCATCTGACGCCGCTGCCCGAAACGCCTATCGCGTCAGCGTTTGTGCCGGTAGAGCCCGGCATTATTTCCTCGGTGAACGGTATCTTGCGGCGCTTCGCGAGCTCGCGCAAATATGCCGACATACCCTTGTCGAGAGCCGCCGAAAAGCCTATCATCACACCGCTTCCGAGCTCTGCGGTATCCTTCGGATCGCTGTCGGGCGTTCTTCCGAATGAAACGTCCACGGCGATGCACTCGTCGGGAGAGATACGGAACGCCGCCTGTTTTGAGCCGCGCTCACCGGTCTCCTCCTGCGCCGAAAAGCAGACCGCTATATCAAACGCGGTCTCCTCTCCTTTGAGCATATCCAGAGCCTCCAGTATCGCGCAGACGCCGCTTCTGTCATCGATAGCGGGCGCGGAAACGATACTGCCGCAAAGCTCCCGGAAACGCGAGTTCACGGTCACTCTGTCGCCCAAAGAAATTATTTCCTCGGCTTGAGCCTTCGTCATTCCCACGTCGACGGAAACGTTCCCTATCTCGGGCGCTCCGCCGTCCTTTTGGACGTGAGGCGGAAGCGTTGAAACAACTCCGGCAATATCCTTTTTTCCGTGGACGGTCACCGACTGCGCCAAAAGCGTTTTCACATCGGGAGAACCGCACGCGCCAAGGCTTAAAAAGCCCTTGTCGTCAATATTCGTAACGATATATCCTACCTGATCTATGTGCGCGTCCAAAAGCAACGTCTTAGCGCCCTTCTTCACGGAGCGCACAAAGCCCGTAACATTGCCGAACGCGTCGACCTCAACATCCTCGGCATACTGCCGCAGCAGCTCCGCGGCGGCGTTTGACGCGGCGAACTCATTGCCCGAAACGCCAATCTTTTCCGTAAGCGACTTTAACGCCGATTTGATATCCAATCCGCAACACCTTCATTTCAAAAAATCGTTCCTGACGTCGCCGACGGCAAAGCTGTGACCCATAGCGTTCATCGCCGTGAGCTTGTACTTCACCATCTCCCGCGGCAGACAAAGCGTTCGCGCCGCGCTTTCTATATCCGCGCCGTCCGATACCGCTTCAAGCATATCCTCGTCCGAGATGAGCAGGCTTGCCGCGAAAAGGTTCGCTTCAAGCTCCGTTCTGTTGGACTCCAGAAAAAGCGTGCTCTCGCGCATACCTCCCTCGGAAAGCTCCCTGTGCAGAACGTCGTGACCGAGCTCGTGGGCGCAGACCACCTTTTTCATCACATCGTCTAGCTCCTCGTTCAACACTATATAGCTTTCCCCGTTTTCGCGGATATAAAAGCCCTTAAGCCCGCCGAGCGGACGGAACCATACGCGCGCGCCCGTGTTTTCCGCCGTTTCGATAACGCTTCTTCCTCCGTACTCCTCCAGAACGCGCTGCGCCGTTTCAACGATACGGCGCATTATTTGCCGCCCTTGCGGGAGTCCTCGTAAATTTCGGTAAGGCAGCTCATAAGCGCTTCCTTATCCTCTTCGGAAAGGGAGTTGCCGGCGAACAGTCCCCTGCTCTGCGACAAAAACCTCGAAGCCTCGTACGGGTCTCTGCCGTTTTGCGCCATCGTTTTGATAAACCTTTCCTCCTGCGTGAGCTCAAGCTCCTTGTTGTCGTCGAGCAGGAACTCCGGCGTTACCTTAAGTTCCTTCGCTATACGCTCGAGCACGCCTTTCCGCGGACGGCGGGTATCGCTCATATAATAAGCGAACGCGCGGTAGGTTATCCCCACCTTCTCCGCGAACTCCACGCGCTTAAGCCCTTTTCTGCAAAGCAGAATATCCAGTTTTTCATTTAATTTCATAATGATGTTCTCCTTAAATATAATATATTATAAACATTCACACTTATATTATAGCAGTGAACAGTGTTTTTGTCAAGGTGTTTTTACACTTTTTTGAAAAAATTCAGCGTTTTTGAATATTATTCTTAAATATGAATTTTTTTGCTTGACATTTGAAAAAAATCGTGTATAATAGATAATGTAGTTAAAAAAATTCCAAAAAAGGAGTATATTATCATGGCTAAAGAGATCAAAAAGGTGGTTCTGGCATATTCGGGCGGACTTGATACGTCCATTATTATCCCGTGGCTGAAGGAGACATACCCCGGCGTCGAGGTCATCTGCGTTGCGGGCAACGTCGGGCAGGATTCGGAGATCGTCGGGCTCGAGGAAAGAGCAAAGAAAACCGGCGCTTCCAAGCTCTATATAGAGGATATTCAGGACGAATTCGTAAACGACTTCATCTTCCCGACGCTCAAGGCGGGCGCAAGATACGAGGGCTATCTGCTCGGAACATCTTTCGCGCGTCCTCCGATAGCAAAGAGACTTGTTGAGATAGCTAAGAAAGAAAACGCCGACGCTATCTGCCACGGCTGCACCGGCAAGGGCAACGATCAGGTGCGTTTCGAACTCACGATAAAGGCGCTCGCTCCTGGATTGCAGATCATCGCGCCGTGGAGAATATGGGACATCAAGTCGAGAGATCAGGAGATAGATTACGCGGAGGCGCACAACGTTCCCATCAAGATCAACCGCGAGACCAACTACTCCAAGGATATGAACCTCTGGCATCTCTCGCATGAGGGTCTTGATCTTGAAGACCCCGCGAACGAGCCTCAGTACAATAAAGAGGGCTTTCTGGAGCTCGGCGTTTCCCCCGAGCAGGCTCCCGACAAGCCCACCTACGTTACCATTCACTTTGAGAAGGGTATCCCGACCGCTCTCAACGGTGAGAAAATGGACGGAGTTAAGCTCATCAAGACCTTGAACAAGCTCGGCGGAGAGAACGGTATCGGTCTGTTCGACGTAGTTGAGAACCGCTTGGTAGGTATGAAATCGCGCGGCGTTTACGAAACTCCCGGCGGCACGATCCTTTATCACGCGCACGAGGTCCTTGAAACCATCTGCCTTGACAAAGAAACTCAGCACTACAAGGCTGGTCTGGCTCAGAAGTACGCGGATATCGTGTACAACGGACAGTGGTACACTCCCCTGCGCGAGGCTATGGACGCTTTCGTTGACAAGACCCAGGAGACCTGCACCGGCGACGTAAAGCTGAAGCTCTACAAGGGCAACATCATAAACGCGGGCGTTACTTCCCCGTACACCCTGTACAGCGAGGACTTCGCTTCGTTCGGAGAGGACGACGTTTACGATCAGAAGG
>CAYVSV010000008.1:0-64332 GCA_964454205.1 uncultured Ruminococcus sp.
CGATTGTTGCAGGCGGCCGATTTTGATGTGGACAAGACCGAAAGAGGCATTATCTAGGCGCGGAGGCTATGCGCAGGTTCGAGCCGGACGTTATCATCGCGATGGGCGGCGGCTCCGCAATGGACGCGGCAAAGATCATGTGGGTACTCTATGAGCACCCCGACGCGGACTTCCAGGATATGGCTATGCGCTTTATCGATATCCGCAAGAGAGTTTACACATTCCCGAAAATGGGCGGGAAGGCGTATTTTGTGGCTGTTCCCACCTCCGCGGGTACAGGCTCGGAGGTAACTCCGTTCGCCGTTATCACGGATCAGGACACCAACGTAAAATATCCGCTGGCGGACTACCAGCTCCTGCCGAATATGGCTATCGTAGATCCCGACGTTATGAAGACCGGTCCGAAGGGACTTACCTCCGCTTCCGGCATCGACGCCGTTACACATAACCTCGAAGCGCTCGCTTCCGTTATGGCGACAGACTACACCGACGGTCTCGCAAAGCAGTCGCTCAAGGTCATCTTCGATTACCTGCCCAGAGCATACGACTCGGCTCCGTCAAAGGACGACCCGGGACACGCGGACGACGAGGCCCGCGAAAAGATGGCAAACGCCGCTACTATGGCGGGTATGGCGTTCGCAAACGCGTTCCTCGGTATATGCCACTCCATGGCGCACAAGCTCGGCGCGTTCCATCACATCCCGCACGGTGTGGCAAACGCTCTTCTGATAGACGAGGTAATACGCTTCAATTCCTCCGAAAAGCCTACGAAAATGGGGACCTTCTCTCAGTATAAGTATCCCAACACCCTCCGCAAATACGCCGAGGTCGCGGAAGAGCTCGGCTGCAAGGGCAAGACCGATGAGGAAAAGGTAGAGGCGATGATAGCGAAGATCGACGACCTCAAGGATCACATCGGCATAAAGCCCGCCATAAAGGATTACGGCATTGATGAAAAATACTTCTTCGAGACCCTCGACGATATGTGCGAGAAGGCGTTCGACGACCAGTGCACCGGCGCGAACCCCCGCTACCCGCTTATCAGGGAGCTTAAGGAGATATATACCAACGCGTACTACGGAAAGAGCACCAGTCTGCTGAAGAAGTAAGAACATATAATTACAGGAGGAAAAGCTTATGTCCGACAGAATAATCGCCGTTCGTACCGGCAAAACGATATACCGCGAGGGCGATACCGTCATTAAGGTATTCGACAAGGATTACGCTAAATACGATGTCCTCAACGAAGCGCTGAATCAGTCGCGGGTCGAGAATATCGGTATAAACGTTCCCAAAATACTTGAGGTAAAGACCGTTGACGAAAAGTGGGCTATCGTACTCGAATTTATCGAGGGAAAATCCTTGGAGCAGCTTATGGCGGAAAATCCCGACAAGCTCGACGCGTATCTCGAGCTGTTCGTAGACCTTCAGATGAAGGTACATTCCTGCACCTGCCCCATGCTCCCCAAGCTTAAGGACAAATACAACAGGAAGATATGCGAGGCAGACGTCGACGCTACCACGCGCTATGAGCTGCACACCCGCTTGGAGGCGATGCCCAAGCACAACAAGGTATGCCACGGCGACTTCAACCCCTCCAACATCATCATCAAAGAAGACGGCACACCGTTTATCCTTGACTGGAGTCATGTGACCCAGGGCAACGCGTCCGCGGACGTCGCGAGGACGTATCTGCTGTTCAATCTCCAGAAACAGGAGGAGTTTGCTTATAAGTATCTCAACCTCTTCTGCCAAAAGAGCGACACCGCAAAACAGTACATTCAGCAGTGGATGCCTATCGTTGCCGCTTCCCAGTCCGTTAAGGGCAAAAAAGAAGAGCGCGAATTCCTGCTTGACTGGGTAAACGTTGTTGAGTACGACTGATCTCGGGAGGATATTTCAATGAAGCTTACTGTTTGTATAGGAAGCTCTTGCCACCTTAAGGGCTCAAGGCAGGTCATCGAGGGACTTCAGCGTCTCATCGCGGATAACGACCTCAAGGACAAGGTGGATATCAACGGAACGTTCTGCATGAACAACTGTCAGAACGGAGTATGCGTCACCGTCGACGGCAAGGGATTTTCCGTTTCCCCGGACACCGTTGAGGACTTTTTTAAGGCGGAGATACTCGCTAAGGTTTAATTGATAATGTTTTAACAACCGTGTTTCCCGCTGCAGAATGTTGCAGCGGGAAATTCGGGAATAAGGAGTTTTAGTTATGGCGGAATTTCTGAAGCTGAAAAAATCAAACTGTAAAAACTGTTACAAATGCATTCGCCACTGTCCCGTTAAATCGATACGGTTTTCGGGAAATCAGGCGAACATCATAGGCGACGAGTGCATACTTTGCGGACAGTGCTTTGTTGTCTGCCCGCAGAACGCAAAGGAGATAGCCGATTCCACGGAGCGCGTGAAGTACCTGATAAGCTCCGGCGAAAAGGTGTACGCCTCGATAGCGCCCTCGTTTGCGGCGAATTACGAGGGCTCGGGCATAGAGGCTCTCACAAAGGCTCTTAAAGAGCTGGGCTTTACCGGCGCGGAAGAGACCGCCGTTGGAGCTACCATCGTAAAGACCGAGTATGAGCGGCTTATCCGCGAGGAAAAGCGCGACGTTATCATCTCCTCGTGCTGCAACTCGGTAAACCTGCTGATACAGAAGCATTACCCCGAGGCTCTCCCCTATCTTGCGGATGTTCTCTCCCCCATGCAGGCGCACTGCCAGGACATCAAAAAGCGCTATCCCGGCTGCAGGACGGTGTTCATCGGTCCGTGCGTTTCCAAAAAGGAGGAAGCGGCACGTTATGCCGACTACACCGACGAGGTGCTCACCTTCGAGGAGCTTACCGAATGGTTCAGGGAGGCGGGGATAACCTTAGAGAAAAATATGGACTCCAACGAGCGCAGCCGCGCGAGAATTTTCCCGACCTCCGGCGGTGTTCTGCGCACGATGAAGGAGCGCGATCCCAACTTCTCATATCTTGTATTTGACGGCATGGAGAACTGTAAGGAAGCGCTTTCCGAAATAATCGAAGGTAAGCTCCATAACTGCTTTATTGAGATGAGCGCCTGCGCGGGAAGCTGCGCCAACGGTCCCGTAATGGAGAAGTACAAGAAGTCTCCCGTATCCGCGGCTATGTCCATACTCAAATACGCGGGCAAAGAGGATTTCGAGGTCGAACAGCCGGAGGGACGCGAATTACATAAGAATATGCAGGTCATCCCCACCAAGGCGTCTTTGCCGAACGACACGGAAATAACCGAGATACTCCACAGAATGGGCAAGACCCGCCCCGAGCAGGAGCTGAACTGCGGCTCGTGCGGATACGAAACCTGCCGCGAAAAGGCTGTCGCTATCTATCAGGGCAAGGCGGACATTTCGATGTGCCTGCCGTTCCTCAAGGATAAGGCGGAGAGCTTCTCCGACACGATAATCTCCAACTCCCCCAACGCCATTATAGCGCTCAACGAAAATCTGGAGATACAGCAGATAAACAAGACCGCTTTGAAGCTTATGAACATCGCCAGAGCCGCGGACGTTATGGGCGAGCAGGTCATACGCATACTCGATCCTACCGTGTTTATGGAGGTCATGGACAGCAATAAGCCCGTTCACGACGAGAGAATATATCTCACGGAATACGACAAGTATGTTGAGCAGAGCGTGCTTTACGACCGCGAATACCACGTTATCATCTGCCTTATGCACGACGTTACGGCGGAGGAAAAGGAAAAGGAGCACAAGGAAGACGTTTCCCGCACGACCGCGGATATCGCCGACAAGGTAGTCGAAAACCAGATGCGCATCGTCCAGGAGATAGCCTCTCTGCTCGGCGAGACCGCCGCGGAGACGAAGGTCGCTTTAATGAAGCTGAAGGAGTCGATCGCCAATGAATAATCTGTGTGCCGATATAGGCTGGAAAAGCCTGAACCACGTTGGAGAACAGCTTTGCGGAGATCATATCGAAATAATCGAAACGGACGACGATTCCACGGTATGCGTGCTTGCCGACGGTCTCGGAAGCGGCGTTAAGGCGTCCATTCTGTCGACGCTCACCTCAAAGATCATCGCCACTATGACCTCTCAGGGAATAGCTCTCGAGGAATGCGTAAAGACCATCGCGGCTACCCTGCCTATCTGCAAGGTGCGCGAGGTGGCGTACTCCACGTTCACGATAATCCGTATAATCAAGAACGAGGAAGCGGAGATACTCTGCTACGACAACCCCGACGTAATAATGTACCGCGACGGAAAGATATTCGATTATCCGTTCCGCGAGCTCAATATCGAAGGGAAGCTGATACATAAGGCGCGTATAAAACTCCGCGAGAACGACATATTTATCGCGATGAGCGACGGCTGTATCCACGCGGGCGTGGGAATGTCGCTGAACTTCGGGTGGGACCGCAAGGAGATAGCGGAGTTTATGGAGACGCTCACGGAAGTGGGCTTCACCGCGAAAACGCTCTCGACGGTGCTCACCGACGAGTGCCTGAAGCTCTACGGAGGGAATCCCGGCGACGACACTACGGCGCTTACCGTGAAAATACGTCCGCGCCAGCAGATAAATCTTATGATAGGTCCCCCCTCCGACAGAAACGACTGCGACAAAATGGTCTCGCTGTTTCTCTCAAAGGGCGGAAAGCGTATCGTCTGCGGCGGCACTACCTCAACGATAGTATCGGGGTATCTCAAACAGCCGATAATCCCCAACATCAGCTACTTCGATCCCGAGATACCGCCCACGGCGACTATCGAAGGAGTGGATCTCGTAACGGAGGGCGTTATCACGATAAACCGCGTGAACGAGTACGCAAAGGACTACCTCGCACAGAACGAGAGCTACAAGAAATGGAATTACAGCCAAGACGGCGCGGCGATGATCTCGCGTATGCTGTTCGAGGAAGCGACGGACATAAATTTCTATGTCGGGAGAGCGATAAATCCCGCTCACCAGAACCCCAACCTCCCCATTACGTTCAACATCAAGATGCAGCTCGTAAACGAGCTCAGCGAGAGCCTGAAGAAAATGGGAAAGAATATCAAGGTAAACTATTTCTAAGGAGAAACAGATATGGAGCACAAAACCGACTATATATACGATAAAAACGGAAAGCTCATCTATAAGTTCGACACCAAGGTGCAGTACTTAAAATACAAGGTGCTGCGCGAGGTGGCGCGCGAGGCTTGGGCGGGAACGCTTCTTGACAATATGCTGGAGATCCCCAAAATGATCGTTCCCGGCAAGGTACCAACCATGCGCTGCTGCGTCTATAAAGAACGTGCTATCCTCGGAGAACGCGTGAAGATAGCCATAGGCGGCGACAAATCCAACCGCAACATCATCGAGGTCATAGATATGGCGTGCGACGAGTGTCCGATGGGCGGCTACGAGGTAACGAACGCCTGCCGCGGCTGTCTCGCGCACCGCTGCATGGACGCCTGCCGTAAGAACGCCATCTCGTTCGACCACAATCAGAAGGCGCATATCGACAAGAACAAGTGCGTTGAATGCGGACTGTGCGCGAAAAGCTGCCCCTACTCCGCTATCATGAACTTCAAGCGCCCGTGCATCAGCGCCTGCAAGGTAAACGCGATATCCATGGACGAGAACAAGGCGGCGAAGATAGACAACGACAAATGCATTTCCTGCGGAGCGTGCGTTTATCAGTGCCCGTTCGGCGCTATATCCGACAAGTCGTTTATACTGAACGCTATCGATATGATACAGAAGAGCGACAATAACAAGAAATACAACGTATACGCGGTAGTCGCGCCCGCCATAGGCTCGCAGTTCTCCTACGCGAAGCTCGGGCAGGTCGTGGGCGGGATAAAGGCTCTTGGCTTCCATACCGTTATAGAAGCGGCGCTCGGCGCGGATATGGTCGCGTGGATGGAAAGCAGAGAGCTTTCCGAGAGCGCGGATTACCTCACCTCGAGCTGCTGCCCCGCGTTCGTGGACTACATTCACAAAAACCTCCCGAACATGGCGGATCATATTTCGAGCAACCTCTCCCCCGCCGCGACGCTCGCGAAATACATAAAGTCCACCGATCCAACCGGAAAGATCGTATTTATCGGTCCGTGCACTGCGAAGAAAATGGAGTTCCAGAAGGAAGAGGTTCGTCCGTACATCGACTGCGTTATCACCTTCGAGGAGCTTCAGGCGCTGTTCGACAGCAAGGATATCGATATCCGCGAGCTTGACGAGGATATTCTCGAGAACGCATCCTACTTCGGGCGTATCTTCGCGAGAAGCGGAGGTCTCGCCGACGCCGTTCAACAGGCGCTCAAGGAGCAGAACATAGATTACGAGCTGAAGGCGGTTTCCTGCGACGGCATAGAGGCGTGCAAGGCAGCGCTCCTTAAAAAGAGCAAAAACCTGCTCGACGCGAACTTCATCGAAGGCATGGCGTGCGTTGGCGGCTGTATCGGCGGCGCGGGCTGTCTCACTCACGGAGAGAAGAACAAGTCCGAGGTTGATAAATACGGCAAGGAAGCGATGGAAAAGACTATAGCGGAGGCTATAAGTCTCGTGAAGCTGCCCGAGCATGTGAAAAACTAAAGTATAGAAATACCGCGGCTTCAAGCTCTTAAATCGAAGCCGCGATTTTCCGTGACCACAAATCGTCCCATATTCTGACTGTCAAACAAAGGAGAAATCATCTTGAAAAAAATCTGCGCAATTTTTTTGATCTTATGCGCCGCTGCGAGCGTTACGGCGTGCAATGACGCCAATGAAACAAGCCGCCGCGACCTTTCGGAGAGCTTAGATCTATCGGCGGTATCACAAACTGAGAGCGCGGCGCGGCAAGAATTCTCGGAGGAAACATCTTCCGAGAGCACTGACGGCTCTTCGACCGTTCCGGAAGCCGAGTTCCATCCCGAGGACGTATACGAATACGTCGATGATACGCACTATTGGGAATACGGAAACACCATGTACAACCCGAATATGATAGACGTTACATTCGAGAAGCGTTATTACGGTGATTTTGAGTGGACATACACCCCGAAAACGCTCTGGAACGGCTCCGCAAACACTCAGCCGCGCGAGGTTTACGACCCCGAAGCCGCCGTGGCTTACGGAAGAGCGCATTGGGACGACGGCGAGGGACTGTGCGCGGCATTCGTTTCGCGATGCCTGTGCGCGGGCGGCATCACCGAATATACGGAAAGCTCGACCGCGATAACGCTCCAGCTTCTGAATTCGCGGCTGGGGTTCGGTCAATTCGTGCCCTACGACAAGAGCGATCATACGATCGACCTCCCCGATTACGCACGCCCCGGCGATGTGATACAGATATACTGCTCTTACGAGGGAGCTATGAAGCATTCGCTCCTTATGGTCGATACAAGTCAAAGAGGCAGGGCTAAAGTCGTTTGCCACAACTACCGCAACAGCGGTGAATACGAATATGTGATAGACAGTCTCAACGACCCGTGCTACGACTGCGAAACCGAAACGTTTGAAGTGTTCTTCTACCATTTCTACCGCGAGGACGACGAGGGACTGCCGGAGGATGTCGTAAACGACCCTAATATCGTTCTGTGGGAGGCGCAGGGGTACCATATCCGGGACGAGGGATACGACCGCGCCGCGGCTTTAAAGTACGCGGCGGACTATCCTATGGACGGGCTCGGGTATTTCGGGGCAAGTCACACCTCCGCTATTATGCGGGCGGGCAATGTTACGGTGACCTCGCCATTTCAGACGGCGCTGTTTTTGCAGCTTATGAAATCGCGGCTGGGCTCGGCGTATTCACTGCCGATAAGCTTGGGAAGGAGGGTGTATCTCCCGGAATTTGCCGAGGCGGGGGATATTTGCTTTGTTTTCTGCTCCAAGGAAGGGATAGTGTTCAATTCGTTTGCGGTGGCGGGAACAGACGAATACGGGCGCATGACCGCATATTCTTACGATCTTGTGAATGACGGAAGCGCGGCGTTCAAGGTAGAGAGCGCTTGCCCGGGGTGCGGCGCGGACATTAAGGAAGTCGTGCTTTTCCATTTCGATTGACCCAAGGACCGCGTGCAGGGTGCATAATGAGAAAGTCAGCCCTTAGACGGAAAGCCGCGTTCCGCGCGGCGGGGGGTTGGGGGGCGGACGCGCCCCCCAACGGGGGTCTCGGGGGCAGAGCCCCCGAGTGGGAGTTTGAGGGCAAAGCCCTCAAAAACTTTTCGCGAAGCGAAAAGGCTGTGCTTCGCACAGCCCGGCGCGAAGCGCCGCACCGCAGGCGAGGAAAAGAGGTGTGGGGGAAAACTACGTTTTCCCCCACACCTGACTCTGCATTATCTCACCCCCGCGCGAAGCGCGGCGAAGTCGAAGTCGGAATAAGTTATGTCTCCCGAGATGTTCCTTTAGGAGCGTACTCCTTGGCAAGAACGGTCGGTCGAGTGCCGAGCCAAATACAGTACACGACCGCGCCAACTATCGTCGCGCCTATATATATGTAAGCAGTCGTCTCGCTTTTATCGGGAGCGCCGAATTTTGAAAACACGTCGATCAGCCCGTGAACGATTATGCATATCACAAGACTGCCGGACTTGTAAAATACAAAAGTAAAAAGGTATCCCCACGCAATGGCAAAAAATATCTGAATAACGGTTTCAAGGCTTGCGTGAACCGTGAAAAGATTGACGATATGCCCTATGCCGAACGTTACCGCCGAAATGGTTATCGCGACCGGCGCTGGGTCCTTTTTCAGAAGAATACGGAACAAAAATCCGCGGAATATCATTTCCTCGACAAATCCCACAAGAAACATGGAGACGGCAGCGAACACCTGAGCCGTTCCGCCGTATTTAATTCCGAAGCCGCCCCAAAGATTTCCCGTCATTAAAATGAATATCGGAATAAAGAACCAATAATCCGCCGCCTTTCCCTTCCATTTGCATAGACCGTACTTTTCCTCAAGCCGGTTTATTTTCACGAAAACAAATATCCCAACCGAGAACAGCGCAAGCACCGCAGTCATTACAATGCTCTCGTCGCCGAGATTTCCTCTTACCGTGCCGCACACAACGCAATACGCGATTATCCATAATATCGCGAACAGCAATTCGTTTTTCTCATACAGCTTTTTCATTTATTTTCCTCCTCATTGGCGGCAAGCACCGCGCCCTTGAACGCTCGCTCCAGATGCGCGGCAGCCACGTTTTCGTCGTATTCCAGCGAGTTGTTGGCGATTATGCTCGCGTAGCCGTGCGCGAACATGGCGATAGTTATAAATATCTCCCTGGTCTTTTCCATAGACATACCCATAGCCTGCCTCATCGCGGAAAGCACAGGCAAAAGCTCTTCGGAGCTTACCATTTCGAGCAGGCTGTTTTTGCCCGCGTAGCCCGATTGAAACAGAAAACGGAACAAATTCGGCTCGGTTATCGCGAAGCGGATATAATTCAGCCCTATCCCGAGAAGAATGTCCCCGCCGCGAATGTTCATCAGGTACTCCGTATGGTAGCCGTCGACCTTTTCATAGACCGCGCGTTTTATCTCCTCTACGGTCTTGAAGCTGTACAGGACCGGCTGCGTCGAGCACTTAAGACGCTCGGCGACAGACCGTGCGCTTACGCTCTCGATACCGCTTTCGCGAACAAGCTCAAATCCCGCTTCGACTATCATTTCTCTTGTTATCTTGATTTTAGGCGGCATGGCGTTCCTCCTTAAAATTTCAGACGTTATATAACGATAGTTATATTATAACACATACTTTACCAAATGTCAACAGGTAAATAAAAATTTTTCAAAATTTTCGGAGCTCTCCCCTGCTTCGGCGTGGAAAACTCCGAAAACAGGTTAAAAGAAAAAGGGTTTCCGAGGGGGATCGGAAACCCATAAAGAAAAAAACGTATAAGAGGAAAAAATTACTTGTTCTCGGTCTTTAAATTCGCGCTCATCTTATTGAGCACAGTACGCATAGCCTTAAGCTCCTTTTCCGTCAAGCCCTTTAACATAGATTTCTCGGCTTTGTCCAGAATTACAAGCACCTTAGCGTACATCTTTTTACCCTTATCCGTAATATAAACGTGTGTTTCGCGGCGATCGTTGTCGTTCTTTTCCCTGCGAACGACGCCGTCACGCTCCATATTGCGCAGCGTTATACTGATAGTGGGGGCTTTTAAACCTGTTATCTTTACCAGCTCGAGCTGGGTAAGGCTGTCATTTTCCATAAGCGGCTTCATAATATGCCGATAAGAATATCTCATCCCGACACGCTCAAGCTCGGCGCAGATATATTCCCCGTATAAATAGCTGGCCTCGTTTACGGACGCAATATACTCATTTTCGCGAACCATCAATGAATTGTTGTTAGTTGCCTTCATAATCGCAGCCCCCTATTTATAAACTCGAACGTAGATCGGTGTGGATATTGGTTATTAGGTTATATTCGTTTCTATTATTTATTATACCTTTATTTTTGTTGAATGTCAATATATTTTGGAAATTTTTTGTGTGAAAAATGTGTGAAATTTTCCTGTTTTTTGGGGATTTTATGCCATTTTTTCGGGTTTAATATATGTAGATACGGGGTTGACTTTTTTGTCAATATGTAGTAAAATTATATTGAAGATCATGACAGGAATTTTATTGTCTCCCCCGCCGCGGGCGAAGGAAGCGATAAAAAAGCCAAAGGAAACGCCAATATAATGGCGGTTTTCCCAGCCGGAGGCGGTGAAAACCGCATAAAATCACGCATTAAAATTTACAAAACAGCTTTAATCGGTGTTTCCCAAAATATAAATCTGTTTGTGTTGGGAGTTCATTAAAATGAGTATGGTGAAAAAACTTCTCTCGGCGGAGACCTGCGGAAAGTGCAGGGTCTGCTGCGGGTTCACTCGGGACGACATCTGGGAAATTCCGCTGGTGTACGCGGAAAACCGCGCCGCCGTCGAAAACCGAACGGGTGCGGGGCTTGTTCCGCGCGGCGCGGAATTTGTTTTCGATATGAGCTTTGAGGGCGAGCTCTCATACTGCCCCGCCCTTTCGGAAAACGGCTGCACGCTCGGCGAGCTGAAGCCGTTCGACTGCGCCGTGTGGCCGTTTCGCGTAAACCGTCTCGGAGAGGAGCTTGTTATAACCGTGTCGCCCGTATGCGAGAGCGTGTTTTCCCTGCCGCTGAAGGAGCTGTACGGGTTTGTCCGCGCGGAAGGTTTCGCGGAAAAGCTCTTCGACGAAGCGAGCCGCCACCCCGATATGATCAAGTCGTATGTGGAGGGATATCCGATACTGGCGGTCCGGTCGGCTGACAAATGACAATGTACAATTGAAAAAATCCGCGCGGTGTTGTCCGCGCGGCTCTTCTTTAATAACGCTTAATCAGAAATTGGGCTTATAAGGCACAATATCCTCTTTCTTGAGAATGATGATAACGGAGCATGCTATCATCGCAATAGACCCGATGATAAGGAAAATACCGCTGACAACGATACCACCCATGCTCGGTTTTCCGCTCAAAGCGCTTGATACGATCGACATAAATCCGCCGTACATCACAAAATTAAAGATGAACAGTATCAATCCTACTCCCGCGGAAATATACGAGAAAAGCGATCTCTGCTTGGTGAGCAATGTGAATATCGCGCCCAATACGGACAGCGAGAACGCGATTATCGCGGGAACGCGCGCCAAATAATAAAAACCCTCTATGGAAAGTGCCGCCTTGAAATCGCCGCCTAAAAGCGCGCCCACCGTTGCCATAGTGCCGATAGACCCGATTATCGTAAGCAGACCCAATAAAGCGAGTACTCCGCGTAAGCCGATGTTTATGTAGCCTATCATCTTTTGGTCGAGGCTGAAGCTCAGGTTTACCGATACGGGCTGCTCCGACTGCGCGGGCTGACCTTGATTGTAGTTGACGTTCTGATTATTCACCTGCGTGAACGAAGGCTGCTGAGCGTTCATCTGGGGAGCGCTCTGTTGGGACTCAACCGGCTGAGGTACGGGTTGGGGCGCAGTCGGCTGAGGTACGGGCTGTGGCACGCTCATCTGAGGTTCGCTCGGCTGAGGCACGCTGTCAGCGGCGGGCGCAGCATTTACCGGGGCTCCGCAAAAAACGCAGAACGCCGCGTCATCATTGATCTCTTTTCCGCATTTGGAACAAAACATATTCTTTTCCTCCCAAAAATTCTCTGTATTCCAACGACCGAAAAATGTTTTTGCAGCTTAATTCAATTGTTAAAACATATTTCTTTATATATTATAACAGAAGCCGTCACAAAATGCTAGACGGATTTTCACCAAAAAAACACATTTCCTTACGGCTAAATTTTATGTATCCTACAACAATTTAACTAAAAAAGCCGGATATCGGTATTTTTCGGACGTTACTGATATTTCCGTATTTGCGGCGGGTAAACGCCGAGATCTTGGAAAAGTTTAATTGCAACATCAATATAATTTATCTTGACATTATTTGCGGAAAATGGTATAATTTAAGTATAATAGCGGAAAGGAACTGTTTTTTATGAAAACCAAAAGCGTTAAAGGCACGCGCGATTATTTACCCCGCGAGGCGGAGCTGCGCGAGTTTATGCAGAAAACAATAGTCGATATTTACCGTGAAAACGGATTTTCACGCATTATGACCCCCGCCATCGAGGATATAGAGAATCTCGACAAGTCGGACGGAGGCGATAATCTCAACCTTATCTTCAAGATATTAAAGCGCGGAGACAAGCTTCAAAGGGCGTTGGAGGTCGGAGCCTCCGCTTCCGACAACTCGCTTTGCGATATGGGCTTAAGATACGATCTCACATTGCCGCTGACGAGATATTTCGCCGCCAACCGCCAGTCTCTCCCCTATCCCTTCAAGGCTATCCAGACGGACAAGGTGTACCGCGCGGAGAACCCTCAGAAAGGTCGTCTGCGCGAGTTTATGCAGTGCGACATCGACGTTATCGGAGACCCCGAGCCCGAATGTGAAACGGAGCTCATAGCGGTCACGGCAAAGGCGCTTCGGGCGCTGGATATCGGCGGCTTTACCGTGCGCGTGAACGACAGGGCGGTATTGAACGGAATGTTGTCAGCACTCGGATTCAAGGAAGATGAATTGCCTTCCGTATGCGTAAGCTTCGACAAGCTGGACAAGATAGGCGCGGAGGGCGTCGCGGCGGAGCTCACCGAAAAGGGCTGCGACAAAGCAGCGGTGGACAAGCTCTCGGAGGTGCTCGGGCAGCTTCCGCTCAATCTTGAAAAAGTGACCGGGATAGTCGGCGGGGAAAAGACCGCGCGGCTTTCCAAGATAATCGAGGACAGCAAAGCGATAGCGGACGGGAAATACGGCGTCGAGTTCGACATCTCGCTTGTCCGCGGACAGGGCTACTACACCGGAACGGTATTCGAGGTGCGCTCGGAGAGCTTCGGCAGCTCCGTGGCAGGCGGCGGGCGCTACGACAAGCTCATAGGAAAGTTCATAGGAGAGGACATTCCCGCATGCGGTTTCTCCATCGGTTTTGAGAGGATTTTCAGCATCTTGTGCGAAAAGGAGCGCGCGGCGTACTCCCGCAAAAAGCTCGCGATATTCTACGACGAGGACTTCGGCGAGGTCTACGCGAAAGCCGAGGAGCTCCGCGCGGAATACGACGTAGCGGTGTTCAAGAAGCCGAAAAAATTAGGCGCGTTCCTTAATCGTCTGCAAACCGGCGGCTTTGAAGGGTTCGCCTACAAGGACGGGAACATCAAGATGTTTGATAAGTAATTGTCAAGAGTATAAGGCGCTTTGTATCGAGGGGGTGTTTGGTATGGTATTGATCTTAACGAAAAAAGAAGGCATGGGCAGCCTTGTCGCAAAGGGGCTTGAAAAGCTGAACATCGCCGCGGAAGGCCGCGACGAGGGCGACGAGATAGGCGATATAACACGGTATGAGGCTATGTTCTTCACGGGCGATCTCGCGGCGAGCTCGCAAAGCCGCGCGGAGCTTGCAAAGCGGCTTTGCGCCGAGTGCGAGGCGGCGGAGATACCGACTATATTCGACCCGACGCTCGGAGATATCCCGCCGGAGAGCTACGAGCTGATAAACTCGCTCGCGGGGCTTTGCGAGGTATTTGTTCCGAGCGACGAGGACGCAAAGGCGCTTTGCGGCTTGAGCGACCCCGAAAAGATCGCGGAGCACTATCTCGCGCGCGGAACGAAAAAGGTCGTCGTAACGCTGGACAAGAACGGCGCTTATTTCAGAAGCGCAAAGGAGAGCGGCTTCGTGCCGACGTTCCGCGCGGACAAGGTAGTGGATACGACGGGCGCGGGCAACGCGTTTGCGGCGGGGCTGATAAGCGGCGTTATCGACGATATTCCGCTTGCCGAAGCGGCAGTCCGCGCGAACGCCTGCGGGTGCATCGCCATTCAGAAGCAGGGGGAGTACTTCCCCGACGCTTCGGAGCTGCGCGACTATATGCTCTCGCACAGGTTCGCCGTGGAGGGCTGTAAGGAGTTTTGAATTGGAGCTGTTTGTGACCGACCTGGACGGAACGCTTTTGCGCTCCGATACGACGCTTTCGGAATATTCCGCCGATACGCTTAACCGTCTTATTAGAGAGGGCGTTCTGTTTACCTACGCTACGGCGCGTTCGTTTGTAAGCGCGTCGCCGCTTGTACGCGCGCTTGAGCTGCGCTGCCCCGCCGTTATCTTCAACGGCGTTTTTGTTGTCGACCCGAAGGACGGGCGGCATATTGTCGAAAACGTCTATTCCGCGGAGTGCCGGCAAGCGGCGGGTGAGTTTTTCGTAAAAGAGGACATAGCTCCCTTGGTCTACGCGAACATAGACGGCAGAGAACGCGTTTCGTTCCTGAAAAGCCGTTTTGACGATGTGGCAAGCTATGTGAACTCACGAAAAGGAGACCGCCGCCTTCGCCCCGTCGACAGCTACGGCGAGCTGTTTTCGGGCGACGTGTTCTACTTCACGGTCATAGACCCGAAGGATACGCAGAAGCTCGACGGGTTCTTCACGCTTGAAAACGGCTTTGCGCGGAACGTTCAGCGCGATACTTATGACGATATGATATGGTACGAGATCTACGACCCGCGCGCCTCAAAAGCGAACGCGGTATTGCAGGTGAAGGAGCTTATGAGGGCTGACAGGCTCTTCTGCTTCGGCGATAATTTAAACGATATTTCGATGGTAAAGGCGGCGGACACGGGTCTTGCCGTGAAAAACGCCCGCGAGGAGCTAAAGGAGCTCGCGGACGCGGTGATCGGCGGAAATGACGAGGACGGGGTGGCGAGATTTATTGACGGATATATTAACGGACGCGGATAAGTTCTCGCGGGCAGTCGAGACGGCGATTTCGCGCGAACGCGGGCTGCACGGCTCCGTGGGAACGCAGAACGAAAAGCTTATCCACGCGGCGCTGAAAGCCTACTACGCCGAGTTCGCCGACGAACAGGAGATACGGATAGGAGACTATTTCGCGGACGCGGTGTGCGAGGAAGGTATTTTCGAGATACAGACGCGCGGGCTTTATAAGCTGAAGGCAAAGCTCGCGGCGTTTCTGGAATACTCGCGGGTAACGGTGGTGTACCCCTCTGCCGCCGTTCTGGGAACTCTGTACATAAACGAAGACAGCGGCGAGATCGTTAAGGAAGTGAAGCCGCGCAGCATGAACTCCCTTATCAAGACGTTTGAGGAGCTGTACTCGATACGCGGATTTCTGACCCACGAAAATCTGCGGATAATACTGGCGCGGCTGCGCATTGAAAAGCGCGTGTTCTTCCGCGGAGAAATGCCGGATATGAGAAGCCGTTCCGCGAGGAAAAAGGTGAGAACGGAAAGGCTGCCGCTGGAGCTCTGCGGGCAGACCGTGCTCGAGTGCAAAGCGGATTACGCGCGGTTTCTCCCGGAAGGGCTGCCGGATGAGTTCACCAAAAAGGAATTCGCGGAGGCAGCGGGCGAAAGCTCGGGTTCTCTGCGGCTCGAGGTTTTAAGGACTGTCGGGCTCATCGAAAAAACGGGCAAAAAAGGGCGCGGTTTTCTGTATAAAAGGAGTAGCTGATGATAAGGTTCGTTGTCGGAAAGGCAGACGTTAATATTTCCGCGGCAATGCGCCGTGAAGTCGTATCGGCACTGGAAAAAGGCGGCGAAAAACGCAGAATCGTCTACATCGTCCCGGATCAGTTTGAATACGAGACCGAAAAGGCGGTTTACAGGCTGCTCAGCGACAAGGGGCTTTTAAACCGCTTTTACGAGATAAAGATAGCGACGTTCTCCTCCATTTGCCGGGATATTTTAGAGGAGTGCGGCGAGCACAGACCGTTCGCGGACGACGTTGTGAAATCGATCGTGATGCACAAAACGCTCTCCGAAAACAGAAACGAGCTTTCCGCGCTGAACAGGATAGCGTCGCGGCAGGGCTTTTGCGGAAAAATGGTGCAGACGGTCTCCGCGCTGAAAACCTCGGGGATCGCCGCGCGCGACTTGGAGCTCAGCCTTTGCGCGCTTGAGGAGCTTGACAAGAGCTTTTCGGAAAAGCAGCCGATAATCAAAAAGCTCCGCGAGACAAATCTGCTCTACGAGCACTACGAGGCGCTTTTAAGCAAATATATCGACAAGCTCGATGTCACGGCGATGGCGGCGGCGCTTGCCGCAAAAGCGAAAACCGCGGCGTTCAACGGCGCGGACGTATTCGTGGACTGCTTTAACGACTTCACCCACAGCCAGCTCGATTTTCTCAAGCAGATGATAACATTATCGGAAAGCGTGACCTTCGGGTTCACCTCTCAGCTTGGCAGCGACTGCGACGTTTTCCGCACACCGAACGGGCACATAAGCCGTCTTAAGAAGTTCGCGGAGGAAGAGGGACTTAGCGTGGAGTTCGTCACCGAGGGCATAGAGAGCAGATTTTCCGAGAGCTCTCCCCTTCGCGAAATATCCCGCCACCTGTTCCAAAAGGCGAAAAATCGCGGAGAGCTCGGCGAGAGCTTCGAGCTCGTGACCGCGCGGAGCGTTTACGAGGAACTCGATTACGCCGCCGCCAAGATAAAGCAGCTCACGGAAGAGCGTGGTATGCGGTATAACGAGATCGCCGTGCTCTGCACCGATGTTGGAGCTTACGGGAAACATGTATTGAGCACTTTTAAGAAATACGATATACCGGTCTTTCTCGACGCGCCCGAGCCCATTCTCTACCAGCCGCTTATAAACCTTGTAAATTCCATTCTGAACGCGCTCGGCGACTTTTCCGTCGACAGCGTATTGAGCTGCGTTAAAACGGGCTTCTTCGCGAAGCCCAAAACGGAGCTCGATACCGAAGAGGACGCGGACGAGGAGCTTTTGCCGGACGATGAGAGCGAGGATGAAGAAGCGCAGCTCACGCTGTTTGAAGCCTTCGGAGACGAGAGCCTGCGGCTCGCGCCCCGCAAAAAAGCCGCGGGCGGCGACAAGTTCATCACATTGTCCGACAAGGATATAGACAGCTTTGAAAGCTACGTCTATGAATGGGACCTGAAAACAAGTCACCTCAAAAAACCTTTCGAGCTCCGCGGCAAGCGCGATGAGGACGATCTAACGCGGCAGACTGCCGAGCGCGTTCGCGAAGCCGTTGCCGTGCCGCTGCTCGAACTGCGTAAGCGGCTGCAAAAGGACGGAAGATATGTAAACGGCGCGGAGCTCACCGAGCTTTTGTACGACTTTCTGATAAACAAAGTCGGTATGCGCCGCGCGATATTCAAGCGCTGCAAAAACGAGCAAAACACCGCCCTCGACGCGGACAAGGTGGCTCTGTATCAAAGATTGTGGAACTCGCTTACGGATATTTTCGACAAGCTGCACGAAGAGCTTTGCGGCACGAACGTGACCGTTGAGGAATACCACGACATCTTCCGCGAGATATGCGCCGCCGCGAAGCTTGCCGACCCGCCGCGATTCATCGACTGCGTACTCGTCGGAGACATTGACCGCACCCGCGCCGACAACATAAAAGCGGCGTTTATAGTGGGCGCTTCCTATGAGCTCTTCCCCACGCCCGCGGCGGAAGCGGGGATATTCTCGCAGTATGAGATAGAGCTCATCTGCGACAAGCTTATACACCTCGAGGGCGAGAAAAACGCGGCAAAATACATCGAAACGCTTTCTCATATCGGAGAAGGCTCGCGCCGCGAATACGCGCTGAGATCGGCAAAAGAGCAGTACTATCTTTCTCTTTACCGCGCCTACCGCGCGATGACCCTCCCGACTGAATACCTCTGCCTAAGCTGCCCCGAGACCGATATTTCCGGGGAAGCCGCCGCGCGCTCGGACGTTTTCGCGGAGATACTTTCGACGTTTGAAAACGCGCGTATCATCGACGCGGAGAAGGAACGGGGCGACAAATTCTACTGCCGCACACTAAAAGCCGCGAAAATGCGCTACGCTATGGGTCTCGACGGACGTTACGGGGACAACGGAACACTAAGGCTCGCGCTCGAGCGGGAGGACGGCGAATTCGTAAAGGCTCTTGACGAGATACGCGAACAGCGCCGCGACATAGCCTATAACGCGGACGGCGGCAGCTTTTCGGGTCGGCATTCCATAAGCCCGAAGACCGCTAAGCTCCTCTTCCCCACTTCCGTGGGAACGACAGCTCTCGAAAAACTAAACAAATGCAAATTTGAGTTCTTCGGGGAATACGGGCTGAAGATAACCGAGCGCAGTAAACGCGGCTTCACCTCAAACAAGCGCGGCGAGGCTGTTCATTTTATTTTCCAGAACGTTCTGCGGGAATACTGCGCGGATATGGATGCTTTTTTCCGTCTTCGGAGAAGCGAGCTTTTGTCGCTGTGCAAGAAATATCTCGCCGTTTACCGCGAGAACGAAACCAACAACGACAGCTCCGAGGACAAGCGCACGGAATATCTCTTCAACAACATCGCGAATTCCGCCGCGGACGTTCTTATAACCGTTCAGACGGAGATATTCGCGAGAAAATACCGCCCGAAGTTCTTCGAGCTGAATATAAAGGAAGGCGGAAAGCACCCGCTTATCGATAACGAGAGCGCCGTTACGGGCTCGCTGCCGGAAGCGGAGATATTCAGCGAACGCGAGGAAACTCCCGCCCCTCCGAACCCCGCCGCTTACGATGAAAACGCGCCGTATCTCATAACCGAACCTCTCGCTCTTACGCTCGACGACGGCACGGAGATAACCGTTCAGGGAATAATCGACCGCGTGGATATGTTCGGGGCGGGAAAAAACGAAAACGGAAAGCCCATAGCTTATGTACGGGTGGTGGATTACAAAACCTCCGCGCGCACATTCGATCTTCAGAACGCCGAAAACGGCGTTAATATACAGACGCTTTTGTATCTGTTCGCGCTTCGGAGCGCAAACGAGAACAATCCTTCAATGGAGCTCCGCGCGGGCGGCGTGAACTATATCCCGTCGAAAAACAAGGGCGCTCTCGACGAAGCCTCATCTCCGTATCGGCTTCTGGCTATGAATTATCACGAAAGCGGGCTGTTTATAAAAGACGAGGAGACTGAGAGCGATCTTGAGAGCTACAAGAAGCTCGTGTTCGATAAGCTGGACAGCGACGGTTTTTTGGAGCCCAAGGAGCTCGCGGAGCTTAAAAGCTCCTTTGAGCCGGGCGTTCAAAACACAGCCGAAAGCGGGTATTTCGACCGTCTCCGCGAAAACGTTCTTAAAAAGGTGACGGAAAACCTCGGCGCTGTGTTCGGCGGAAACATAAACGCACTGCCCTTGAATTACTGCGAGTTCGAGATACAGCCGGACGGCAAAAAGAAATCAAAGCCGCAAAAGATATGCGAATACTGCGCCTTTAAGGAAATATGCGGGAACGCCGGAAAGAACGTAATAAAACCGGAAAACGCGGCAGGCAGCGATAACGCCGAAAAATGGAAAAACCGCTACATCACGGAGGAGGAAAACGACAATGGCAGATGAGTTTGAGCTCAACGACGCGCAAAAAGACGCCGTCGATTTCCCGCACGACGAGAACGCCATCGTGACCGCGGCGGCGGGGAGCGGCAAAACGACATTGCTCGTGCAGCGCGTTATACGTCTGCTGTCGGACAAAAAGCTCGATATACCCGCGGACAGG
The DNA here is from genome assembly GCA_964454205.1 of uncultured Ruminococcus sp. Lineage (GTDB taxonomy): Bacteria > Bacillota > Clostridia > Oscillospirales > Ruminococcaceae > CAG-115. The sequence continues at coordinate 20,026 of CAYVSV010000008.1, forward strand.
ATAGCCATAATGACGTTTACCAGAAACGCCACCAAAAGTATGCGACAAAAGCTTAATGAGGCGCTCGGCAAAGAGCTTGAAAAGCTAGCCGATGAAACGGGAGCAGAGGAAAGGGAACGTTACGAATATCTGAAAAAGCAGATGTTCGCCCTGCGCGGCGCTTCCATCTCGACTATCGACGCGTTCTGCCTTAAAATGATAAAGGACAACGCGGAGATGTTCGACCTGCCGCTTAGCTTTACGATAGCCGACGGCACGAAGAGGGCGGCTTTGAGAGCGCAGGCGATGCGGGCGGCTCTGCACGAGCTTTACGGCGGCAGCGAAGCTTTCTCCGATGAGGAGCGCGACGCGCTGTTCTTCTCCTTCGGCTTTGAGGACGACCGCGATCTTGAAAAGGCGACGCTCGATCTCTCGGATAAGCTTGCGAGCTTTCCGGACCCCGAAAAATGGCTCGCGGAAGCCTCCGGCGTTTACAAAGACGCGTCTTCCGTCGAAAAGCGCTATCTTCCGCTTCTGGAAGGCTTTCTGAAGACCCGCGTTTCCCGCGGAACGGCTTGGGCGAAAAAGTACGCGGACGAAAACATTCTCGCGAACCTTGACGGTCAGGTCGGAAGCTCCAAGACCGAGGAGGAACGCAACAACGTTCTCGGCACGGTGTCGGACATCATTGAATTCGACGAATACAGGTTCGGGATGCTGGAAGAGGACTACGCGGCATACAAAAAAACGCCATGCGTTACCCTGCTAAGCGCGCTTTTGAAGAACTTTGAGAAGAATTCCGAAAACAGACCCTATTTGAACGCCAACACCTGGCGCAACTTTTCTTATAAGAAGAGGTTCAACGAAATATCCAAGCAGACAAACGCGGCGGCGGAAAAGCTTCTGGAGCTCGCTGTCGACGAAAAGATGGAGGAAAACGCCGCAAAGACCGTTTACACCGCGGTCTGCGCGTTTGTAAAGCTCTTGAGAATATTCGGGGAATACTACGATATGGAAAAGAAAAACTCCGGCTGCATAGATTTTTCCGACTGCGAACGCGAGCTCTACAACAAGCTCTCGGAAAACGGCGGGGACAACGATCTGCGCAGGCAGCTCTCGGAGCGGTTTCGCTGCGTTATCGTGGACGAATTTCAGGATTCCAACAACATTCAGACGGAAATATTCAGACTGCTCGGAGACGGAAGGCTGTTTTATGTCGGAGACGTAAAGCAGTCGATATACTCCTTCCGCGGCGCAGACCCTTACATTATGGCGCGGCTCTGCGACGAGCCGGACAGCGGCTTTGAAAAGCTGCCGCTTAATACCAACTACCGCAGCCGCAAAGCCGTTATCGAAACGGTAAACGCCGCTTTCGGCGGTCTTATGACAAAGGAATACGGCGGCGTGGACTATGCGGACGGAAACGGGCTCAATCTCGGGCTGAAGCTCCCCGAGCCGCAGAACAAGGAGCTCTACGACACGGAGATATGTATGCTGTACGGCGTATCCTCCAAAAACGCCGCCGAGGAGCTCGAAACGGATATGCGGATGCCGCGGTTCACGGCGCGGAAAATAAAGGAACTCCGCGAAAACGAGGACTTTCTGATAGCGGACGGCAGAGACGATAACGGCGCGCCGCTGTACAGGCGGGCGGAGTATTCGGATTTTCTGATACTTCTGCGAACGAACACAAAGCTCGCGGACTACCGCAAGGCTTTGGCGGAGCTCGGGATATCGTCCTCCGCGCCGCGCGGCAGGAGCTTTCTGGAAGCGGACGAGGTGCTTATCGTTTACAACTTCCTAAAGGTCATTGACAACCCCATGCTCAACGCGGAAACGCTGAAGGTCATGATGTCGCCGATCTACCGCTTTACAGCCGAAGAGGTCTCGCGGATAAGAATGGGCATTCTCGGTATAGAGGAAGCCGACGATAAAACTCTCAAAGAGATAGCCGAAACATACAAGCGGCGCGCTCTTTACAGCTGCGCGTGCGATTGCCTCACGCAGACGGCAAAGCGCGGAAATGAAAAAATACAGGTAAACCGCGCGGTCTCGCCGAAGCTGCTGCGATTCGTCGGAGACATAAAGGCGTTCCGATACTTTATGAACTCGGGGTCGCTTGACGATCTTGTGCGCAAGATATACGAGGACACCGACCTTATTTCGGTCGTCGCGGCGTTTGAGGACAGCGCGGGGCGCATTGCGAATATCAGGCGGCTGCAAACGCTCGCTTCGGATTTCGAGAGCCGCGGCGGCGGAAACCTCGGCGATTTTATCAGATTTCTTGACCGCGCAAAGGAGAACCTTAAAAACGGCGTTGAAGAGGCGGAACGCGCCGAAAGCGCCGCAAACGCCGTCCGCATAATGACGTTCCACGGAAGCAAGGGGCTTGAAGCGCCGGTGTGCGTGCTCGCGGAGCTTAACGGCACGATGAACAAGTCCGACTATTCAGCCAAGGCGCTCGCGTGCTATGAGCACGGTCTCGCGCTGACTTATACCGACGTCGGCAGCCGCCGCAAGACAAGGCTGATGAGCTACAGGGCGCTCAGCCGGTTTATCCGGGACAGGCAGCTCGGCGACGAGCTCCGGCTTATGTACGTCGCTATGACGAGAGCCCGCGAAAAGCTTATCATGGTGACGAGCTGCACCAAGGAAAACTTTACGAAGTTCGACAAGCTCGCGGAAAGCAAGGTCTCTCCAGAATTTCACAGCGACATATACGAGAACTCCTGCGTTTTCAAGTGCGTTCTGGAAACGCTCCTGCAAGAGCCTTCAACAGCCGACAACGCGGAAAAGGTCTTAAAGTTTACCAACATCGGCTGCCGCATCTCGGCTTTCGACGTTACAAGGCTCAACGAAGAGATAAAGACGAGCGCCGAAACGGAAAAATCCGCGAAAGCCCCCGAGACCCCGAATCAGACCGCAAAGGCAGAGGAGCTTATCCGGATAATGCGGCAAAGCTACTCTCACCCCGAGGATACGCTCCAGCAAGCGAAATTCACCGCAACGGAGCTCGCGCATAAAAAGTCCGCGAAGCCCATAAGCCTTACCAAGCCCGCCTTCGCGAGCGACGCTAAAGTCTCCGGCGTGGAAAAGGGAAATTCCTATCATCACTGTATGGAGCACTTCCCGCTCGACAGGCTCTCCCCCGATTGGGAGCTTGACGAAACGACAAAACGCGTGAGCGAGGTGCTCGACGAGCTCTGCGAAAAAAAGCGCTTGACCGAACGGGAGCGCGGCATCATAAACGACGCAAGCGTCGCAAAATTCTTTACGAACGGGCTCGGGCGGAGAATGCTGCGCGCGTACGCGGAAGACCCCGATAACGTAAGGCGCGAGCAGTCCTTCTACGCCGAGGTGAACGGGCGCGAGGTAAACCGCGATTACGACGGCAATATCAGCATACAGGGGCAGACGGATATGTATTTCATAGAAAACGGCGAGATAGTCGTCGTTGACTACAAGAGCGACACGATAGAAAACCTCGCAAAGGAGCTCAAAAGCTATGAGCTCCAGGTGGAGATATACAAGAAAATACTCGGAAAGCTCACGGGAATAAATGTTAAGGAGATGTACCTGTACGCCTTTCTCGCGGACAGGGAATTGAAGATACAATGAAGAAGATAATAGCTGCATTCGCGGCGGCGGCGCTATGCGCGCTAAGCTCGCCGAGCGCGTTCGCCGCCGGCTTCGCCTCGGAGAGCGAGACCGTGCTCACCGTTCAAACGCCGTATGACAAAAACTATGTGAGCATCGACTGGAGCACATCGGAAGCCGAAACGGTCGGCGTGCCGCTCTGCTTCGGGGAATATATGCTCGTACCAACGCTTAACAAAGTAAACAAGCTCTCGGAGGGGGACGGGAAGATAACGGCGTCGGCAACTCTCGATGAAAAGGTATCGGAGAACGTCCGCGGCGTTATCCTGAACGGCACGCTCATTCAGCCGGCGCGCACCTCGCTGTACGTTATCGGGCTTGAGGATATGAGCGTTATCCGCTCTAAAACCTTCGGGGAAATAGTAACGGACGTTGCCGCCGCGGACGGTCTCGCGTACTTTGGTTATAAGGACGGCGAAAAATACAAGATGTGCTGCGCGGATATTTCCGACGGGCTGAATGTCGTGTGGGAATACGAAACGGAAAACGCCGTTACCTCGCCCTCGGGGATAGGAGACAGGATAATATTCGGAGACGGCAGCAGCCTTGTTGTGCGCGAGAACAACAGGTTCGTAAAAAATGAAGCCGGAGCGGTGATAACTTACGTTTACGCGGGGAAATACGCAGTGTTTATGAGCTGCGCTAACGGCGAGCTGCGCAAGCTGCGCCTTGACGAAGAAGGCGTGACGGAAGAGGATTCGCTGATGTCCTGCATGCTGGGCGGAAAGCTCACCGCGCCCGCTGGCGTTGAAAATCACATTTATGTCGGGTCTGCCGAGGGATTTTTCGTGGTGGACGGATTGAATATGGAGATAACCAAATGCTTTGAGGAGCTTAAAAACTCCTCCGCGCCCGTCGTCACCACGGGCAGCGGCGTTCGGGCGTACACCGCCGCCCCCCACTCCGACCCGAACGGCGACAGGTGGTATCTCTACAACATCCTTGATACGGACAAAGACCAGACCGCGCTGGAGCTTGCCAAGATAGTCGACTTCACGAACGGCAAAATCGCGGTCTCGCAAAGCGGGCGGATGTTCTTCCGCGACGCCCGCGGACGGGTGTGGGCGGTCTCCGCGACAAAGCCGAATATTTTGGTGAACATCATCAAGATAGCGCTTATCCTGGCGATAATAGTGATGGCGCTTCTTATATTGAGAGCATGGGTGAAAAAACGGCAGGAGAAAAGACCGCCGGAATACTAAGGAAATACCGATTTAATGACGTTTTCCCCGCCTTCGGTGGGGAAAACGCATAAAAATAAGACTTTAGCGATTTGATCGTTGCTTACACGATACTAAGGAGGAATACTATGGAAGTTCAGCTGAAAAACGAAAACTGCACCGCAAAGGTGATCTCAAAAGGCGCGGAGCTCAAAAGCCTTGCCGTGAACGGCAAAGAGCTTATGTGGCGCGCCGATCCGGCGTTCTGGGGAAAGACCTCTCCCCTGCTGTTCCCGATGATAGGGACTTTGAAGGACGGCAAGACGCTCATAAACGGAAAGGAATACAGCATAACAAAGCACGGCTTCGCGAGGGATCTGGAGCTTGCTCCCGAAACGATAACGGGCGCCTCCGCGCTGTTCTCGCTTGAGCAGAGCGACTACACCAAGGCGATGTATCCGTTTGATTTCCGCTTTACGGTGCAATACACGCTGAAATCGGACGGGATAACCGTGACTTACCGCGTAAAAAACAACTCCGAAACGAAAATGCCGTTTTGTATCGGCGCACACCCGGCGTTCGCTTGCGAGGGCGAGTTCCCCGGCTATCGTCTGGAGTTCCGCAAGCTCGAAAACGCCGCCGTGCCGAATTACAACTTGGAAACCGGTCTGCACGAGGAAAACAACCGCCGCGAGCTCCTCAAAGACAACAACATCCTTCATCTGAACCACGAGATGTTCCACACGGACGTTTGCTACTTCGACAAGCTGCTCTCGCGCTCCGTAACGCTCCTTGACAAGGAAAATAAAGGCGTGCGCGTGGATTTCCCCGACTTCACGAGCCTGGGGGTATGGCAGGCAAAGGACGCGCCGTTTCTCTGCATCGAACCGTGGTGCGGTTCGGCGGACTTCGACGACTGCACGGGGGTTTTCGCGGAAAAGCGCGGGATAGTGATCCTCGGCACAGGCGAGGAGAAAGCGTTCACATACTCCATAACCGCCGTCGGATAAAAAAGCCGGGCTCTTTAAGCGAGCAATATAAAATATTGCGTGGTCGAATGATAACGTTCAACCACGCAATTTTCTGTGAAACATAATTTATTCGCTTTGCGGAGCTTCGTTCATCGCCGCGACGACGGATTTCAGCGTTCCGAGAACGCCCTCTTCTCCGACGCGCACCAACATTCGCGGCTTTCCAACCGTATCTATCCGCATACGCTTGCCAACCGCTTTTGTAACTGCCGCTATCCGTGCCATATCGAATTTCGTCATATAGAACACCAGCTCTTCTCCGCGCTGCGTTATCTCGCTTACATCGCAATTTGCCGCCGCGTTGCGGTATCGCGCGACGTCTATGAGCCCGAGAACGCTTTCGGGCGGATCGCCGTAGCGGTCAATTAGCTCGTCTGTGATGTCCTGCGCGTCCTCCTCCGTCTCTATCCGCGCGATCTTGCGGTAGCAATCCACACGCTGCGCCTGATTGGAGATGTATTTTTCCGGAATGAACGCGCTTATCTTCACGTCCACAAGGCAATCCTCCTTGTGGACGGTCTTTTCGCCGCGCTGCTCGCGCACCGCCTCGTCAAGGAGCTGAAGATACATATCGTAGCCGACGTTCGCGAGGTGCCCGCTTTGCGAAGCGCCAAGAATATTTCCCGCGCCGCGTATCTCCAGGTCGCGGAGCGCTATTCTGAAGCCGCTGCCGAATTGCGTGAATTCGCGTATCGCGTCAAGCCTGCGCTGCGATATTTCCGACAGCACCTTTCCAGGCTTGAACGTGAAATACGCGTAGGCGCGCTTGTTCGTCCGCCCTACCCTTCCGCGAAGCTGGTGGAGCTGAGCCAGTCCCATATAGTCCGCGTCCTCTATCACAAGCGTGTTGACGTTCGGAACGTCAACGCCGGTTTCTATTATCGTCGTGCAGACGAGCACATCTATGTCGTTGTCCAGAAGCCTTCTCCAGACTTCCATAAGCTCGTCCTCGGACATTCTGCCGTGAGCCACGCCTATTCTCGCTTCGGGAACGAGCTCGCGCAGCCTGTCCGCGCAGCCGTAAATGCTGTCTATGCGGTTGTGAATATAGTAAACCTGCCCGCTCCTTCTGAGCTCCTTTTGTATCGCTCCCGCGATAACTCCCCAATCGTGCTCGATGACATAGCTCGCCACGGGACGGCGATCCTGCGGCGGTTCGTCAAGGACGCTCATATCGCGTATCCCGCTCATCGCCATATTGAGGGTTCTCGGTATCGGCGTTGCGGACAGCGACAGAATATCCACGCCGCTGAACGTCTCCTTGAATTTATCCTTATGCGCCACGCCGAAGCGCTGCTCCTCGTCTATTATGACAAGCCCCAGATCCTTGAACTTCACGTCGTTCTGTATTATGCGGTGCGTGCCGATAACAAGGTCTATGCGCCCGCTCGCCAAGCCCTTTAGCACCTCCTTCTGCTCGGAGGCGGTCTTGTAGCGCGACAAGAGCGCGATATTCAACGGAAAGCCCTCCATTCTGGAGGAAGCCGTCTGAAAATGCTGCCATGCCAGAACCGTTGTCGGCGCGAGAACAGCGCACTGCTTCCCCGCTTCGATACACTTGAACGCCGCACGAAGCGCCACCTCGGTCTTTCCGAACCCGACGTCGCCGCACAAGAGCCGCTCCATGGGCTGGATACGCTGCATATCCGCCTTTATCTCGTCGATACAGCGAAGCTGGCTGTCGGTCTCCACATACGGGAAGTGCTGCTCGAAATCCTCCTGAAAAGTATCGTCCTCCGGGAACGCGAACCCCTTTGACCTCATGCGCTTTCCGTAGAGCTCGACAAGCTCCGCCGCCATTTCCTTTGCCGCCGCCTTCGCTTTCGCCTTGGACTTTGTCCACTTATCGGAATTGAGCTTGTTGAGCTTCACCGTGGAAATATCGCCGCTTCCGATATAGCGCGAAACGCGGTCAAGCTGCGTCACGGGAACGTGGAGAACGTCCGCGCCCGCGTATTTTATGCGTATATAATCCTTTGCCACGCCGTCGTTCTCTATCTTGTGAACTCCGTCGAAAACGCCTATTCCGTGCGCGTAATGCACAACGAGGTCTCCCACCGCGATGTCCTCGAGCGAGCGTATCTCCTCGCCCTTTTTCTTTTTGGGAATACGCCGCCGCGTTTCATGAACGGCGGTATGCGTGAAAACGCACAAGCCGCTTTCGTGGTACTCCATTCCCGCGGAGAGCGTCCCCGCCGTAACTATGACCTTTCCCTCCGCCGTAGCCTCCGGCGAGGTGTAATATTCCGCGTTGAAGCCATCGTCGGTGAGATCGGCGGCGAGGTTTTTCGCGCCCTTTTCCGTGCCCGCGAAGATAAAGCAGCACATTCCGCGATCGAGATAGCCGCTCATCTCGTCCTCAAGCACTTTATATTCCCCGCCCCACGGAGAGGTCTGAACGGCGCTCTGTACGTTTATCATAGTGCCGAGCTCCACGCCTCCGCCGCGCAGGAACGCGTCGAAATAGACGCGCGTGCGGCTCTCCAGAAGCGAATACAGCTCGCTTTTGGTGAGCATATAGCGCTCCAATCCCTTGCATATCTTCGCCTCGTCAGTCAGTATCTTCAAATCCTCGGCGTGCTGTAACGAAGCGGCTCTGTAACTCTCTCGGACGGAGTTGTTCTCACAGACAAACACGCGCTTTACATAATCGAACACTGTCGCTTCCCTGTTATAGCACAACGGAAAATACCTGTCAAGATTATGCACGCCCGCGCCGCCGCGGGCTCTGTTCACATCGTTCAGAAGAGTTTGCCGTACTTCTTCCGCCCTTTTTCCGCGGAGCTTTTTTGCGAGCGCCTCTATCCTCCCGCAGAGAACCTCGTCGCTCTCAAAAAGCGTTTCGCGCGCGGGAGATACCTCGATCCTGTCAAAAGAGCGCGTTCTGCGCTGAGTTTCCGCGTCGAACTCCGACAGACTGTCCACGGTGTCCCCCCAGAGCTCTATACGATAAGGATCGGAAGCGCTCGGCGGAAACACGTCCACTATCCCGCCGCGCACCGAAAACTGCCCCGCGCCCTCCGTCATATCCGCGCGGGAATACCCCGCCGCAATAAGTCTTGCAACAAGATCGTCAAGCGATATCTCATCCTCGTTTGAAACACATATCATACGCTCTGAGAGAGTTTCCGGAGGTATCGTGAGCTGTGCCGCCGCGCTCGCCGAGCACACCGCCGCCTTACAGCTCCCGCGGAGCAAAGCGTTCAGCGCGAATATCCTTTTATGCTCATACTCGCGCGACGCCGCCTCCGTATCCGCCAATATAAACTCCTTTTCGGGCAAAAGCAGCGCCGCCGTCTCCCCGAGCATTGCGTTTATATCCATACACAGCCGCCCTGCCTCGCCCTCGCTCTCCGCCACTACCAGCACGGGCTCTTCGTCCAACAGCGCCGCTATAAAATGCGCCTTATGGATATGTGAAACGCCCGTGACCAGCGCGGGCAGCTTATTCTTTCCGTTCAGATACTTTTCGAGCTTTACAAAATCGGGATTTTGTAAAGCCGCCGTCTTAAAAAAGTCCATCTTATCACCTTATTTAAAAGCAAATCCCGCACCGCCCGAATGCCGCTTCGCGGCATTCGGGCTAGCCAAGCCGATAAAGCTCCGTTTCGCTTCGCTGCACTCCGCTTTATCGACTTGCTTGCGGGATTTGCACTCGCTATTTATCGTTGCTTTATTTTTTGCGTTGCTTTATACCTTACGAATTGAATTTGTTCATCGCTTGATCCGTCTTGCCGTCCACCATAAGCTCCAGAGCCGTCACGGCGTTGTCAAAGCACTGTTCGAGCTTCTCGCCGTCCTCCTTCTTGAAATGACCGAGCACCCAATCCGCCAGATTGTAATCCGGGTGAGGCTTCGCGCCTACTCCCATTTTTATCCGCGGGAATGTATCCGCGCCCGACAAGTAGATGATATTCTTTATCCCGTTGTGACCGCCGTCGCTGCCCTTGCGCCTTATACGTATTTTCCCGGGCTCAAGCGAGATATCGTCGAACACGATTATCGTGCGCTCGGGCGGTATTTTGTAAAAGCTCATCGCCTCGGTGACAGCCTCGCCGCTTTTATTCATAAATGTTGACGGCTTCATGATAAGACAGCGCTTTCCCGCTATCATCACATCGCAAGTCAGCGACTTGAACTTCAGCTTTTTGCACTGCACCTTATATTTTTCGCACAGCGTATCTATCGTCATAAACCCTATATTGTGACGGGTGTTCTCGTACTCCGTGCCGGGGTTGCCCAAGCCGACTATGATGTACTCCACCGCGCCTGTCGGAGCAGGTTCTTTGCTCTCCAACTGCTTGAATATATCAAAAACGGACATTTTTCACTTTCCTTTATATTTTCGCTTATTTCCCCGCGCCGCAGGGAAAAGCCCATAATTTTTTAAACGCACCAAAACCGTCCGCAAAAAATTCGCGGACGGTCTATTCCTATGTTATTTTAACACATATTTCCACATTTGTCAAGAGAGTTTGCTTATTTTTCGGTCATTCCCTCGACGATAGACATGAGCTCCTCCATTGATACAGATCCGTTTACAAAGTGAATATAATCTCCGCAATCCCATATGATGGAATTATTGATAATCTGCCTTCCGTCGCTGAGGTCGATAGTGGTCACTTTCGTAAATCCGTTATGCCCCTTTACCTCAATGGGTGTGCACACATCTTGGTCGGGTTGTATGGGGTCGACGAATGTGCTTTTTGTTACCTGCCAAGTAAAGAAATAAGACGAGCCGTGGTCGGCGCTTGTGTCCACATACACCTCATAAACGTCATCTTCGCTTATGTGACACATTTCTTCGAGACGTTTGTATTTCTCGGGGGCGTTGATATCATAGCATACCTTTTCAATAGTTTTTGGCGCATTTTTGTCGTTTTCCGCCAACATCATAAAATAATTGTAGCCTTCGATACGTTCTTTGGTAAACCGAAATCCATTATACCGCATAATGCTCGCCGCCCCCGTTATCACAGCCAGCACTGCCGCGGCAGCCGCTATCACAAGCACTCTCCGCTTTACAGACATACGCCTCTTCGCTTTTTCGGAATAAAGGATATCATTCACCGCGCGGCGGTGCTTTGTCGAAAAGCGGTGGCGCGGCGCATTTTCGGGCAGAGCGTACTCCTCCGCGCATATCTCTTCGAGAACATTTTTCAGTGTCATAAGATCAGCCTCCGTTCAGATACTTTTCAATGGTCTTGTAAGCGTTGGAAACACGCTTTCTCGCGGTCGGCTCGGAGATGTTTAAAGCAGCGGCTATCTCGGTGGTCGTCATCTCATGGACGATCTTCAGGATAATAGCCTCTCTTTGCGCCTCGGGCATTTTCATGATGAACGCTTTAAGCTCCTCGGCGGCAATGTTCCCCAAAGTCATATCCTCAACGGAGAGCGAAGTATCCTTTATCGTTTCGGGCAGTTCGGAGGACTTTGCGCTCTCGCCGAGAATATCGTTTACCGCGTTTCTCGTAACAATAACCGCGTAGGACATTCTTTTGTGAACCGGAAGTGAAAAAAATCTGTCGGGATATTTCGCTATTCTGAGAAAAGCCTCCTGAACCGCGTCCTCGGCTTTCTCGCGGTTGTGCGTTCTCGACAGCGCGAACGCGTACAGGGCGTTTTTATTCTCCTTGTAGAACTCCGCGAGCTCATTTCGGAGTTCTTCGGCGTCGAACACGGAAGCTGTCTCTCCGTTCATTTTCACCACCTCCGACATAATAACCCCGAAAGTCACAAAAATGTGAACAAGTTCTTAAAAAATCATCTAAACCTCAAACGCTCTGCCTTGGTAAGTATCCAAATCTGCCATTCGCTTGTCCAAGCCCCCGAGAACGGCTATTTTGTCCGCGCTCCAGAGCGGCGCGGCGAGCAGCGACTTGTCCCCGTCGCCCGTCACGCGTTCTATCACGGTCTCGGGCGGGAGGAGCTCAAGCTGTCGGGCGGTTATGTCGATGTACTCATCACGGGTGAGCGGCGTATATTCTCCGCGCTCCCAAAGCTCGTGCAGCCGCGTTCCTCGCAGAACGTGGAGCGAGTGTATCTTCACGCCGTCCGGTCGAAGGCTTGCAAGCCTTTGCGCCGTTTCGAGGCTCATCTCCGGAGTTTCGCCCGGAAGACCGTTTATGATATGTACGCAGACGCGTATGCGGTTTTCCTTCAAAAGAGAGTAGCCGCGCAAAAAGTCCTCAAAAGTGTGCCCTCTGTTGATAAGCAGGGCGGTGCTGTCGTGGATCGTTTGCAGACCGAGCTCTACGGTGAGCGGCAATGGGGATTCCGACAATATCCGCGCCTTTTGCTCATCGAGGCAATCGGCACGCGTAGCGAGAGAGACCGAAAACGCGCCGAGCTCTCTTGCCGTTTCGAGAAGCTCCGACAATCTTTCCTGCGAGCAGAACGTGTTGGTATGGATCCCGAAATACGCGCATATCTTTGCGTTTTCGTCCTTTCTGAGTATGCGGGAGCGTTCGGAGCTCCACTGCTCCTCAAGCGAACGCCCGTCAAAGGCGTTCGCACAATAAATACAGCCGCCGCTTTTCATGTTAGGGCAGGACATACGCGCGTCGAGCGTTGCCTTGTAAACTCTGCCGCCGTAGGTGTGGAGGTTGTGGTACGCTAAAGTGTGATAGCGCTTGTTATCGTCCGAGAACGGGAAGGGGTTCATTTTATACCTCGCTTTTGCGTTTCATTACACAAAGAGCCGCCGCTCCTAAGAGCAGCGGCTCAAACCATAAACTGTCAACTAACTGCTAATCGCTATCAAACCAGCAACTACACAATGTCATTTGCGTCAAAGGGATCTCCGCACTCGGGGCAGAACTTCGGAGGCTTGGTGGGATCCTCGGGCTCCCAGCCGCACTTATCGCACTTGTAGAGCGGAACTCCCGCTGGCTTGGGCTTTCCGCACTCAATGCAGAACTTGCCCTTATTCTGAGCGCCGCACGCGCACGTCCAGCTGTCGCCCTTCTGCGGAGCGGGCTTGCCGCACGATGAGCAGAACTTTCCCGTGTTGCTCTGTCCGCATGAGCACGTCCAGCCGCCGGCGCTTATGGTCGCCTGCACGGGAGCTGCCTGCGCCTGCGCCGCCTGCTGCTGAGCCGCCATATTGTAAAGATTTCCGGCATTTATGCCGCCGTTCGCCTGAGCCATGTTCATTCCCATAAAGCCCATCATAGCGCCGCCCGAATTGCCCGCGGCGGTCTTCATTGCCTCGCCCTGCGCCTGAGTGAGATGCGCCGCCGCCATAGAGGGATCGCGCATAACAGCAGTCTTTTGCAGATCCTTGATGAGCGCCTGATCCTCCTGCGACATCGAAGGCGGGTTCATATTGAAGGACGTTATAGTCATTCCGCGGAGGTCTCCCCACTTCTTGGAGAGTATCTCGTTGAGCGCGTCGCATATCTCCATGGTATGCGCCGGAAGATTGCTCGGGCGCACCCCGCTGTCGGAGATTTTTCCGAGCGCGGGCTGAAGAGCCGTAACTATCTCGCTTTTCATAATGCTGTCCATATTGCGCTTGGGATAAGAATCGGTGAAGTTTCCGCAAACGTTGCTGTAAAACAGCACGGGATTGGTTATCCTGTATGCGTACTCGCCGTTGCAGCGTATGGAAACGTCAACGTCGAGACCTATGTTCTTATCGAGCACGCGGAACGGAACGGGATTTGCGGTGCCATAGAGATTTCCCGTTACTTCCTTGGTGTTGATGTAGTAAACGCGCTGATCTACCGCTGCCTGACCGCCGAACGAAAAGCGCTTGCCTATCTCCTTGAAGGTTTTCATAATGTTGTCGCCGAGGTCTCCGTAGAAGATCGAAGGCTCTGTGGACTGGTCGTAGACGAACTCGCCGGGCTCGGCGCATACCTCGGCTACCTTGCCGCCGTCGACGATGAGCGCGCACTGCCCCTCGTTGACCTCGATTATCGAGCCGTTGGAAATAACGTTGTCGCTGCCCTTGGTGTTGGAGGACTTACTGTCCGTGCGCTTAAATCCGCGAACTGCCAGAATATCCGATTTAAACGCGTCGCAGTAGAAGTGATCTCTCCATGAATCCGCCAGAACTCCCGAAACCGCGCCCTTTGCCGCTTTTATCAAACCCATAATGTTTACTCCTTTTCCGAAACTTTTGAAGCGTTATTGCTCTGTTTACATTGTACTATATTTTAACGCAAAAGTCAAGGGGGGAAATTTCTTTCCCGCGAAAGCGCGTTTCAGCTCTCTCTGAAAAACGCGTGAGGCGGCTCGGGGCTTTCGATCTGACCCGCCAGATAATCGATGCTTACATTATAAAACTTAGATAATATAACGTATATCCTTATCGGAATTTCCCGTTTTCCGTTTTCGTAATCGGAGTAATATTGCTGCGTAGTTCCGAGAACCTCGGCTATCTGCTTTTGAGTGTATCCTCTGTCCTCGCGGATAACGCGCAGATTTTTATAATACGTCATTTCACCACTTCCTTTACGCCATTATAGCTTATATTTTGTACAAATCTCCACCGTCTACTCCACATTTCATTTATGTAAAATGACGAATTTTTACTAAATGTCTTGACATCTTCAAGACAAAGATTTATAATGTTTTTATAAATGATATTTCAGTTAAATGAAATATCATTTATACAGAGAGAAAAATATATTTATTTTAGGAGGAAAAATTTATGAGATCCAAGAAGATCTATGCGGCAGTTCTTGCCGCTGTTCTGGCAGCGGGCTCAACGGCTGTTTATGCTTATGCCGCGGCAGGCGGCGCTGGAGAAGGCGAAACTGCTCCCGCGGCGACATCCGTTGCATCCTTTGCGGAGCTTAAAACCGCAATAGAAGCAGGCACAAAGAACATTAACGTTACAGCGACAATAGAGGTAACGGAGACTATTGACCTTAACGGTGCAACACTGACAGCAGCGGCATCTCTCGCCGGAAAAGGAAAAATGATCCTAATCTCTGCTAACGGCGTCACGATCTCCAACGGAACGCTCAACGGCAACAACGTTGATGTGTATGTTGTAGATGTTTCCGTTAGCGGCAATTTGACAGAAAATACGGCAACGCTTAGCAATCTGACCGTTTTGAATCAGGATTTGACGAACGCCGGATATCCCGACACCGTGACCGCTCATTCCATTATAAGAAATTACGGTGTATTGACCCTTAACAACTGCACCGTTAAAGCCGGCAAGCCGGCTGCGGTAAAGGTCGAAGAAGGCGCAACGCTGAATGTCAAGGGCGGCTCTATAAGCGGTAAAGAGATCGGTATCACAACCTTTGGCACAACAACCTTGGACAACAACGTAAAGGTTACCTCGGAAAGCGGAACTAACGCTCTTTACGTTCTTACTTGGGGCACTTATGACAGCAAGACAACCGTAAACAATGCGACCGTTGACGGAACTATCGTTTACGGCGCTTCAAGCGGCGCAACAAAAGCGCCCGAGGTAGAGGTCAAAGCCGATGCCACGCTTGTAAATTCGGGATATACCAAGGCAACAAATGCAACGATGAATACCCTGCCCGCGGGCAAGACCCCGACTCTTACTATCGATCCCGATGCGGACATTCAGCTTGCTTCTACGGAAGACCTTGATCCCATTTTGACGGATGCGCTCAAAAACGTTGAAAATGTCACAAACGGCGACGGCGATCCCATAGAAGTCGGTGAAGACGGCACGGTCTCGGACAAAACCTTTGCGGTTGCCACAGGAACGATCGACGCGAGCAAGGGTTCTGTTACGGTTTCTCCCGAAAACGCTAAAAAGGGCGCTACAGTAACAATTGAGGTTACGCCGGCTGACAATTATGAGGTTGACACGGTAAGTGTAACAGACGCGGGCGGTAATAGTGTGACCGTAAACGAAACCGCTGCGCCCGCGGCGGCAAGAGCAGCGGCGGCAAGCACATACACCTTTACAATGCCCGCAAGCGCTGTAACGGTAAATGTAACGTTCAAGACTGCGGGCGGCTCGGAAAACCTGGGCGACACGGGACTGACGTATGTAGCGCCGGTTGACCCGGTACCAACGTCCGGCTCCTCAGCTTCCGGCTCCGCGTCATCCGATGCCACATCGTCCGACGCTGATTCGTCCGATGTTACATCGTCCGATACTTCCGTGACCGAGAGCGGCTCGTCCGATGATACCACATCGTCCGGCGAAGGCTCCGGCAACAATTCTTCCGGCTCGACCAATCCCGGAACGGGCGTCGCAATGGGCGTATTCCCCGTTGTTCTGGCTGCCGGCACGGTAGTTGTTATCGCTAAGCGGAAGAAGTAATTAACTTTTGATAATTTTCTCCATCTTCTATAATAAGTTATATAATTTTGCGGTACCAGGCAAATGCTTGATACCGCGCTTTTTTTGTTGTAATCTGTAAAAAATATCCCCGCCCAAGGCGGGGATAATCGTCATTCCGTATTCTTGACTCTAAAACTTTTGTTCAAAGACCCTCTACCCTAAAATAGTACAAATACATTTTCTGTACCGAATTTTCCAGAAAATAGTAATGCTTTATGTATGCCGCCAGCATCACAAGGAACAAAAATGTCAGTATCATAATGCCAACGCCGCCCTGCGTAAGATAAATTATAAGCGACAGCATAAAAAACACACCGAACGACATCGTAACTATCAAATGAACGAGCCGTTCGTGCTGATAAAACTCTATCCTCTGAAGCAGCTCGCGGCGGAACGCCAGAAGCTCCTCTACGGAATGTTCTTCCGAAAAAAACCGCTCCAGTATCTCAAGATACGCCCTTATCTGTTTAGTCATCAAATCCCTCCAGCGCGGCGGAAGCCGCTTCCCAATCCTCCATCGCCGTCTCCTGCTCCAAGCGGAGCCGCTCTATCTCCTCGGAAAGCTCCATCGCCTTTTGGTAATCGGAGAGCGAGGACAGCTCCTCGGTTTTGGCGGCGATCTCTGCGTCAAGTTCCTCTATGCGCTTTTCGGCGCGTTCCGTTTTCGTGCGGAGCTTGCGGCGCTCGCTCTCACGCTCCTTGCGCTGCTTGTAGTCCAGCGCGTTTTCGGATACCTTCGGCTTTTCCACCGCCGTTTGAGACTGCGCCGTCTCCTGTTTTTCGAGGTAGAAATCGTAGTTTCCGAGATAGCCCTCCGTACCGTTCGGCGTGAGCTTATATAGCCTGTTCGCCAGCTTGTTTATCAGATAACGGTCATGGGAGATGACGAAAAGAGTGCCGTCATAGCCCAGAAGCGCGTTTTCCAGCGCCTCGCAGGACGTAATGTCGAGGTGGTTCGTCGGCTCGTCGAGCAGTAGCAGGTTCGCGCCGGACAGCATCAGCTTCAGCAGAGCGACTCGTGCCCGCTCTCCGCCCGAAAGCTCCGAGATGTGCTTGTAGATGTCGTCGCCCTTGAAAAGGAATGCCGCCAGAGCCGTCCGCACGGCGGTCTCGGTCATTTTCGGGTACGCGTCCCACACCTCGTCCAGAGCGGTCTTGCTCTCGGTAAGCCCTCTCTGCGCCTGATCGAAATAGCCCGCCTTCACCCTCGCGCCGAACGCAAACTCGCCGCTGTCGGCTTTGTACTGCTCCGTCAGTATTTTGAACAGCGAGGTTTTTCCGCAGCCGTTGTCGCCGATAAGAAACACGCGCTCTCCCCTCTTTATCTCGATGCCGACGCCGCGGAAAATCTGTTTCCCGTCAAAGCTCAGCGAAAGGTCTTTCGCGGTGAGAACGTCATTTCCGCTGCCTTCCGCCGCCTTGAACGCGAACTTTATCGCCTCGGGCGCTTCCTCGGGCTTTTCGAGGGTCTCCTCCAGGCGGTCTATGGTCTTCTGCTTGCTCGCGATGGTGACGTAATTGTGCGCCTGATTCCATCGCTTCTGCTGCTCGATTATGCCCTCTACGCGCTTTATTTCCTTTACCGTCGCGTCGTACACCTTCCGCCGCCGCTCCGCGTCTTCCTCTTTGAGCGCCAGAAAACGCGTATAATTGCCCTTATAGTCGCGTATCCGGCGGTTTTCGAGCTCCAGCGTGCGCTCCGTTACCTTGTCGAGGAAATAGCGGTCGTGGGAGATGACGATGTAAGCGCCGCGGTAGTCCGAGAGAAACCGCTCCAGCCACTCCACGGAAGCTATATCGAGATGGTTCGTAGGCTCGTCGAGCAGCAGAAGATCGGCGTTTGAAAGCAGCAGCTTCGCGAGCTGGAGCTTGCTCCTCTGCCCGCCGCTCAGCACGCTTACCGAAAGCCCGAAGTCGTCCTCCGAAAATCCCAGACCGATAAGCGCCGAGGCTGTGCGGCTCTTGTAGGTAAGCCCGCCCTCGCGCTCAAAGCGCTCCTGAAGCTCGGTCTGACGCGCTATCGTCTCATCGGAGCTGTCGCCCATATCTATCCTGTCGTGGAGCTCCTCAAGCTCCAGTTCCATGTCGTCGAGCTCTGAAAAGACCGTTAAAGCCTCAGCGCAGAGCGTTTTGTCGCTGTCTCTGCACGCGAACTGCTCCATAAACCCTATCTTCACGCCGCCGGAAATGTGCACCGTGCCCTCGTCGGGAGCAAGCTCGCCCTTTAAGAGCTTGAACAGCGTGGTCTTTCCGCTTCCGTTCACGCCGACGAAGCCCGTTTTCTCGCCGTCGTATATCTCAAACGACACGCCGGAAAAAAGCGTTCTGTCCGCAAATGACATAGCGATATTGTTTAAACCCAATAACAGCATAAGGAAAAGTCCTCCCGAATAATTCCCCGCCGTATGGCGGGGAAGGAATTATTGATTAAGCTTTTCGGGACTGTACTTTTTGTTCACAAGGCTTTCGTCCAGCTTCACCTCGTAATTCTGTCCGAAAAGGTCAAACATTCCGCGGAAATCGTCTGTCTTCATCTCGCTGAGTATCGTATCGTTGTTATCCTCTTTCCACTTGGAATTCTCGGTAACGTCGTTCTTTATGATGATATATACGCATTTATCGGCTTCAAAAAGCACAGCCTTTTTGTCCGCGGGAGCGCTCATTATATACTCAACGGTCTTTTCATCATAGAGGGTCGAATCGCTCTTGATCACCGTAAGCAGATCGTCCTCGGACGACACCTTTGTGATGTTCTGAGACTCGACTTGCTTTTTTATCCACTCTTCCTTGGTGAGACCTTCCTCGTTGTCCTCTTTATAATCGGTCTCCGCCTTTGCCGCGGCGTTCTCCTCGGCAGCCTCCATATAGTAATCGTAGAACACATCGGCAACGGCTTCACCGTTATTTATGCGGTCGGCGTACTTCTGCGCCTTGTCCTTTATCGTCTTTTTATCCGCGTCGCTCTCGAGAACGGTGCCTGAAGCGGTGGTATAGCTGAACGGGAGCGTTTTTACAGACGCGTAATTTTCCGTAAGATACTCGTCTATCTCGCTTTCCTTTACCTCAAGTTCTCCGCCCTCTTTGTAATAATAGTCGAACAGCTTTTCCTGGAGTTTATTTACCTTCTGTATCTCACGCATGGATTCCTCGGATACGCCCTGGCTCTCATAGTACTCGCCCATGGTTTTGTAACCGAAAACGTAATAAATATACTGATTTTCGGCGTTCCATGTTTCGTTAAGCTCGGAGGTGATCTTGCTTATCTCCTCATCGGTGAGCGAGATACCGAGTTCGGCGCTCTTACGCTGAACAGCCACAAATCTCCTTATCGACAAAAGAGTCTCGTCCTTTATCCACTGCGAGCCGCTCTTGCCGTCTATCGTCTCCTCGGTTATAGGCACGGAAGTCTCGCTTTCGGTATCCCCTTCCGACGTATCGGATGTCTGATTTTTAAACTCTTCCTGAGCCATCGAGTATGCGGACCAAAGATAAGAAATATAAATACCGTTCCTTATCTCCAAACCGTCCACGGTCATGATATACCCTCTGTCGCAGCCGCAAAGCACAGCCGCAAGCGCGACGGAAAGCACCGCCGCCGCAATTTTCTTGATCGCTCTCATTGTTTTGTCCTCCTTGTTATTCCTCTTCACTGTCGGCAATAATTCTCACCGCCATCAGCGTATTTTTTTTGTCCCAGCGATTTATAGTATATTGAAGCGTTTTGTCCGCCTCTATCGAAAGCCCCAGATCCTCTACTACCATCGTGACGGAGGGCGGCATATAGTCCACCGTGAGCACATAAGTGCCGTTGTTTTCCGTCATCGCGGTGATCTTCGGCGCGTAGTTCAGAAAGCGCAGGTCTTTGGGGCAGGTGTAGATGTGGTTCGCCTCATCATAGGTGAAACGGTTATCGCCCATGCCGACGGACTGGTGCGCAAGCGAAGCGCCCGAACCGAACAGCTCCTTGCAGGAAACGCTTACGTCATACTCGGGAATTATCAATCCGCCCGACTGCGCCGACTTGTAAGCCGATGTATCCTTGTTTACCAGAATGTTCCACACCGCGCAGCTTATCTTCGAGGAATTGGTTATCTCGCTTTCGTTTTCAAACGGCGCGATGTCGTTTGCGACGACCGGAAGAATAAACCGCGCGAACTCGTTTTTCAGCGCCGTGTTGTCCGCGAGCCTTCCTATTCCGCCAACTATAAACCGTATACTCGAAATTATCCCTATCACCGCCATTATTATAACAAATATCGCGGTGATGAAGAAAGCCTTCTGGCGCTTGGGGTGTTCGTTTTCGGGCGATATTCTTACGTCGATCTCGCCTTCACCGCCAAGATTTGCGACGTTCGATTCTATGTCTATGCCGGGCTCGTCTTCGACCTCGCCCAACAGCTCGTTGATAACGTCCTCGCTGTGCTTTTCGCGGAGCGTCCGGGGCTCCTCCCGGTTATTCCTGTTTTTTCTTGACATTATTACCTCGTTTAACCTCTTATCTGTCCGTTTCCGTTTATAAGATATTTATAGGACGTGAGCGCCGCCAGCCCCATAGGTCCTCTCACATGGAGCTTTTGCGTGGAAATGCCTATCTCCGCGCCAAGCCCGAACTCAAAGCCGTCCGTAAAGCGCGTCGAGGCGTTCACGTAGACCGCCGCCGCGTCGATCTCGTTCTGAAAACGTTCGGCGTTTTCGAGCGATTTAGTGACTATGCACTCGCTGTGCCCCGTACCGAAGCGGTTTATATGATCAACAGCCTCGTCTATCCCGCTTACGACCTTGCTCGAGAGCTTCAGCTCAAGGAACTCCGCCGCGTAATCCTCATCATCGGCGAGCTTTTCCACCTTGATATTGTCCGCGGTCGCCTTGTCTCCGACGATCCTTACCTTTCCCTGCCATAACGCGTCCAGCTTTTTAAAGAATTCGGGCGCGGTATTTTTGTGTATCAGAATACTCTCAATGGCGTTGCAGACCGACGGACGCTGAGTTTTCGCGTTGTTGATGATGTTCACCGCCATATCGAGATCCGCGCTTTCATCGACAAAAACGTGACAGTTGCCCTCGCCGGTCTGTATAACGGGAACGGTCGCGTTCTCGATGACCGTGTGTATCAGCCTGCCGCTTCCGCGCGGTATGAGCAGGTCGATGTAACGGTTGAGCTTCATCATAGCGTTTGCGGTCTCGTGGCTCGTGTCCTCCACGAGCTGAACGCAGTCCTCGGGAGCGCCCGCCGCCTTTATAGCGCCGCGCATGATTCTCACCAGAGCCTTGTTGGAGTTTATCGCGTCGCTTCCTCCGCGGAGTATGACGGCGCTTCCCGCCTTGAAGCACAACACCGCCGCGTCAACGGTAACGTTAGGACGGCTCTCGAAGATCATTCCGATAACGCCCATCGGAACGCTCTTTTTAACGACGGAGAGCCCGTTCGGGAGCGTCTGCCCGCCGAGCACAACGCCCACGGGATCGGGCAGCGCAATCACCTGCTCTATACCCTCGATCATTCCCGCAACGCGGCTTTCGGTAAGCGTGAGGCGGTCGATAAGATCCTCTCTCATACCGTTCGCTCTGCCGTTTTCGATATCGCGCCCGTTAGCCTCGAAGATCGCTTCCTTATTCTCGGTGAGCGACTTCGCAATCTCGGCGAGCGCCCTGTTTTTCAGATCCGTTCCGCAGTTTGCCAAAAACGGCGCGGAGTTTTTTGCCTTTTTTCCGAGCTCTTCTATATAAGTATTGTCCATTTTATAACCTCATTCATTGATATTTTTCGCCCTGAACCAAGTTCCGCGCGCGCTGTCGGTCTCAAAAAGCTCGTAGAGGAGCTTCGGGTCCTTGTTTCCTATGATGACCGCGTCTATACCCGCTTCCACGGCGATCTGCGCCGCCTCGATCTTAGTGAGCATTCCGCCCGTTCCGACCGCCGAACCGCTCCCCTGCGCCATTCCGATAATATCGTAGTTGATGTTGTCTACCTCGCTTATGAATTCCGAGGCGGGGTCGCTCGGATCTCCCGTATACAGACCGTCCACATCCGTGAGCATAACCAGCAAGTCCGCCCCGCAGAGCTTTGCGACAGTCGCCGAAAGCGTATCGTTTTCATCGAAATCGAGGTGTTTTATCGAAACTACGTCGTTCGCGTTTATAATAGGTATCACCGACATCTCGAACAGCTTGTTGAAGGTATTGATAACGTTTGTGCGGCGCTCCTCGTTGCTGATAACGTCACGCGTCAGAAGAAGCTGCGCCACCGTGTGGTCGAACCGTCCGAAATTCTCGCTGTAAAAGTTCATAAGCTCCGTCTGCCCGATAGCCGCGCACGCCTGCTTTGAGGGGGTGTCCTTCGGCTTTCCGCGGAATCCGCCTCTTGAAGCTCCCACGCACTGCGCCCCCGAGCTCACAAAAACGATCTCGCGACCCGAGTTTTTAAGATCGGCGAGCACCTCTACGAGCTTGCGGCTCTTGCGGACGTTCATGCTCCCGGTCTCGGGATAAGCCAGCGTGCTGCTCCCCACCTTTATCACAACGCGTTTTTTGTCTTTAAAGCAGCGCATATATGTCACCCTGTCCTTTCGCGGAGAGCTCAGCTCCGCCAAATATTCCATACATATTCTATTATATCAAATGTCACCGCAAATTTCAAGGGATATTGCAAAATTATCACCTAAATTTTATTATCACGATATTTTTCGCCGTGCCGCGCAGACAAATTTATGAAAAATAGATAAAATACCTCTTGATTTTCTCGGACAAATATGATATAATGTCTTTATGATGTTTATTCACCGCGCAAAGGAGTGTGCACATGGATAATTATTGCGAACAGCTTGTGGAAAAGAAAAAAACGGGAGCCGATATAGCCAAGACCGCGGCTCTGCTGCTTGTGACGCTGCTCGGTGCCGCCGCTTGCTTTGTTTTGGGGATCCTTTTCGGAATAAGCTTGCTGTTCTTCGCGGCGATCGGGCTTATCGCTCTCGGGATATGGCTGATGTCGGGCATGAGCGTGGAATATGAGTACATCGTCACCAACAACGAGATGGATATTGACAAAATAATAGGCAGGCGCAAGCGAAAGCGCATGATAACGATTGATCTGGCGCGGACGGACGACATGGGCGGTTATCCTCCCGAAAGCAGCATAGAAGCGGACACGACGGTCCACGCGACCTCGGGTCTCGAAAAAGACGCGCACTATCTCCTTGTCCAACATAAGGATCACGGCAAGGTGAAGGTCATTTTCAATCCAAACGAAAAACTGAGGGAGGCTATCGCGCAGGAGATACCGAAGGCTCTTAGCGCGAAATTGAAGCATAATGTCAAGTAATATGTTTATCAGAACGGGAACGGCGATAATCGAGATGTCCCGCATACGCAAAAGCTGCATGAACAAGCGGTTTCTGTCGCAGTATTTTTCGGCGGACGAGATACGCTTCTTCGTAAAACACAAGCTGTCCACTTCGCTTATAGCGGAAAACTACTGCGTTAAGATCGCCTTCGCGAAGGCGATCGGCACGGGTATGCGCGTTATCAGGGCGCAGGATATATCAGTGCTGCGCGACAGGCTCGGAAGCCCCTTCGTTATAGCGGAGGGCTACGCAAAGATGCTCGAGGAGCGCGAGGGCTATGTCATCAACGTTTCGGTTGGGCACTGCAGGGATTACGCAATCGCGAGCGTTATAATCAACAAGTAACACAAATACATACAAAAGACAACGTTTGATCGGGCAGCCTCGCGGTTATTCGGTCGGACGTTGCTTTTTTTTGAAGGGGGGGTGAATCAATGAAACGTATAACAGCCGCTATGGCGGCTCATGTCGACGCGGGCAAGACCACCCTCTCCGAAGCGCTGCTGCTCGAGGCGGGAGCTATCCGCCGCGCTGGACGCGTGGATAACGGCGACTGCTTTCTAGATAACGACGCGCGGGAACGCTCCCGCGGGATAACGATCTTCTCAAAGCAGGCGATCCTGAAAACGGAAACTGCCGAGTTCACACTGCTTGACACCCCCGGACACACCGATTTCTCCGCGGAGACCGAGCGCGCCTTTTCCGTCGCGGACTGCGCCATTCTCGTCATAAGCGGCACGGACGGCGTTCAGCCGCACACCGAAACGCTCTGGGGACTGCTGGAGCGGACGCGAACGCCTGTTTTCACATTCGTCAACAAGACCGATATATCGCACCGCTCCAAGGACGAGCTGTTAGCCGATCTGCGGCGTCTTTCCCCGAATTTCGCGGACTTCTCCGAAAATATCCCCGAGACCGCCGCGGAATACGACGAGGACTGCATGAACGCGCTGATAGACCGCGGCGGCGTACCCGAGGAGCTTATCTCGCGTGCGGTTTTAAAACGAAATGTTTTCCCCGTGCTGTTCGGTTCGGCGCTGAAAAATGTAGGAGTTGCCGAGTTTCTGGGACTGCTGGAAAAATATTCCTCAGCGGGCGTGCGTTACGAAGATTTCGGCGCGCTGGTCTACAAAATATCCACAGACCCGAGCGGCGCGCGGCTCACTCACCTGAAAATAATGGGCGGAGAGCTCAAAAACCGCTCTGTTATCGACAGTTCCGGGGAAAAGATCACTCAGATACGGATATACAGCGGCGCGAAATTCACCACTGCCGATATCGCCGAAGCCGGACAGATAGTAGCCGTGACGGGGCTTACAAAAACATACGCGGGGCAGGCTCTCGGAAAAGCCGAGGAAAGCGCCTCGATGACGGAGGCTCCGCTGAAATACCGCGTCATCCTCCCCGAGGGCACAGACCCCGCGGCGTTCTTTCCCCGGCTGAAAAGGCTCGAGGAGGAAGAACCCCTGCTCAAGCTTTCGTGGCATAACGGTTCGATACACGCGGCTGTTATGGGACAAATACAGCTCGAGATACTCGCGAGCATGATCTCCGAGCGCTTCGGCACGGACGTGGAGTTCGGCGAGGGGGCTGTCGCCTACCGCGAGACGATAAAGAACACGGTAGAGGGCATGGGGCACTACGAACCGCTCCGCCACTACGCCGAGGTTCACCTTATCCTCGAGCCGCTGCCCGCGGGAAGCGGAGTGTTTTTCGCGCGCGATTGCCGCGATCTCGACGAGAATTGGCAGAGACTGGTCATCTCCTGTCTTAAAGAACGCCAACATATCGGCGTTTTGACGGGCTCTCCTATCGCGGATATGAAAATAACGCTGGCCGCCGGACGCGCTCACCCGAAGCACACCGAGGGCGGGGATTTCGCGCAGGCGGCTTGGAGAGCGCTCCGGCAGGGGCTCGCGAGCGCGGAGTGCGTTCTGCTCGAACCGTTTTACCGCTTTAAGCTGGAGATACCGGCAAGCGCGGTCGGAAGGGCGATGACGGACTTGCAGCGCATGGGCGCGGAGTTCTCCGCGCCAAGCGGCACGGGCGAACGCGCCGTTATCGAGGGTCGCTGCCCCGTTTCGGAAATGCGGAGCTATTCCGCGGAGGTGCCGGGGTACACTCACGGCACGGGGCGGCTCTCCGCGGCTGTCGAGGGGTACTTCCCCTGCCACAACGCCAAGGAGGTCATCGAGAGGATAGGGTACGACTTCAACGCGGACGTGGAAAACTCCGCGGACAGCGTATTTTGCTCGCACGGCGCGGGAGTTCTCGTAAAGTGGGACGAGGCGGCTCGGAAAATGCATCTGCCCCGCGTTCTGAACGCCAAGCCGCGCGAAGCCGTCACGCAGACAGAGGTCTCGGCTTACAAAAAGCGCATAGCGACCGACAAGGAGCTTATGGAGATATTCGAGCGGACATATGGCAAGATAAACCGCAAGGAGCGCACGGCGATGCGCCGCGACAAGCCCCTCGAACAGAACTACAAGTCTCACGAGGCGATGGGCGGCACGGAATATCTCCTTGTGGACGGCTACAACATCATCTTCTCTTGGGAAGAGCTCGCCGGGATAGCGCGCGACAACCTTGACGCGGCGCGGGCTCGGCTGATAGATATGATGTGCAACTATCAGGGCTTTAAACGGTGTGAGCTCATTCTGGTGTTCGACGCGTACAAGGTCAAGAGCGACCGCGAGATAGAACGGTACGGAGACTTGACGGTGGTCTACACAAAGCACGCCGAGACAGCCGACAATTTTATTGAACGCGCCGCGCACTCGTTAGCCCCGAAGAACCGCGTCCGCGTTGCCACCTCGGACGGCACCGAGCAGATGATCATTCTCGGGCAGGGCGCTTTCAGGGTGTCGGCGCGGGAGTTCAAGCTCGAGGTGGACGAGGTAATGGCGAACATTCGCAAAATACTGGAGGAAATGTAATGGAAATCGAGCCCATCGCGTTCATAGAGAACGATTTTACGGAAAAGTTCGGGATACCGCGGCAAAGCGGGCTCGTTGACCTTCCGTCGCGAATAGTTTTCACCGAAAAATTTTCCGATGAAAACGCGCTGCGCGGACTGGAGGACTTTACGCACATTTGGCTTATCTGGGGCTTTTCCGAGGTGAGCGGAGGGTTCTTGCCCACCGTTCGTCCGCCGAGGCTGGGCGGGAATGTGCGCAAAGGGGTCTTTGCCACTCGTTCGCCGTTTCGCCCGAACCCACTGGGACTTTCGGCTGTGCGGATAATTTCCGTGGAGCGCGGGGTGATAACGGTATCGGGAGCTGATCTGATGAACGGCACGCCTATCTACGACATCAAGCCCTACCTTCCCTACGCCGACAGCATACCCGGCGCTTCCAACGGCTGGGCGCTTTCGGAACGCGGCGGGGCTTTGCGCGTGACCTTTCCCGAAGAGCTTCTGCTCAAGATACCCGAAAACAAGCGCTCCGGACTTATTGAACTCCTTGCGCAGGACCCGCGTCCTCAATACCAGAACGATCCCGAACGGGTCTACACATTCGCTTTCGGAAATTGTGAAGTCTCTTTTCGGGTCGAGGGGGAGCAGCTTATTGTTATGGATATAAAATGAGCGCGGCTTTCGTCAAGCCGCGCTTTTTTATTATCTTTCGTTTTTCTTGCGTTTCCGAGCGGTCAATGCCGTAAGCTCCGCCGCAACAGCATTATCGTATGTGTACTTGTGACCGACCGTCTCCTGCAAAGCGTCAGTTCCTGCCGATGAGCTGCGATGTGCTCCGCCGCCCGAAGTCTTTCCGGCTATACGGCGCTCTATTTCCGCAGCGAACTCTGCATCGGCTTTCGCCTTTGCCTTTACCATGTCCTCAAAGCCAAAAGAGACGGGCTCCGGCATGGTGATAGGCGAGGTCAAGCTCTCAACGCGGGAATTTAACGTGACCTGCATACAAACATCTCCTTAACCGATGTTGTGGAGCTTGTCGTAATTCACAAGCTCGTTGATAAGCTCGGGCACTTTTGTCGGCGCGTCCACGTCGGAGAACTGGCAGGTTCCTACCGCCATGTGACCGCCGCCGCCGTATTTCAGCATAGTAGAACCGACATTCACATGAGAGGTGCGGTTGAGTATCGAATAACCAACCGCGCAGGAGCAGCCCTTGCCGCCCTTGCCGTCCACTATCCAGCAGCTGATGTTCTGCTCGGGATAGAGCGAATAGATAAGGAAACGGTTGCCGGTATAAATCGGGCTTACGCCGCGCAGATCGGTGATGATGAGGTCTCCCTCAACGCGCGTGTGCGCGTGCACCATCTCCTTGAAATGCTCGGTCTGGTCGTTGTAGAGCTCAATGCGCTCTTTAATATCGGGCATATCGAGTATCTCCTCCGTGCTCATATAAGAGCAGCACTTAAGGAGCTTTTCCATAAGCTGGTAGTTACTGATAGTGAAGTTACGGAAACGTCCGAGACCAGTACGCGGATCCATAAGGAAGCCCACCAATATCCAGCCCTGCGGATTCAGTATCTCATCGCGCGTAAGATTGCCGCTGTCTACCTTATCGACAGCCACCATAAGATCGTCGAAATTCGGGAAACGCTCTTTTCCGCCGTAATATTCGTAGATTATTCTGGCGCAGCTCGGAGTAATGCGGCTCTCGCCCTTATACTTTCCCTTATAGCGGTTGCGCTCCTCCTCGCTGGAGTGGTGATCGAACCACAGCCCGCAGCCCTCGACGAACGGAACATTTGCGAGACAATCGTTCTCGGTAACGGGCACGAGCCCATCCTGAAGATCCTTCGGGTGCGCAAAAGTCCACGAATCAACAACGCCCGCGCAAAGCAAAAGCGCTCCGCAAGCCAATCCGTCAAAATCCGAACGCGTGATAAGTCTCATAGCCATATCGGTTTCCTCTCCTAAATAGAACATATTTATATTATAATTATACCATACCCTTCCGAAAAAATCAAGGGCTTTTTGGTTTTTTTTGCTTGCCTCTTGCCTCTTAAATTTCATTTGGCGTTTCCCCCGCCTGTGGCGGAGGAAACGCCAAATGTCTATGCGTCCGGCTCTCAGACTTTATTATTCAGAATTAGCAGGCGCAGCCTTATCTTGCCCGGGAAAATGAACTTGCGCTCCGCCGCTTTGTATATCCTTTCGAGCGCTCCGCCGAGTATGGCGGTCTCGGTAGGGTCGAGCTCCGGGCTGCCGAAAGCAAGCCGCTCGAACAGGTCGTAGTTTTCGCATATCTCACAGCCCATTGTTTCCTCCGCCCTCTCAAAAAACTCGTGCGGCTGCTCGCCGTTTTGCGGTGAGAGCTTGCACAGCCTCAGTACGGCTATCAGCTTCGAGTAGACGAAATCGGAGTTTTTATCGCGGTGGAACTGCTGTATTCGCTTGTTCGCGCGCTTTTTCAGCCTGTTGTACATCAAAATTATCAGCACTGTCACGGCTATTACCGCAAGGATACCCAATATCCTTAGAATATACGGCAGAACATCCGCGAACGTGAGCGAGCCGCCGCCCGCTTCCCCGGAAGTGCCGTGGGTGTTATCGGCGGAAGCGTCGTCATCGCTGTCATCGTCATCATCGTCGTCGCCGTCGTCCTCGATGCCGCCGATGCTCAGCGACTCTCTTGAGGAATTGCTCTCCTGATCGCCGGAGCCGCTTACCGTTCCCGTGCCGTCACCCGCTACGCCGTCGAATATCGCGGAAGCCGTCGGATCGAACGTCACCCAGCCGAGATGATTGCCGAGATATACCTCGCACCAAGCGTGAAGGTCCTTAGAGCGCAGTGTTTGTACGGAAAGCTCGGAGCTCGCGGCAAAGCCCGTGCAGTACCGCGCAGGTATCCCCCAATCGCGCAGAATGAGGGTCATAGCGCTTGCGTAAAGAGCGCAGTGTCCGCTTTTCGTGTTGTTAAGAAAACTCATTACAGGGTCGCGGCTGTCTATATGCGCGTCGAGCGAATATGTATAGTTGTCTTTTAGAAATTCGGACACCGCCTCCGCGCAGGAATAGCGCATAAGTATCTCGTAAACGGTATCGTAATAGTCCCCCATAATAGCATCGTCGCCCATATAATTCGAGGGCATATTCGCTTCGGCTCTGTTCCCGGCGTTCACCCTGACGTTCAAAAGCCCCGAGTCCGCGATATACTTCTCCAGCCGCGGCTTAAACTCCTCCGGCACGGCGAGATAGCGCAAATTCACATAATCCTCGTAGGAGAAGCCAGTATCTATGATTTCGTACTCCGCCATGCCGAAATGATTAACAGCGTCAATGACCGACCGCAGATCGTCCTCGCCGTCCGTATACACCGGCACAAGCGACTTGTAGTACAGCTTATCGCCGGCTGCCGCGTCGGTTTTTCTCCGCGCGGAGAAATCGCCGAAAAT
This sequence comes from uncultured Ruminococcus sp., assembly GCA_964454205.1. Lineage (GTDB taxonomy): Bacteria > Bacillota > Clostridia > Oscillospirales > Ruminococcaceae > CAG-115. The sequence goes on from CAYVSV010000008.1 coordinate 49,844, forward strand.
ATCCGTATCTTTTTCGCCGAAAACCGCGTAATCATCATCATAGGCGGGTAAGAAGATAACGTCGGTATCGCAAAGATACTCAACCTGGGCGCTCATTTTCAGCACAAGCTCCGACATATCATAGCCCGACACGGAATAAATGTGGTTCATCTCGCTTGGCCGCCAGCCATCGCGGAGTCTTGCCCATTCGGGCGGTTCTTCGGTCACGGGCGACGACCATGAAACTCCGTCGAACTCTATGCCGATATCGCCGCGCAGATACAGCGGCAGAGTGCTTATCGGCTTTGAAACGCGCAGTATCTCCTTATTGCTTCTTGAGGGAGCGGAGAGTCTCAAGCGGTTGTTTGAGGAGTACTTTGAATCCTTGGGGCTTGCGAAATAATTCGCCTCCGCGCTTTTTTTGAAGGGGTCTGCCTCCATCGTTCCGAACGGGGACTCTATGCTCTGTAGCGTTTCAAACACCGCTTGATAATCTATACCGGAATAGTCGGAAAAAACGATGTTTACGACTATCCCTGCCACCGTGAACATCGCCGCCGCGCTTATCATCGAGGAAAAGTATTTGGAGTAGTGAAGTCCGCGCGAGACCGCCCTCTGCCCCATGCTCTGCGAACGCAGCGAGAGGTCGAAGCGCTTTCTGTCCGCGGTGACCTTTCGGCGGTAACCTCCCGCAGAGTAGACGTGGCGGACGGCAAGTCCGTCGCGGTAGTATATCCCGATGGCAAAAGCGCCGGCGTACAGCGCGGTTATCGGTATCAGCCGCCAGTTGAACATCAGGTTCTCCGAGCCGAGCTTGGGGCTGAGCATCAGGACGAACATCACAAGCGACGGCATAATGCACGGTTTTCCCACAAGCCCCGCCGCCGTTATCATCCCGAACAGCGCGCAGATCAAAACGCCGCCGAAAATGACCCCTCTGCAATACTCCGTAGTCGGCAGACCGTTTCGTTCGATAAGATCGAGCGGGTGTATCAGATACGGCGTTGTGTCGAATATCCTTCCGTTAAACCGAAGCATAACGCCGTCCACGAAATACGAAAACCTTCCCCAGAACTCGTCGAAGCGCCAGAGTATCAGCAGACCGCACAAAATAAGCGCGACTATAATCGAAACGCGCTTTCCCGCCAGCGCGAACACGATAGCGAAAACCGCCGCGAACCCCGCCGCGATGATGGGAAACGGCACGCCGACCGTCGGCAGACCGCTTTCCAGAAACACGAACCCCATACACAGAAACGCCAGCGCCGCCGCTATAATAACGCGCTGCGCCACCACCCGCATAGGGTTCGTATCGTCTGTGAAAAAGCGGTCAAACACCAGGGCGGCGGTTTTGGGTACAGATAAGGCTCCGTCCTCTCCGACTTTGACGTTCTCCGCGTCTTCACTGCCGTTTTCTAAAATAATGCTGTTTTTATTTTTTCTCATAAATTAGTGAAACTTTACCTTTCATAACGAAACCGCGCCGTTAAAATTTCAGTGCTGCCCGAAAATGCGTATGCCGTGCTTTTTGAGCGAGTCGTTCACATAAGCGTAACGCATATTTTCCCACTGCTCGTAGTCCTTGAAGCCCTCGAGCTTTACCGCTCCCTGTATGCGCACCACGCTCACCGAGAAGGAGGAAGCCGAGGCGTTCCATATATCGTTGAGCTCCTTATGCGCGGCGCGGAGATGCGCGATGTCGCCGGGGTCGGCGTTCGCGGGGCATATCACCCGCGTGAGCGGCAGGCTCTCAGTTGTGGGAGTGGTTATGCCGACGCGCGAGAAGCAATCCTCCAGCCCTTTGGAGAGCGAATTTTCTATGCTGAAAAAGCGGCATGTCTCGTCGTATCCCTTTTCCGTGAATTCACCCGCGCAAATATCCACGAGCACCAGCAGCTCCTTTATGAATTCCGTAACTCCTTTCTGCGCCGCGCCGAGCAGGTCGGCGCGCTTTTCGGCGAGCTTCATCTTGTCCTCCGGGATATTATCGACCAGCCTGTCGAGAGCGCCGCGCATTTCCGCGTTTTCCGGCAAAAGCGGGTCGAATGCCTCCGTAACGCCAAAGCCCTTGTATTCCGATACACCGTTCAATATTTCATCGCGGTTCTCCGCCAGCGTATCGAAGATCGCCGATTTTGTGCGCAGAGCGAGATCCGCGTATTCGTTCAGCTCCCGCGACAGATCGCCGTAAAAATCAATGACAGTCTTGCCAGTAAGCTGCGTCAGGCGGCATTTCATATAGCTTTGCAGATATTTTATATAGACCTCCGCCTGATCTCCGATCATAAACGAGGGGGTCATTTTCAGCTTTTTGTGAGTTGCGGCAACGAACTTTTCCTCGCGGGATACCTCATCGTCTATCGTCATCATCTGCTGCTCCAGCTGCTTTTGCGCCTCGGAGAGCTTGGTTTGACACGCTCTTATTATCTCGAGAGCGTAATAAGGTCCCTTTTCGCGATCGAGAACGGCGTTTTCGCAAATGCTCTTTATCTTTTCCGTAAGCTCGCGGAGCGTTTTCTCCGCGCCTTTGCGGCAAAGCTCGGCTGTTTCCTCAAGTCGCTCGTTTACATAGCGCTTTGAAGCCTCCGCGCCCTTTTTGAGCGACTGCACGGAAAACAGCGCGTTGAGCCTCCCGTCGAACTCGAATTTTGGCGGGGTGCCCGCCTTTGTCGCCAAAAGCATGGCGTTGGGAGTTACCTTTCCGGCGATCTTGCCGAGCTCCTTGGCTCCCACCGTCCTTTGCCGCAGCTCTCCGAGATATTTCCCGAATACCCGAAACGCGATGTATGATACTATCTTTCCGAGCGGAATCTCGTTCACCGCGGAGGAATACGCAAGGTATCTGAACTTGTGGGTGCCCGCCTTGTCGAGCATATTGTACGACATCATCTTCTCCGCGTCGTCGTCGCGCGCGAATATGTTGCCCGGCTCGCACATTATTTTCAGAGCCGCCTTTTCCATCGTTTCCTCGTAAGTACTCTCGGCGTGGGTTATATAGCACGCGGTATATGGCGTGTTGTCGGAGCTTATCTCGATGGAATCCGAATACTGCTGCCAGAAGCCTTTCTTTCTTGTCTGGAACATATCCAGCTCCGATTTCGCGACTACCGTATTCGCGTAAGCCGTGGAGAGATCTCTGCCCTCGCTTTCCGTGAAAGCGGCGGTGTCGCCCGCGAACATATAAGACGCCGCGGTAACGGAATACGGCGCCGTCTCGAACATCGCGCGCAGGATATACCCGAGGTCGATCATCATGCCGCCGAAGAACGCGTCACCGAGATTTCCCACAACGGCTATCTCCAGCGGACGGTCGCTCGCGCTGAAGCCCGTCATCGCCGAGCCCAATATCTTCATAAGCTTCCCGAAACGGTTGAAAAGAGCCATTCTTCCGCACATTCTCTTTTGCAGACCGTATACCGGCTTTCTGGGCGTGTAATTCGCGAGCCCCTCGTCAAACCAATCCTTCACATATTCGGAAAGCTTCGAGGGGTCGTTGAGATACGGATAGATGTCCTCGTCCGGATCTATCGGGAGCTTTTCGCCCTCCTCCAGCACCGAGCCGCAAAACTCCGCGGCATCCACAAGCTCCTTTACGCCGATCCCCAGATAGCGTATGCGGGTATTGTCCTTCTGGAAACGGTTTTCCGCGATATGCTTCGCGCGCATAAGACAATCCACGCCGTTCTTCCCCACTCCGATAACAAACAGCTTTTTTGTCCCGAAAGCGCTCTTGCTGCCGCGGTAAAGCTTTAAGACGCGATCGGGCTTCAGCCATTCGAGATCGCCGATGTTTATATTGACGTTCTGTTCGTTTCCCACAAAAAGCTCCCCTTTCAGAAACGATATTTACATATATGTTTATTAAAATCTTAATGTCCATTCACGCGGTTTTCCCCGCATAAGACCGGGAAAACCTTAAAACTGCGCTTCCGCATTTCATCATTCCGCCGCCGCGTTTATCTTCTCAAGCGCCTTGTCTACCACGGGAGAATTTTCCGCGACGGCAGCTTCCCATGCGTCCTTTCCGACGCTGCCGATCATCGCTGCGACCGCGGCGTTCGTAGCGCTGTCAAAACACTCCGCGCCGACTATGACCGGCTTTGAAGCCGACCCGCGCAGAGTTTCCAGCCACTCCGTATCCGAACGCAAAAGCCCGCTTTCTATAAGGGACTTCGTCTCTTTTTGCTGCTGTTCGGAGGAGATAGCCGCAACGCGCGAATAATTTATAAAGCTCGCCGCGCCCGGGATATTTTTCGCGCCCTTCGGAACGAGAAAGCCCTCGGTCACTGCTTTGCAGCAGTACTCATCGGAGCTTTCGTCCCGCGGATACGGAACCGCTCCCACCGCAAGACCCGTTCCGCGAAGCTTTGCGAGGGTCTGCTCGTCACCGGATATGAACACCGCGCGCGATATCTCGGCTTCAACGTCAGAGACCCGCGAATAGCTTACCTCATACGCGGACAAAAGCTCGTTCACACGGGCGGCGCTGTCCGATGTAAAACCGTTTACGAACCTGCTGCCCGTTCTCGGGAAAAGCGGCGTTCCCGCTGCCGCGAGGAAATTATCGAAAACTTTCTCTCCGCTCACAAGGAGCGAAGCCGTGCTTTCGGGGCTTGCTATAATGCTTTCCGCGCCCTGCCGGAAGGTCTCCCACGTCCACTCTCCCTTGAGCCAGAGCTTTTCCGGGTCGGGAACGTTTCCGCACTGGATAAAGACCGACTTGTCGTAAAGCAGAAGCTGCGGCATTATTTTCACCGCCGTCGGGTAAAAGTACCTTCCGCCTCTGAACGAGTACTGCTCTATAATATCGCTTATGCCGACCCATTGCGGCGAGGTTATGTCGATATAATTCGTAAGATCCTCATAGAGGTTCACGGACATAAGATAGGGGTATGAGTTATCGGTCTTGTCGCAAAGGTCTGGGGAATTGTCGGCGTTTATCCTTTCGGAAAGCTTGTTAAGATAATCCGCACCGGCGCTTTCGATCTTCACCGCGCCGCCGCTGTTTGCCGTATACAGCTCCGCCGCTGCGCTTATATCGCGGTTTCCGAAGTAGGTGATGTCCGCTGTCTGCGAGATCGCCGGGTCGCTCTGGGTAAGGGAAAACGGCGCTTCCGGCGCGGAGCTTTGCGTTCTCTCAACGACCGGCTCGGAATAACCGTCCGACGAGCTCCGGCAGCCGCAAAGAAGCAGCGCCGTTCCGAACAGCACAGCCGCGAATATTCGTCTTGAAGAGCGCACCCAGCTTCACCCCCTTGCTCAATTGCTGCAATTACACTCTATATACATAATATATTATAGCACAAGCCTCGGCGTTAGTCAAGGGTCTATTAACCAAAACTCTAAAAATCGCACAAAAAATCCGCTTTGCGCATAGAATACGGTACGAAAGGAGCGATTTTCTATGTGCGGAATTGCAGGAGAGATAAATTTCAAGACCCGACCCGACCCGAACGTCATGAACGCTATGAGCCGCGTACTTACGCCGCGGGGTCCCGACGCGGAGGGCGTTATGGCGGATGAGTGCGCGTATCTGGCACACAGACGGCTTATCGTCATCGACCCGGAAAACGGCGCTCAGCCGATGTCCGAGGGAGAGTATACCATCGTTTACAACGGCGAGCTCTACAACACCGAGGAAATACGCGCGGAGCTTGCCAAAAGAGGCACGGGATTCGCGGGGCACTCGGATACCGAGGTGGTTTTGAAAGCGTTTATCGAGTTCGGGGAGAAGTGCGTTGAGATGTTCAACGGCATATTCGCGTTCGCCGTGTGGAACAAGAAAACGCGCACCCTGTTTACGGCGAGGGACAGAATAGGCGTAAAGCCGCTGTTTTACGCGGAGATAGAAGGCGGTCTGGTGTTCGCCTCGGAGATAAAGGCGCTGCTGTGTCACCCCAAGGTGAAGCCCGTGATAACGAGCGAGGGGGCGGCGCAGATAATGCTCACGGGTCCCGCGAGGTTTGTCGGGAGCGGCGTTTTCCGCGATATACGCGACCTTCCTGCGGCGCACTGCGCGTTCTTCGACGAAAAAGGGCTGCGGATAAAACGGTACTGGGAGCTTAACGCCGCGCCGCATACCGAGACGTTCGACGAAACAACCGTTCATCTGCGCGAGCTCATCTTCGATGCGGTAAAGCGGCAGCTCGTGAGCGACGTGGGCGTGTGCACGTTTTTGTCCGGCGGACTTGACAGCTCCGTTATATCGGCGATAGCGGCGCGGGAGTTTGAAAAGCGCGGCGAGGTTCTCAACACCTACTCTATCGATTACCGCGGCAACCGCGAAAATTTCAGGGCTTCGGCGTTTCAGCCGGACGAGGACGCGCCTTATGTTGAGAAAATGGCGGAATTTCTCCATACAAACCATCACAACGTGATCCTGGACACACCCGCTCTCGCCGAAGCGCTGAACGACGCCGTTTTCGCGCGCGATCTCCCCGGCATGGCGGACGTGGACAGCTCGCTGTATCTGTTCTGCCGCGAGATAAAGAAGGACTTTTCCGTGGCTTTGAGCGGCGAGTGCGCCGATGAGATATTCGGAGGCTACCCTTGGTATCACCGACCCGAGGTGCTGCACTACGACGGCTTTCCGTGGGCGACGAGCGTTCCAGAGCGCGGCGCTCTTATGAAAAAACCGATGTCCGGCGCGGAGGCGGAGGAATTTGTCCGCGGCGCGTACAACAAGTGTCTGTCGGAGGTCTCATATCTTGAAGGCGAGAGCGCCGACGACCGGCGTATGCGCGAGATGTTCGTGCTTAATTTGCAGTATTTTATGGCGACGCTGCTTGACCGCAAGGACAGAATGAGCATGGCGCACGGCTTGGAGGTGCGCGTGCCGTTCTGCGATTACAGATTGGTGGAGTACGCGTACAATATCCCGACCGACTTCAAGAACTACCGCGGGCGCGAGAAGGGACTGGTGCGGCACGCCATGGAGGGCGTACTGCCCGAAGATGTTTTGTGGCGCAAGAAATCGCCGTATCCGAAAACGCACAACCCGAACTACATGGCTCTTCTCAGCCGCAAGCTCAAAGAGCTGACGGCAAGCGATGACTGCCGGCTTACGGAAATAGTAAACGCCGACGCTCTGCGCGAGATGCTGGATACGGACGGCGCGTCGTTCACGAAGAATTGGTACGGGCAGCTTATGACAGTGCCGCAGATATTCGCGTATTTTTTGCAAATCGACGCGTGGCTTAAAAAGTATAACGTTATCATTAAAGACTGAAACAGTACCGCCCATGGGAAAACCGCCCTCGGGCGGTTTTTTCTGTTGACATTTCACGGAAAAAATATTATAATAATGGCAGAGGTGATACTATGTTTATCGTTACCAACGCTCAAATGAAATCCGCCGAGGCGGAGTGCGACACACGATTCCTGTCATATTCGCAGATGATGAACAACGCGGGAAACGCCGTTGCGGAGCGTATCATAGAGGATAACAAGCCCTGCCGCGCCGCCGTGCTCTGCGGTTCCGGAAACAACGGCGGCGACGGCTTCGTAATAGCGGCAAGACTTCTCGAAAAAGGCTTCGAGACCTCCGTGATACTTGTAAACGGCGACCCCAAGACCGACTGCGCCCGCGAGTATTTTGAAGCGCTCCCGAAAAAGCATATTTTGTCATTCGATAAAGACGAGCAAAAGTGCCGCGCCTTTCTTGCAAACACGCGGATAGTCGTGGACTGTGTTTTCGGAACGGGATTTCACGGAGCTCTTCCGCAGCGTGCCGCGGCGCTTTTCAAGGAAGCGAACGCCGCGCCTCTGCGCTTCGCTGTCGACGTGCCGAGCGGTATGAACTCCGACACGGGAGAATTCGACCCAAACTGCTTCAAGCCCACCCGGACTTATATTCTCGCGGCGTTTAAAAAAGGAATGCTCGTTCCGTCCGCTATGGAATCGCTCGGCGAACACGAGCTGCTCGACATCGGTATAAGCGGCGAATGTTATAAGGAGTTCGAGGCAGAGCTCGGCGACGACAGCTTACGCCAAGCGCTCCCGCGCCGCGCCGCCACATCTCACAAGGGAACGTTCGGCAGACTGCTCAACATCGCCGGAAGTCTCTGCTGCTCCGGAGCGGCGGTGATGAGCACGCGCGCAGCTCTGCGCAGCGGCACGGGGCTTTGCACGCTTGCCGCGCCCGTCTCCGTCGTCAAGGCGCTTTCGAGCTCGCTTGTGGAAAACACGTTCCTTCCCCTCCCCGAAACGGAGGACGGCTATATCGGAGACAACGCCGCGGAAGCGACAGCCGGAATACTCCCGAAAATGACCGCCGTGTCGATAGGATGCGGTCTGGGAAACAGTGAAAACACGCGGAAAATAACGGAATATGTCGTCAAAAACGCAAATTGTCCGGTAATTATTGACGCGGACGGAATAAATTCCATTGCCGGCAATATAAATATACTGAAGGAACGGACAGGCGATAAGGCAGCCGGACGCGGCACGGTCATAACTCCGCACCCGCTTGAATTCTCGCGGATAAGCGGAATGAAGGTGAGCGAGATACAGTCCGACCGCATAGGCGCGGCAAAGCGCTTTGCCGCGGAATACGGCGTTGTTGTGCTGCTTAAAGGAGCGTACACGGTGATAACCGACGGCGACAGGGTCACGGTGAACCCCACCGGGAACGCCGGGCTCGCCAAGGGCGGCAGCGGCGACGTGCTCACCGGGATCATCGCGGCTATGCTGGCGCAGGGCGTGGAAGCATATCACGCGGCGGTCTCGGGCGCTTACTGCCACGGATACGCGGCGGATATGCTCGCAAAAACGATGTCTCCCGCTTCGATACTCGCGGGCGACATCATCGAGGCTCTGCCGCACGTCTATATCTAATGCCTGTTGAAATTCCTTTAATAATGTTTTGGAGGAATTGTTTTGTCTGTAATATCAAAAAGGATCACTGCGGCTCTGGCGATTGCCGGAACGCTGGCACTGTGCGGATGCAAAGCGGAGCTGCCGTTTGTCCGGAATACGCCGGGCTTTGACAGCTCCTATACCGTAAAGGCGGAGATAACGTTCGACAAGCTGAACGCCAAAGCCGACATCACAAGGAACAACAACGAGTGGGAGTTCACGTTCACAGAGCCCAAGCAACTGAACGGGCTTTCCGTAAAGCTAGGCGAGAAAGGCTACTCGGCGAAGCTGGGAGGACTTGAGTTCAGCGCCGACAACAACTCGGTATACAGCGCCATGCCGCAGATAGTCGCAAAAGCCGTGGAAATGCTTTCGAGCGGCGGCGAAACGGCAAAGTCCAAGGACGGCGTTCTGACGTTTGATAAGGAGCTTGACGGAAAGCGCGTCACCATCACCGCAAACGAAAAGACCGGCGAGCTCATCTCGCTCAAAAGTCCACATCACCGACTTTCCGTGAACTTCTCGGAGCAGCGCGCGTACACTCCGCCGGCGGCTTCGACAAGCGAGCCCGGAACGCTCATCATCCCCGAATAAGCAAAAGCAGCGTTCGCTTGAACGCTGCTTTTTTCACCCTATCCTCTTCAGGAGTTCCCGCTCGGCGGCGAGCTCCTCCGCGGTCGGCGTTTGCTCTCCGTATCGAACTTTATTGTAGGTATCCGTAAAACTGCCGAGTTCCTCATTGAACGCTCTTTCGCCCTTTTCCCGAAGCTCCGAGGTCGTGTCGGAACGCTTCGGCGGCTTATCCGTGCGGCTCAGTCTCATAAGATACAGCGCGTAACCCAATCTGTACCTGCGCTTGGGAGAGATCTCCCGCGCGTACCTCCGCATAAGCCCGCGCTCCGCTTTTCGGCGGGCACGCGGCGGGAGCCCGCGCTTTTCCGCGCTCTCCGTTATTTCGTCCGCGAACGGAACGTCATTTTCGGAGCCGCGCTTTATGAGCGGTGCCAACAGTGTCTTGATCGCGTTCAGAAGCGGTTTTCTGCACAGCACAGCCATTACCAGCAGAAACAACACCGCCAAGACCGCCACGATGTCGCCTTGTTCTCCGCCGATCACGCCCTCGGGAAGGCGATCAATGGTATCGACGCTCTCGACCGGCTTCACGCGCTCCCCGTCGGGAGCGCAGCCCGAAAGCAGCGACAACACGCTCAAAAACAACCCGAGAAGCACTCTCAAAAACGCGTTAATAAGCTGTCCAAGCGGCTTTGCGAACACAAACAGGCACAGCGCCGCGGCGAATATCCCGCTCCCGAGCGCGGCGTTGTATCTCCGAAGCCCCCGCGGGAGCACAGCCCTGCCGCGGTCGCGCCGATCGGTGCAGCTGTCGATATTGCTCTGGTTTTTGAGAAGCGCGAACAGCAATATCACCACCGCAAAGCCCGCTCGGAGCATAAACCGCCCCTTGCTTGCAAGCTCGCCGTTGTCCGACATTCCGAGTGCCGCCGCGGTATACGTTCCCATAACGAGATACAGCGCGAACCACCCCGTTGAAAACACCGCGGAATAGCTCCTTCCAACGCTCGTATTCCCGCCGAAGTAAACAGCAACAGCCGCGGCGAGTATATAGAAGTACGCCGCGCCCGGTATATCGAGCGCAGCGCCCGCCGCGATAAATCCCGCGGAGGGCAGCAGAAAAAACATTCTTGACAGGAAAGTTATCACCGGGACAAGCCTTTTCGGGAAGCCCTGCCGTATCACAACGCGCTCCGCGAGCCTGTCCGCAAACAGTCCGCAAGCCCAAAAAGCCGCCCATACCGCGTATATCGCGAGAAATTCGGGCGCGGAAAACCTCCCCGCGCCGAAAGCCTCATACGCCGCGGCAAAAGGAAACAGCGAGGCATGCTGCCCTATGACCGCCAAAACCTTAAACGCGGTTTTCTCCCTTGAACGCGCCGTATCGCTCACGCGGTCTCACTCCCCTTCCCTGCCCCGCCGCGCGGTATCGTCAGTATCTCCGTTGTCGGAGGAACCAGGTCTCCGCCCTCGATGAGCCCCGCCGTCAGAATTTTGCAGCGCTTTCCGCTCTTTGCGAGACCCGCCAGCAGCTCCGCGGCGAACTCCGAAACGTATGAGGTTATGAACATCACATCGGTTATCCCGCCGAGATCAACGCGGCGCAGGAGGTCGTCCAACCGCTCTCCGCAGACGTTTTCGAGCTCCGCGAGCCTTCGGAGCATATCCATGGTGCGGTCGCCGTTTTCGGCGGGGATAGTAAGCGGCGGCGCGGAGTTTATTGTCAGACCGCATTCCGCGCTCATGCTTCGGCACAGCTCCGGCACGAACGCCGCCGCCTTTATCTGAAGCTCCAGCACGGAAGCGGGCAGAGAACCGATGCCGCTCCCGCTCCTCTGCATATTCAGAATTATCATCACGCGGCGTTCGGTGGTATACTCGTTATTATAGACCATAATGTTTCCCGTGCGGGCTGTCTGCGCCCAATGGACGCGGTTCATAGGCTCGCGGCCCGTATACTCCCGCGCCCCGCTTATCACAAACGGATCGGGCAGAACGAAGCGCCGCGCCTGCGCGTTCCCTATGAACAGATCGTTTGACAGCTCCCCCGCGCCCATATCGGCGGGTATCGGAAGAACTCTCACGCTGTCGAACGATTTGAACACCTTCGCGCGTTTTGAAAGCCCAAACAGATCGCTTATCGTGAGGGTCGCGTTGTCTATCGTCATAATGCCGCGCTTTTCGCAGCGTACCTTCCACACGCGGCGGCATTTTCGATAACCGCGCAGCGCGAATATCCCCGAGATAAGACCGCGGCAGACGTTTTCCCGCCCCTTGAACGCCAGCTCCGGCGAGCAGCTTATCTCGCTCCGCGCCCACACCAGCGGCAGGCGCTTGGCGTTGTCTATCTCCTCGATTATCTCGATCTCGTCGTTTTCATACGCCTCGGCGGCGCTTATGCTTATCGTATAGGTCACGTTCTTAAAGCCGTATTTTTCATAGAGAAAAAACTGCGCGGCAACGAGCGCTCCGATGATAAGCGCCATTGCGATAAGCTCCATAAAAACACCTCAAAAATCTTCCGTCGGAACGGCGACGCTTTCCATTATCCGGTCCAAGACATCCCGCCTTACCTCTTCCTTCGGAAAGCCGTTGTACACCAATCTGTGCGGAATAACATACGGCGCGGCTTTTTGCACGTCCTGGGGCAGAACGAAATCTCTGCCGTCTATTGCGGCGAGCGCGCAGCTCATGCGTTTGAGCGCCGCCGCTCCCCTCGTTGAGAGCCCGAGCTTTACCGCGGCGTGAACGCGCGTCGCGGCGGCAATGTCGGCGATATAACCGCACACCGCCTTATTCGCCGCGCAGCCGTTCACCTCGTCAATCGCCTCCAGAAGCTCATTCCTGCCGCAGACCGCCGAGAGACCCTCCTCCGCGCCATGGGAAGCCGCGCCGCCTATTACCGCTATTTCCTCTTCCCTGTCGGGATAGCCGAGCTCCAGCTTTATCATGAACCTGTCGAGCTGAGCCTCGGGCAGAGGATACGTTCCCTGAAGCTCAACGGGGTTTTGCGTCGCTATGACGAAAAAGGGCGCTTCCATCGCGACGCTCTCTCCGTCTATCGTCGCGCGTCGCTCCTCCATACACTCCAGCAGTGCGGACTGCGTTCTCGGGGTGGCTCTGTTTATCTCGTCCGCCAATACTATGTTCGCGAACAACGGTCCTTTTTTCAGCCTGAACTCCTGCTCCTTTACGTTGAAGAAATTTATCCCGGTTATATCCGAGGGCAGAAGATCGGGCGTGAACTGTATCCGCCCGAAACCTCCTCCCGCAGACTTCGCCAGAGCCCGCGCGAGAAGCGTTTTACCCGTTCCGGGCACGTCCTCCAGGAGAACGTGCCCGCCCGCGAACATCGCCGCGCATACCAGCCGTATCTGCCCGTCCTTTCCGCGGAGGGCTTTGCCGATATTTTCCGTTATTCTGTCCGTTAATTCCTTTACCATGCAGTTCACCCGTCAATCCAGCTTGTGTCCGCAGTAGGGACAGTATTTTTTCTCGTCACCGGAGGTATCGGACGCTTTGGAGGCTTTTTCCTCCTCCGCCCGCATTTGCGTGATCTGCTCGGAGAACCCCGCCGTGATGATACCCGTGGGAACAGCCACAAAACCTATTCCGAGCAGCGCTATGACAGAGCTCATCACCCGCCCTATCGCCGTTACCGGATAGATGTCGCCGTAGCCTACCGTAGTCACCGTCGCGATAGCCCACCATAATCCCGAAAGCGCGTTGTCGAACACCTCGGGCTGCGCCTCGTGCTCCGCGTCGTACATCAATACAGAGGAAATGACCATCAAAAACGAAACCACCAGCGTCGACGATATAAGCTGCCCCGCCTTTTTGCGGAAAACCTCGCCTATATCGCGCAAAGCGTGCGTGTAGCGGCTGAGCTTGAACGCGCGGAGAAGCCGCAGAACGCGCAGCATCCGCAGCACCATAAAATTCGCGGACATAAAACCGATAAAGCTCGGGAGAAGCGATATAAGATCGATAAGCGCCGCGAAAGACCTGATATATCTCAACCGTGCGCGAAACGGCGGCAGCTCGGGATAAGACAGCTCGGCGACCCAGAGCCGCAGCAGATATTCGACGGTGAAGACGACCACCGATACGGTCTCGACGACACGTCCTATCTTTACGGCGGACGGCGGCAGCTCAAAGGTATCCGCGATTATCAGCACGACGTTTATAAGAATGAGGCACATCAGTATGATGTCAACGACGCGGCTCGCTATGTCGTTCGGTCCCGCGACCTCAAGTATCTCGTGTGTACGCTGTTTTATTTTCTTGTACATTTTATCACCCGTTCCGTGAAATATCAATTGAGAATATATAACGGAGAATGTATAACTTATGCGCGCTTCGCGCGCGATTTCGATTGTACATTCTCAATTTATTCATGCTGCGTTACCTTAATTTTACCATAACGCCCCGCAAAATACAAGCGGTTTTTTCTTTTATTCTTTAAAAAATTGAGATAAGTACTTGAAATCCGGAAAAAAATGTTGTATAATAAATAACAGGAAAACTATACTGATTTGTATGGAGGAAAATATGTCTGTAAATCTTCAAAAGGGTCAAAAGGTCGACCTTACAAAGGGCAACGCGGGTCTTAAAACGCTGGTCGTGGGGCTCGGCTGGGACGAGGCTCCCAAAAAATTCTCGCTGTTCTCAAAGCAGGAGGATATCGACTGCGACGCCTCCGCTATCCTCATAAACGGTCAGACCGGCAAGCTGAACGGTCCGATAGACGTGGTATACTACGGGCAGCTTATGCATAGAAGCGGCTCCGTGCGCCACTGCGGAGATAACCTCACCGGAGCGGGCGACGGCGATGACGAGCAGATAATCGTGGAGCTTACGAAGGTGCCTGCGGAATACTCGAAGATCGTGTTCACGGTGACGATCTATCAGGCAATGGAGCGCAAGCAGCAGTTTGGCATGATAAAGAACGCGTTTATAAGAGTTGTGGACGCGGACACCGGCGCGGAGCTCTGCAAGTACAACCTGTCCGAGAACTACGAGGGCAAGACCGCCATGATCTTCGGCGAGGTCTACCGCTATAACGGCGAATGGAAGTTCGG
>CAYVSV010000009.1:0-61420 GCA_964454205.1 uncultured Ruminococcus sp.
GGAACTGGTTGTGCGAAACGCTTCGCATTTCACCTTCACACAACGATTTCCGTTGCGTGGATATTTGCGTGTTTCCCGACTAAGCCTGCCCCCACTTTTGCGAAAACCGCTTATCTCGGACAACTTAATTATTATATCACGCTTTTTTGAGTTTGTCAAGGGGGTTTTTCAAACTTTTTCAAAAAAATTTGACTTTTTTGACCCTTTTTTACTCATTTTTGCACTCTTTTTTGAGTGCCTTTAAATTATAACACAAAGTTTACTTTTTGTCAAGGGGTTTTACGAAAAAAATTGCTGAAAATCTCAAAAAATTTTGCTCCCACATTATCGAGTGGGAGCAAAAAAATCAAGGCTCAATATTTTGCGGTGATGTGGAGAAAATTATTTTTCGTCGCCGTGCTCAAGAGGGTTGTCGTTTATCGGGGGTATCTCAACTGTCTGCACGGTACCGTCCATATTTATCACGGCGCTTGCGATTTGCACGGACTGAATATCGTCAACGTTTATCGGATAGTTGAACGAGCGCTTTATCACCGTCGTTCTTGTTTCGCTGTCAATACCGTGCCTCATTCCGCCGTGTCCCGACGTATCAAGCGTAGTACCGTCCTTGAACGTTACTATCATCGGGAAATCGGGCGAATAGTCCTTGTGCACTCTCGGCTCGGGCATTGTTCCGCTCGTTTCGTCAAAGTCCATATTAAATGTAACGGAAAGCGGAGTTATCTCAATATCGGTCACGTTCCATTCGCCCCACGCGCTAAGGTCAAGGTGCGGCTTGGAGGGAACGTCAACGGTTTTGTTGAACTGCGTAACATCGCCTGTAAGCGGTATCTCAAGGTCGATGTCGAAACGAATCGCGCCATCCTTGCTCAGCAAGCCTTCATCGCCCCACAAACTGTCCAGCGTTACCTCTATGGTATCGGCGGTAACTTTTTCGAGTTTTGAAAGCTCAAAAAAGCCGCTCAAAACCGTTTTGCCTCCGCGCTTTGAAAATCCCGTTCCATCCTCATAGTGACCATATCCGTATCCCAAGCCCTCGGTTACGGGAGTGTATTCCAAGAAGCATTTCGCAATCTCCCCCTCTTCCAAGCCTAAACCCTTGTCGAATACGATGTTATACAGGATAATCATATCCTTGCCGTCGGTTATTGCGCCGGGAATTTCAACGGTCAAGCCGTCGCACTCAAACGTTTTGTCAAGCGCGATATTCATCTGCTCGTAGAGCTCGTTGCTGACAGGCTGCGCTACCAACTCGCCCTCCGCGTTTTTGTACTCCTGCTCGAAAATCGAAGCACCCGGCGCGAGCACGTCATTGTACTCCTGGCCGATATTGCGCTGATAAACCGCTACCGCGCCAACGGTAGTTCCCGCAACAGCGATCGCCGCCGCTATCGGCGCTACCAAGAACTTCAAACCGCGCTTTTTATTTTCCTTCTTATTTTCTTTCATGATGTTAGCCCCCTCCCGGCTGCTCAGAACCAGTCTGGACAGCTCGTCGCCGCTCATTCGCGGAGTGACCTTGCCAAAAAGTCTGTTATATACTTCTTTCATAACTATCCCTCCTCATAAGAGCGTTTGTTTTAAAGTAATTTTTTCCTCTGCCGTCATCAGTAGCTTCAGCTTTTCACGCGCACGCGCAAGCCGCGTTGTCACCGTTGTGACCGAAACACCCAGTATCTCCGCTATCTCCTTTGAGGAATAACCCTCAAAATAGTGCAGATGTATCACCGCGCGGTATTTCGGCTGCAATGCCGAAAGCGCCTCCGCAAGATCCCGCTCCGAGCAGTCCTCAAACGGAACAGCCTCGTCAAGCGCCTCTACGTGCGTGTATCTGAAAGACTTCAGCAGGTCTTTCGAGAGATTTATCGCGACGCGGATGAGCCATGCTTTGCAATGTTCGTCCGACTTAAAGTGCTTATTTGAGTTGAAAAGCTTCACAAACGTCTCCTGAACCATATCCTCTGCCTCGGACGCGTTGTGAAGATAGCTGAGCACCGCGCGGTAAACCGTCTCGTGATACAGCTTTATGTATCTGCACAGCTCATTTCCGTCCATTATATCATCTCCCCAAAGTTGTTGTAAAGGAATTTTAACAGCGCCGTTTTTTGTCCCTTTCACCTACAACACGATTGAGCGCGGCGGTTTGTCACATTATTTTTAAAAAAATTTGCGAACCGCTCACTACGCCTTCGGCTCCGTTCGCTAGCCGAGCGATGTTGCGCATTCTCCGCTCCACTTCGTTCCGCTCCGAATGCACAACATCACTCGCTTTCGCAAATTTTACCGCGCCAAAGTTACGCCGACTTTCTTATAACGCGCCTTTAATGCGCCGCCCTCGCGTTTCTGTTTGATATATAATTAGGTGTTAAGCCCCTATACAGGCTTAACACCTTTTTAAAAAATATGTGGTTTTGAGTTTGCCTTAATCTTCCAAAGTTTTCTGAAGGTTGTCAATCAATTTCTTTAACTTTTCGTTTGGAGTTTGTTCGTAAATCTCCTTGAGAGTTTCGAGGGTTACACGAATAAACGCTTTAAATTGACTGTCGGTTTGTCCCATAGTTTCACCCCCTTTATAATTGTGGTTATCTACATTATAACACAGGTTTGTAAAGATGTCAAGTCTGTATTCGGTTTTCAAAGAGGCGCAAAGCGGAGTTTGTGTCGGTGATGTTCTCCGTTCAAAGAAAATATCTTTCAAGCAAAATATTTTTGAAAATTTGTAAAATATACTTGACATTTATTCAAAGATATGTTACAATACAATCAAGAGGTGAGGATATGGCAAAAAACCTTAAAATGAAATCAGCCCGTGCCGCCCTCGATCTTTCGCAGGACGAACTCGCGAAAAAGGTAAAGGTGACGCGGCAGACGATCTCCGCCGTGGAAAGCGGCGACTACAACCCTACGATAAATTTGTGCATAGATATATGCAAGGCTCTCGGCAAGACGCTCGATGAGCTTTTCTGGGAGGAGGATAAAAAATGAGCTTGAAATCATTTGATAAATTCTGCGAGGACTTGATCCTCAAAGAGCCGGGAACCGATAAAATAATCCTTGACGAACGCCAGAAACTCATGCGCTCAAAGATACTTACGGAAACGCTCCTGATCTTTTCGGGCTTGTCGTTCGTCAACTGTCTGATAATGGACTTGGCTTATCAATGGGCGGAAACATACGCCGTGCCGCTTTTGGTATTCATGCTCCTTTGCGCGTGCTACTATAATATACGCTGTGCCGTCAAGGGCTGTCTTGTCGGGATAAACGGCGAGCGTTCCGCGAAATTCTCGGCGGGCTACTGCGTTTTCATGGGGATAATGATGTCGTTAAAATTTTTCTTCGACGACGAAAAGGAGAGGACCCTCTTCGCGGACGGCAAGCTCACCGACAACTTCTGTTTTCTTCTCGTGTGGATACTTGCGATCGCCTGCGGAATATTGACCATTATATTTATTAAGAGAAACCGAAAGGAAAAGGAGGACGATGAGCAGTGATTTTTAACAATTACAGCAGCTCCGACAACGAGCCGCTCTCGAAAAAGACAGTTTTCGATGAACGCCAGAAAGCGATGCAGTATCGCTTTGGGATAGAGGCTTTCGGAATCTTTGCCGCGCTGACTCTTATATGCTGCTTGACGCTTGACTTCCTTTACAAGTGGGCGGAGAGCACGGCTTTCGCCGTTCTGCTGTTAGCTACACTGAGCTTGGTCTGGTATCTGGGGCGGTGCGCCGCTAGCGGCTGTCTGGCTGCGGCTATCGGAAGGCGGACACAAAGGTTCTCCATGACGCTTATTACAATAGGAACGGTACTGCAATCCGTACGCTTCTTTTCCAAGCTCGGCGACGAGGACTTTATCGTAAAGGACGGTATGCTCACCATAGACTTTCTGCTTTTTGCGTGTTTGATGGTGGAGTTCGGCTGCGGAATATTTTCACTTTTCGTAATTCGCCGCGAAGAGAGAATAAACGAAAGCGAGGGGAAAGAAAAATGAGCATGAAATCTTTCGACAAATTCTGCGAGAAAATAATAAACGGCGATCCCGTTGACAACAAGGAAATATTCGACGAGCGCCAGGCGCTCGTGCGGACGAAAAGCCTTGTGACCGCGCTCGTATGCTTCAGCTTGCTGTGCGTTATGAACACGCTGCTTATGGAGTGCGGCATGCGTTGGAGCGAATCGTTTTTTATGCCGATGACGATCTTTATGGCGGCGTGCTATCTCGGCTTTCTGCTTTACAACGCACGGAGAGGCTCTCTGTTCGGGATAAACGGAACCTCAAAAGCCACCATGACCGCTTCGTTTTTGACGGGGCAGGGAATAGTATGTTCCATTTTCAAGCTCTTTGACGAGGAAGAACCGTTTTGCGTGATAAAGGACGGCAGAGTATCGGAGATATTTCTTATGATACTGTTCTTTGTATTGGAAATCATGTGCGGAGTGATAACGCTTGCTCTCGCGCGGAAATTCAACAAGTCAAAGGAGGAAGAAAATGAGCCTTAAATCATTTGACGACTTCTGCGCGAAGATCGTAAACAACGATCCTATCGAGCAAAAGGCGATCTTTGACGAGCGCCAGTCCATTGTCCGCTCGCAGCTAACGACAAGGGCGTTATGGACGTTCGTCATCACCGCGAGTATCAACCTTGTTATAATGGAATGTGGTTTACAGTGGTGCGAAAGCTGGGCTTTGTCGACAGCGATCTTCGGAGCGATAGCGTATCTGTATTGGGTCACAGCGAACGCCCGGCGGGACACGCTGTTCGGAATAAACGGCACTATGTCCGTTCTGCACCAAGTCGTCTTTATCTTCGGTGACAGTATCTTCATTCCGCTTCTGATATTCTCCGATGAAGAACACGCCGACATAGCCGAACACTTCTTTATCCGCAACGGTATGGTGTCCGATTATTTTGCCATGGCGCTCGCGGCGGCGTTATATCTTACGGCAGGGATAGTCATTGCGGTGAGCGCCCGCAAATTCATGAAGAAGGAGAAAGAGAGCTCCGGCACGGAGGAAGATTGAACGAATACAACAAAACGTCCCATTCTCTTGAAAGGGACGTTTTCGGTTTTACTTTTTCAGGTTCATACGAGTTGCGACCCAAGCGTCGTTTACAAGCACGAACGGGATAATGCCGTATATGCAGGTCATGCCGAAGAACTCGTCCCAGAACTTGTCCCAAAAGGTCAGCCCTGTGTAGTTACGCATCTCATTCGTGTTGATGATAAGCATTATGACGATTATCAGAATGTTAAGAGCCACGGCGATGATGTTTACAAACCATAACAAAGCCACATCACGCGTGAGGACATTTGCGGCAGGCTTTTCGGGAGCGGGAAGCTGTTTCGCTTTTTTCCGGCGGATAACTCCCCATATAATATTTACAGTATCAACGGAGGAATATACAAAATCGCAAAGGCAAACACAACAGCCGGTGGGGCAGAGTTAATACCGGTAGCATGTTTTGCGCCGTAATAACTTATTCCGATCTGAATCAGCATTGTTGCTATTACTAAAATGTTGATACTCGTAAAAACGATATTTACGCGTTTCAATCAAGCCGCCTCTATACCACGCAAACCAATATTTGTCAAGAGAGATATGATATTTTTCAAGAACCTCAAAATAAGAAGCCGGAGATAAATAAACATCGCGCGTTTTCAAAACTTGACATTCGCCGACTTTTGTGATATAATATACATAATTAGAATTTTACAGTGGTTCTCCCCGCCGCGGGCGGGGAAAAACACGCAAATATTATCTTCGCAGTTTTCTCCGCCCGCGGCGGTGAGAGCTGCGGAAAACAGAAAATATATTATCAAAACACAAAAGGGGGGACGCGGCATGAGAGCGAAAAACGGAATATTCCCCATAATATACGGCATCATGCTCGGGTTATTCGTGATCGTCATAATCTATCTTGCACTTGCGGCGGGGAGCACGGGCAAGTCGATAGCGGACGCGGAGTACGACAGAACCGTGCCGTTTATGGCGGGCTGGCACACGGCGGACGGAACGGAGCTTGACGAGAAAGCTCTACGAAAGATAAACACCGTTTCCGCGGATAAAGAGATAAGCGTTTACAATACCATTCCCGAGAGCCTCAAAAACGCCGACGCGCTCTTTTTCAGAGCCAAGAACGTTTTTTACAGCGTTTACATAGAAGGCGAACTCATATACGAGCCCGAGTTACCCGAGAGCGTTTTTTACACCAACTCCACCGGCACTCGCTGGAACAGCATAGACCTCCTCCCGGAATATCTCGGCAAGGAGATAGAGATACGGCTCACCGCGGCGTATAAAACCGCGCGGTGCGGTCTGGACGGCTTCCGCATAGGCGCGGGCGGCGCGATACTCAACGTTATAAAAGACAAAATGGCTTCGTTTATCGTCTGCGTTCTGCTGCTGTTTGTGGGCTTGCTTTTGTCTATCGCGGACATTCCCATAAATATGCGCCGGACCAAAAACCACGAGCTTCTGTATCTGGGGCTTTTCTCGATATGCGTCGCTACCTGGTGCCTTACCGAGCTTAACGTCATACAGTTCTTCTTCGACAACAGCAGACTTTTGCAGGTCGTCTCCTGCGGCTCGCTCATGCTGATACCGTTCCCGCTCGTTTTGTACCTCAACGCAGCTGTCGGCTTCAAGCACAAGGCGGTCGTACCCGTTATCTGTACGATGTCCGCGGTGGAATTTGTCGTGTGCTGGGGGCTTCACCTTCTTAAAATCAAAGATATCCACGAAACCATCACGCTGTCGCACATAATCGTCGCTATCGCTTCGGTGCTGCTCGTGTATTCGTTCGTAAAAGACGCCATTGTAAAAAGCAGGGAAAACGGCGTGAATATATATCATATATTAAGAACGATAGGGCTTTGCAGCATCGGCATCGCCGCCGTTATCGACATAGCGCGCTACTATTCGGGTCAGACAAGCGACAGCGCGCAGTTCGTGCGTGTGGGTATGCTCATCTTCGCGGTATGCTACGGAAGCTCCAGCCTTGAAAACACCGTAAACGCCGTTAAAATGGGAGCGCAGGCGGAGTTCGTAAGCCGCCTTGCCTACCACGACGGCTTGACGGGGATAGGGAACCGCACGGCTTTCGAGGAACGGCTCGCGGAGCTCGAAAAGGCTCAATCGGGCTCGCCCGTCGGGATAGTTATGTTCGACGTGAACGATCTGAAATATGTAAACGACAATCTCGGACACCCGCTCGGCGACGTTCTGATAAAAACAGCCGCGGAAATAATAAGCGCCTCTTTCAGCTCCGAAAACGACGAGTGCTTCAGAATAGGCGGAGACGAATTCGCGGTGATAATGCGCGGAGAAAATATCGCGCAGCGCTACGAAAAGGGTATGATCGTCTTCAATGAGCAAACGGAGCAGCGCAGCAGTTCCCCCGAAAACGTTCTCCGAATAAGCATAGCGCACGGCTTCTTCGTCTACGACAGCGAGTGCGGTCTTACAAGAATAGAGGAAGCCTACAAAAAGGCGGACGAGAAAATGTATGAGACCAAGCGCGAGATGAAAGCGCTCCAGAGCACGCCCGAGGAGTACTATGCGGCAAGGCGCGCCAAGGCGAACGCGATGTAATTCCGTATTCTATGCGGCTTTCCCTGTAACAGTAAAAAACCTGCCCTCGCCCGGCAGGTTTTTTCGCCGCAAAATTTCTTTGAATTCTTGAAATAAGCTATTGAAAAAAACGACGAAACGTGTTATAATTATAATGATTGTATTTGTATCAACGGAAGGAGCAAAAAAATGGAAACAAAATATATCTTCGTCACAGGCGGAGTGGTTTCGGGACTCGGTAAGGGAATAACGGCGGCTTCTCTGGGAAGACTTCTGAAGATGCGCGGCTACC
This sequence comes from uncultured Ruminococcus sp., assembly GCA_964454205.1. Lineage (GTDB taxonomy): Bacteria > Bacillota > Clostridia > Oscillospirales > Ruminococcaceae > CAG-115. Next base: position 7,863 of record CAYVSV010000009.1, read on the forward strand.
GCGTGACGATACAGAAGTTCGACCCGTATCTCAACGTAGACCCCGGCACGATGTCGCCTTATCAGCACGGCGAGGTGTTCGTCACTGACGACGGCGGAGAGACCGACCTAGACCTCGGGCATTACGAGCGCTTTATCGATGAAAACCTGTCCGTAAACTCCAACGTGACGACCGGCAAGATATACTGGACTATCCTCAACAAAGAAAGACGCGGAGATTATCTGGGCGGCACGGTGCAGGTGATACCTCACGTCACCAACGAGATAAAGGACCGCGTTTACCGCGCGGCAAACAGCGCCGCCGACCCGGTCGACGTTGTGATAACCGAAATAGGCGGCACCGTCGGCGACATCGAAAGCACGCCGTTCCTCGAAACTATCCGTCAGGTGAGCTACGAAAAGGGACGCGAAAACGTGCTGTACATTCACGTCACGCTCCTTCCCTACATCACGGGCAGCAACGAGCTCAAAACCAAACCCACGCAGCACAGCGTTAAAGAACTGTTGTCGCTGGGAATTCAGCCGAACATTCTCGTTTTGAGAAGCGAGCAGGAAGTGCCGCAGGATATGCGTGAGAAAATAGCGCTGTTCTGCAACGTGCGCAAGGACGACGTTATCCAGAATTTGACGGCAAGCTCCCTCTACGCCGTGCCGCTTATGCTGGAGGAGCAGGGCTTGGCGCACTCGGCGTGCTATCATCTCGGGCTCGAGGACAGAGATCCCGATCTCACCGAATGGCAGGAAATGGTTCACCGCCAGGAGAACGCCACAAAGCCCCTAACTATCGGGCTTGTGGGTAAGTACGTCTCTCTTCCGGACGCTTATATTTCCGTTATGGAGAGTATTCGGCACAGCGGCGCGGTATGCGGCTGCAACGTTGACATAAAGCTGATAAATTCCGAAGAGGTGACCGCGATAACCGCAAAGGAAATGCTAGGAGACTGCGACGGGATATGCGTTCCCGGAGGCTTCGGCGACCGCGGTATCGAAGGCAAGATAGAAGCGGTGCGTTACGCGCGTGAAAATCAGATACCGTATCTCGGGCTGTGCCTGGGAATGCAGATGGCGGTCGTGGAATTCGCGAGGAACGTCGCGGGGCTTCACGGCGCGAACTCCGCCGAGTTCGGCGAGTTCGAGTATCCCGTTATCGACATAATGCCAGACCAGAAGGGCGTTGATATGGGCGGCACGATGCGGCTCGGGCTCTATCCGTGCAAGCTCGATGAAAACAGCATCTCTCGCAGCGTTTACGGCGAGGAGCTCATCTACGAGCGCCACCGCCACCGCTATGAGTTCAACAACGTTTACCGCGAGCAGATAGCCGCAAAGGGTCTGAAATTCGCGGGGCTTTCTCCGGACGGCAAGCTCGTTGAGATAGTCGAGCTCGCAAGGGACGTTCACCCGTTCTTTGTGGCGGTTCAGTTCCACCCAGAATTCAAGTCAAGACCCAACAGACCGCACCCGCTGTTTACGGAGTTTATCAAAACTGCCTCGGAGCTTAAAACAACGGTTGGAGTGTGAATTTTGAAATTTAAGGACAAATACAAGCTCACGCGCGAGCAAAGTATGTTTCTTGCCAAAAAGAAATGGGACGAAAACGTCTACTGCGGTATGCGAATGGAAAACAGAGCCGTCACGTTTCCGCAGACGAAAACCATTCTCGACGGCGTAAACGTGCCCGGCGTTCAACTCGATGATATCCAGGCCATTCTCAATATGCGCGACGCGTGGAGGGACTTGCTTAAAACGATAGACGCGCCCGTTACTCTTGATTATATGTGTGCATTGAATGGGTTTATCGCACGCAACGAGGCATTGGAATGGGGGCGGCTGCGTACCGGAAGCGTTTGTATTTCGGGAACGGACTATTCTCCGCCTATCCCCAAAAGAGAGCTTGCCGAGAAGGAGCTTTCGGAAATACTTTCTAGCGGTACGGCGACCGAACAGGCGCTTAACGCTTTCACTTGGGGAACGCGCGGGCAGTTCTTTTGGGACGGAAACAAGCGCACAAGTATGACGCTCGCAAATAAGATCATGATCTCCGGCGGCGCGGGTCTGCACACCGTCACCGATAAAAATATGGAAGAGTTTAACACGCTGCTTTGCGGATTTTACGAGAGCGGCGACAGTACGGCACTAAAGGAATTTTTGTACAACAACGCAATTCAGGGGATCGATTTTTAAGAGCCCGACATTTCTTATTTAGGAGTTGACCTTATGTCCAAAGCATTTTACGACAACCGCGAGCTTTCGTGGCTCAAATTCAACGCGCGCGTGCTTGAAGAAGCGAACGACGAGACCGTGCCGATTTTCGAGCGGCTGAGATTTGTGCAGATATTCTGCTCCAACCTGGACGAGTTCTTTATGATACGCGTTGGGAGCCTGCACGACAAAATGCTCTACGACCCCAAAGACCGCGACAACAAAACCAATATGACCGCCAAAGAGCAGCTCGCGGAAATAGCGAAGCGCGTAAAAGAGCTGCTGCCAATAAAAGACGCGGCGTATTCCGAGACAATGAAGGGGCTTTCGGCATACGGTATAGAGCACATCTCCGAAAACACGCTCACGCCGGAGGAGGACGCGTTCCTTAAAGCGTATTTCACGCGCGAAGTCCGCCCGCTGCTGTTTTCGGGAGTTGTGGACAAAAAACACCCCGTGCCGTTTCTTAAAAACGGAGAGATATACATCGGCTGCAAGCTGCGCCGCAAAACCGACAGCGCCAAGGAAGCGATAGGTATTCTCCCCGCCTCGGAAAACCTGCCGCGGCTTGTGTTCCTGCCGGGAACAGGCAAGTTTATCCTGATAGAGGAGCTTATCCGCCGATATGCCAAGCAGGTCTGGGAAAATTTCGAGATCGAAAGCCGCTGCATATTCCGCGTAACACGCAACGCCGACATCGAGATAGACGAGGGCTTGTACGACGAGGATGTGGATTTCCGCGATATAATGAGCAAGCTCGTCAAGAAACGCAAAAAGCTCTGCCCCGTTCGTCTGGAGTTTCAGGGCAGCCCCGACCGCGACATCGTTTCCACTATCACAAAAATACTCAAAATAGACGAAAACCTTGTGTTCAAGCAGTCCGCTCCGCTGTCTATGGGATTTATCTCCGCGCTCGAAAAGCGCCTTGAAAAGCACTCCGAGCTGTTCTTCCGCCCGCTCGCGCCGCAGAGGTCTCCCGCGATTTCCGCGAGGAAATCGCTGATAGAGCAGATAAAACAGCACGATATTCTTCTGAACTATCCTTACGAGAACATCAACCAATTTATAAACCTGCTCGAAGAGGCGGCGGCAGACCCGAACGTTTCCTCGATAAAAATAACGCTCTACCGGGTAGCCCGCGACAGCAAGATAATCAACGCGCTGAACAAAGCGGCGGAAAACGGCAAGGACGTTCTGGCGCTCGTGGAGCTCCGCGCGCGGTTTGACGAGGAAAACAACATCGGTTGGTCAAAGCAGCTCGAGGACGCGGGCGTTACCGTTATCTACGGGCTCGAGGAGCTGAAGGTGCACTCGAAGCTGCTGCTGATAACTCTGCGCGACGGCAACGACGTCTGCTACATCACGCAGGTGGGAACCGGAAACTACAACGAGCGCACCTCCAAGCTCTACACCGATCTCACGCTGATGACCGCTGACCGCGACATCGGCTCGGACGCCTCCGTGGTGTTCAACGCGCTTATGGTAAGCTCGACGGTCGAGAGCACTAACCGCCTGTTAGTCGCTCCGAAGGGCTTGAAAAGCCGCCTCGTGGAGTTTATCGACAACGAGATAACTTATGGAAGAGACGGCTACATCGGCATCAAAATAAACTCCCTCACAGACCGCGATCTTATCGAAAAGCTCGCAGAGGCCTCCCGCGCAGGCGTGAAAATAGAGCTCATAGTGCGCGGCATTTGCTGCCTTATCCCCGGGATACAGGGCGAGACGGAAAATATCCGCGTTATCTCGATAGTCGGGCGCTTCTTGGAGCACTCGCGCATCTACATCTTCGGCAAGGACGAACGCCGCCGCGTGTATATCTCCAGCGCGGACTTTATGACGAGAAACACAGAGCGCCGCGTGGAGGTCGCCGCGCCGATACTCGACAATTCTCTCGCGGAGCGCGTTTACGGAACGTTCGCGACAATGATGAGCGACAATGTCAAGGCAAGGGAGCTCTACAGCGACGGACAGTACAGGCGCGTTTCCAATGTCGGCAAAGCGCCGCTGAACTCGCAGGGCTACTTCTACGAGGAAGCGTATAAGGCAGCGGAACAGCCCGCCCCGAAAGCTCCGGCTAAGTCCGCCAAGAATTCAATGCAAACTACCGCGCCGAAAGCTCCCGCCGCTCCGAAAACGAGCGCGGAGAGATCTGACGCGCCCATTAAAGTCAAGATAAGAAAAGTACGAAGAATATAATGAAGCTCCCTAAAATCGACCAACGCGGCGCAAATATCGTTGTCGCGACAGCGATCTCGACGCTTTGCGCGGCGGAGCTTTTCTATCAGCTTTTGAAGGTTCAGGACGATTGGACTACGGGCGGCGAACGCGCCGTGCTTATGCTCTCCGACCCTATTTTCTACTACTCCGCGTTTATTGTGGCGAGACTTTATATTTGAGAGTTAAAGAAGCGCTGATTTCACAGAAAGCTTTATATAAATCTCTTGACATCTCCGAGAATATATGTTAAAATAAGCGTAACAAGAAATACAAGGAGGTATTTTTATGGCGCAGGAATGGATAACGCTCAACGAAAAGCCGACCAAAATGGGCTGGAACTTTGACTTGAAGGGCGTGCGTATTGACGCTAAAACGGGCAACCCGAACCTCAAGAAGATAGAGCTGACCCAAGAGGATATTGATAGGATAAATAACTCCGGGCAGCCGCTGATAGTGGCGGAGGGCAGACCTCTGCGCGACTGCTTTGAGTGGAACGTGACCGACCCCGACGAGTATATCCGCAAAATGACGAATCAAAGTGACCACACGCAGCACCTCGACACATATATGCGAGGCGAGGTGGAGTTCAACAACTTCGGCGAAAACGACATCGTGAAGATAATGGCGAACGCGGGCAAGCAGATAGACCGCTTCTATGATATCGGAGTCATCAACGACGAGGAATACGCCAAAATGAATACCGCTATCGAAAACAGGACGAAAGATCTTGTCAAGCAGCTGTATTCGTGCAGAGCGGCGATAGAGGAGCGCGACATCTGGGCGAAGGCGTTCAACCAGAACAATCAGCGAATCTACTTTACCGATGAGGATCACACCGAGCGAATGGCGAAGCTCTACAACAAAAGCCCGATAAAATTCGGCAATATCATGGAAATGATAAACAACAAAAGAGCCGCAATGTGGAGAGATTGGCTTCCCGAGGATTGGCGTGTACAAAAATAATACAGCAAGAGCGCGTTCATTCAGCGGGCGTGCGGTATAGAAAATTGCGTGGTCGAACAAGGCGTTTGACCGCGCAATTTTCTATGAAACGAAATTAAAAAAAAGCGTTTTTTGTGTAAAATCCCCAAAACGCACTCGATTTTGCAAGATTTTAAAAAACCTCTTGCAAAATTTAAGGGTATGTGTTATAATATATTACAGTTACGGAAATGCCGAACATAATGATGTTTATGTTTTATTTATGCGGTTCTTCCCGCCGCAGGCGGGGAGAACCGCCATTAAATCGGTATTTCATTATTTCGGATACGGAGGATATTGCTATGCTTTATACGGAAATGAACAAGGAACAGCTCGCGGCTGAGCTGTCGGTGCTTACCGAAAAATACGGCGATTTCAAATCAAAGGGCTTGAACCTTACTATGGCGCGCGGAGTTCCCGCGCCGGAGCAGCTCGACCTTTCGATAAATATGCTGCTGCACTGTCTCGACGGAGACACCAAATCGAAAAGCGGCGCGGACTGCCGCTCTTACGGCGTTCTGGACGGTATTCCCGAAGCCAAGGAGCTGTTTATGGAAATGCTGGGCGTCGGCGCGGACGAGGTGATAGTCGGCGGAAACTCCAGCTTGCAGATGATGTACGATACTATTATAAGAGCGCTCCAGCTCGGCGTTCTCGGAAGCGAGAAGCCCTGGTGCAAGTACGATAAGGTGAAGTTTCTTTGCCCCGCGCCCGGCTACGACCGCCACTTCGCGATGTGCGAGGCTTTCGGTATCGAAATGATCACCATAGAATACAAGGAAGACGGACCCGATATGGACGAGGTAGAGCGCCTTGTCGCTTCCGACGAGAGCATAAAGGGTATCTGGTGCGTTCCGATGTACTCCAACCCCACGGGAATTACATATTCCGACGAGGTAGTCCGCCGTTTCGCGAACCTCAAGCCCGCGGCGAAGGATTTCCGTATTTTCTGGGACAACGCTTACTGCGTTCATCATCTCGTAGACAACGAGCAGGCGCATCTGCTCAACATCATCGACGAGTGCAAAAAGGCGGGCAACCCGAATATGGTTTTCGAGTTCAGCTCAACTTCAAAGATCAGTTTTCCCGGCGGAGGTCTCGCCGTTATCTGTGCTTCCAAGGAAAACATCGACTTCATCAAGAAGCAAATGGCTATACAGATAATCGGATACGATAAGCTCAACCAGCTCCGCCACGCGAAGTACTTCAAGAATTTCGAGGGCATTACCGAGCATATGCGCCACCACGCAGCGATAATCCGCCCGAAGTTCGAGGTGGTGCTCTACAAGCTCGAGCAGGAGCTGAAACCCCTCGGTATAGCGACATGGACAAAACCGCGCGGCGGCTACTTCATCTCGTTCGACGGCATGGAAGGCACGGCAAAGCGTATCGTGGCTCTCGCGAAGGAAGCGGGCGTTACAATGACGGACGCGGGCGCTACATACCCCTACGGCAAAGACCCGCGCGACAGCAATATCCGCATAGCGCCGACATACCCCTCCGTTTCGGACCTGCTGAAAGCGATAGACCTGTTCTGTATCTGCGTTCGTCTGGCGAGCGTGGAAAAGCTGCTTGAAAAGTAAGAGTCAGAGGCTGCGCAAACCGCGCAGCCTTACTTGTTTTCCTATATTTTCCCCGCCGCCGTCGGGAAAATATCAATATTACAATAGCCGCAAAAAATGCTTGTAATTTCTTTGAAAATATGTTATAATAATAGTATGCGGGATTATATAAGGATAATATAACGGCAGTTTCCCCGCCGAAGGCGGGGAAAACTCATAAATAAAGTTTACGCTAAGGAGACGATAATGAATACTAAAACGATAGCCGAAAACCGACAGGTTCGGCATGAATACTTCATCACGGAAAGTCACGAAGCGGGTATTGAGCTGTTCGGAACGGAGGTTAAGTCTATCCGAAACGGCGGCGTGAACCTAAAGGATTCGTGGATATCGATAGACAACGGCGAGATGTTTATCCGCGGAATGCACATCGCACCCTACGACAAGGGGAATATCTTCAACCGCGACCCATACCGCGTCCGCAGGCTTCTTATGCACAAAAAGGAGATAATGAAGCTGTTCGGGCAGGTAAAACAGGGCGGGTTTACCCTGATACCCGTTTCGATGTATTTCAAGGACAGCCGCGTGAAGATACAGGTCGGGCTCTGCAAGGGCAAAAAGCTCTACGACAAGCGCGACGATATGGCAAAACGCGCGGCGGGACGCGATATAGAACGCGCTCTCAAGGAACGAAACAAGTGATTTTGGAGATGTTACTATGAAAAAGCTTTTAACGCTGCTGCTTTGCGGCTCGATAGCATTGACGTTCACGGCGTGCAAAAAGGAGGATACGTTCACCCCCGCAACAGCCTCCTCAAGCTCAAAGGGAACGCCCTACAAAGAGCCGACGACCGCCAATAACGGCGCAAACGCCGCGATAGGCGGCGAGAACGCGGCGGCGAACACGACCTCTTCCTCGCGCTTCAACTTCATTTCGACTTCCGAAGTTGAAAATGATTACGAGTTGGAGGACGATCTCGGCGGCGTGAATATTCTGCGCTACATCGGAGATGGCGGCAAGGTCACCGTGCCCTCGGTGATAGGCGGCAAGACCGTGCGGCAGATAAGCGACAACGCCTTCCGCGGCTCGGAGGTGACGAACGTCGTCATTCCGTCAAGCGTAGACACGATAGAAAATCACGCGTTTTCGGGCTGCGATAAGCTGGAAAGCCTCACAATATCCGAGGGTGTTAAGGTGATAGACGACTACGCCTTCGCAGACTGCCCCAAGCTCGCGCTGGTCTCGCTTCCCGACAGCCTTATGGAGATAGGCGTGGGCGCGTTCCGCAACTGCTCGTCTCTCCTGCTGACCTATAAGGGTAAGACCTACACTATCGCAAACGTCGAGGAGCTGTACGATATTTTCTGATCCCCCCTTGAAAAACAAGGGAAAATATGCTATAATATAATGTAATTTATAAAGTCGATCCCCCCGAAAGACGCATAGCAAAAAGTCGCAAGCAAGCTCCATTGCCGCAGCGAAGCGAAGACAACGGTGCTTGGCTAGCTGATTGTCGCAAGCGACAATCGGCGGTGCGAGCTTTTTGCTTTTAAATTAGGAGGTAATCAAATGTCTGATAATCGCAATTCATACGAAAGCCCTTTCTGCACGCGCTACGCGAGCGCCGAAATGCAGTATGTTTTCTCCGCGGATAAGAAATTCACCACTTGGAGAAGGCTCTGGGTGGCACTGGCACGCGGAGAGATGAAGCTGGGACTTCCCGTGACGCAGGAGCAGGTAGATGAGCTTGAGGCGCATATAAACGACGTCAACTACGATGTTGCGGAAAAGCGCGAAAAAGAGGTGCGCCACGATGTAATGAGTCACGTTTACGCCTACGGGCAGCAGTGCCCGAAAGCGGCGGGGATAATCCATCTCGGGGCTACGTCGTGCTACGTCGGCGACAACACCGACATCATCATAATGCGCGACGCGCTTAAGATCGTTCGCAAGAAGATCATCAACGTGCTGGCAAATCTCGCCAAGTTCGCCGAGGAGTACAAGGGGCTGCCGTGCCTCGCGTACACCCATCTTCAGCCCGCGCAGCCCACGACTGTCGGCAAGCGCGCGACCTTGTGGATGAACGAGCTGCTTATGGACTTGGAGGAGGTAGAATACCGTATCGAGAACCTCAAACTCCTCGGGCAGAAGGGCACGACCGGAACTCAGGCTTCGTTCGTAGAGCTTTTCAAGGGCGACAGCGCAAAGATAAAGGCTCTCGAAAAGTCGATAGCGGAGGAAATGGGATTTTCCGCGTGCGTTCCCGTAAGCGGTCAGACCTACTCCCGCAAGATAGACAGCCAAGTCCTCGCAACGCTTTCGGGGATAGCGCAGACCTGCTCCAAATTCAGCAACGACCTGCGCTTGCTCCAGAATTTCGAGGAAATGGCGGAGCCGTTCGAGAAAAAGCAGATAGGCTCTTCCGCAATGCCCTACAAACGCAACCCCATGAGAAGCGAGCGCATAACCTCACTTGCGAGATACGTTATGATAGACAGCCTTAACCCGGCGTTCACGGCGGGCACGCAATGGTTTGAGAGAACCCTCGACGACAGCGCGAACAAGCGCGTTTCAGTCGCCGAAGCGTTCCTTGGAACAGACGCGATACTCAACATCATGCTTAACGTCACGGACGGTCTCGAGGTATACCCCGAGATGATACGCCGCAGACTTATGACAAAACTCCCGTTTATGGCGACGGAGAATATAATGATGAGAGCGGTAGAGCGCGGCGGAGACCGTCAGGAGCTCCACGAGCACTTGCGCGAGCACTCCCACGCCGCTTCCTACGAGATACGCGTGAACGGAAAAGAGAACGATCTCGCCGACAGAATAGCGGCAGACCCGATGTTCGGAATAACGCGTGAGGAAATAGAAGAGTTCCTGCTGCCCGAGCTGTATGTGGGGCGCGCTCCCGAACAGACCGAGGAGTTCCTGAACGAATTCATAAAACCGATACTCGAGGCTAACAAGGATATTCTCGGCGAGAAAGCGGAGCTTGCCGTTTAAGAGGTGGGAATTTGAAGAAATGGATCGTTTCTAATGCCCCCGTAAGCGGCGGCGCGGACGTTGTGCGGGAATTCGGGGAGTTTCTCGGCGGTATACTGATACGCCGCGGATTTACGACGCTCGATACCGCTCGGGAATTTTTCGGGTGCGCGGAATTGTCCGACCCGTATCTTATGAAGGACGTCGGCGAAGCCGTGGAGCTTATCCGCGAAGCGCTGGACGACGGACGGAAAATAGCCGTCTACGGAGACTACGACTGCGACGGCGTTACCGCCACCGCGATAATGTACAGCTATCTTGAAGCGCAGGGCGCGGACGTGGAATACTATATTCCCGACCGCGGCGAGGGCTTCGGGCTGAATGTTCCCGCGCTGGAAAAGCTCGCCGCAAAGGGCGTAAAACTCATTATTACCGTAGACAACGGCATAACCGCGGTAAAAGAGGCGCAGTTCCTAAAGAAAAAGGGAATTGATCTTATTATAACGGATCACCACCAGCCCGATCAAGAGCTCCCGGAATGTGCCGCCTGTATCGACCCGAACCGCGTCGGAGACAGCTCGCCGTTCAAAGACCTGTGCGGCGCGGGCGTGGCGTTAAAGCTGCTTATAGCTCTGGAAGAGGACGCGGAATTTGTTATCGATACATACGCGCATTTAGCGGCGCTCGGCACTATCGGAGACGTTGTGCCGCTCAAGGGCGAGAACCGCTTTATAGTCAGCCGCGGTCTGGAAAATATACGGCTGGAGCAGAACGCGGGACTGACCGCGCTTATCCGCGCTGCCTCGTCCGACCCGCAAAAGCTGAAAGCCACGGACATAGCGTTCCGCGTATGCCCGAGAATAAACGCGGCAGGGCGTATGTCGAGCGCCGAAAAAGCGCTCCGTCTGCTCTTGTGCGAGGACGACGCGGAGACCGCCCGCAGGATAGCCGAGGAGCTGGGCGAGCTGAACAAAACGCGCAGCACGGAGGAAAACAAGGTCCTCGAAGAGATAGAATCGCAGATAGCCGCAAACCCGCTTATAGCGAAGCAGCGCGTCATCGTTGCCGCGGGAGAAGGCTGGCACCACGGAGTTGTGGGGCTCGCCTGCTCCAAGCTCCTTGATCGTTATGGAAAACCCGTCGTCATCATCTCCATAGACGGAAACGAAGCCACGGGCTCTATGCGCAGCGTTGACGGATTTTCCGCGCATAAAATGCTCACGGCGTGCTCCGCGTGTCTTACAAAATTTGGCGGACACCCGAAAGCGGGCGGTTTCTCGCTCCGCGCTGACAAGGTTAAGGAGTTCACGGAACGCGTTTACGAATACGCCCGTGAGTTCTACCCCAAAATGCCGGGCGAGTGCCTTTGCGCGGATATGGAAGTGACGCTCGAAACGCTCTCGCTCGATAACGTAAAAGCGCTCTCAAAGCTCGAGCCCTGCGGAGAACGCAACGCGCAGCCCGTATTTTTACTGCGCGGGTGCAAGTTAAAGGCGAAATACCCGATGTCGAACGGAAAGTTCACATCGTTCGATATAACGCAGGGAAACGCCACTCTCCGCGTAAAGACCTTCAGGATACCGTTCGCGAAATTCTTCCCGAAAACCGACGATCTGATAGACTTGATAGTCTCCGCGAAGATAAGCGATTACCGCGATACGGAAAGCGTGGAGCTCTGGCTTGAGGACTACCGCCCCGCTAACTTCCGCGAGGACAGGTTTCTCGCCGCGTCGCGCGTTTACGAGGAGATATGCCGCGGCGAGGGCTGCGACAAGCGCTTGGCGCCGCGGGTCATACCGCAGACCCGCGAGGAGCTTATGAAGATATACGACCTAGTCCGCAGAGCCGGCGGCACTCAGACCCCCGAGGAGCTCGCTGTGTTCGACGGCTCGGTCAATTACTGTATGCTGAGGGTAACGCTCGACGCATTCGCCGAGGCGGGAATGACAGAATACATAAACGGCGCGCCCAAAACGATCCCCGTAAAGGAAAAGCGCGACTTGTTCCAAAGCGGACTGTTGGCGGAGCTTAAAAAGCAATTCTCTTAAAAAGGTGTGATGTACTGAATGGAAACGATAACCATAAACGATCTAATGAAGAAGATCGGCGAGATAGACAAGCATTACGACACGGATAAGATCAACCGTGCGTATATTCTCGCGGACAACGCGCACGAGGGGCAAATGCGCTCTTCGGGGGAAAAGTACATCACTCACCCGCTGTCTGTCGCGAGTATTCTGCTCGATTATCACATGGATACCGACACGGTCTGCGCGGCGCTTATGCATGACGTTGTGGAGGACACCGACACCTCTCTCGACGAGATAAGAAAACAGTTCGGCGAGGACGTGGCGCTTATGGTGGACGGCGTTACGAAAATAGGTCAAGTTCCGCTGAACACCAAAAAAGAAGAGCAGCAGGCGGAAAATATCCGAAAGATACTCATGGCGATGAGCAAGGATATCCGCGTTATCATCATTAAGCTCGCGGACAGACTGCATAATATGAGAACATTGTACGCCCGCCCGCCCGAAAAGCAGCGCAAGACCTCTCTGGAAACGATGAACATCTACGCGCCTATAGCTCACCGTCTCGGTATGAGCGACGTCAAGGAGGAAATGGAGAGCATCGCAATTCGCTACCTCGATCCTTACGGCTGCAAGGAGATAGAGCGCCTTCTGGACGTTCACAAGGAAGAGCGCGACACCTTCATCGACCACATCAGCGAACGTATCCGCTCGCGCATAACGGACATAAAGCCCGAACCTATAATCGAGGGCAGAGTGAAGTCGATATTTTCGATATATAAGAAGATGTATCTCAAAAACAAGCCGTTTGACGAGATATACGACATCTACGCCGTGCGGATAATCGTTCATTCTGTCATAGAGTGCTATAACGTTCTGGGTGTTATCCACGACCTGTTCAGCCCGATGCCGTACCGCTTCAAGGACTACATCGCAACGCCGAAGCCGAACCGTTATCAGTCGCTCCACACCACGGTAATCGGAAAAGAGGGCATACCGTTCGAGGTGCAGATACGCACGGTGGAAATGCACAACACCGCGCAATACGGCATCGCGGCGCACTGGAAATACAAGGCGGGGCTCAAGGGCTCCGTTGCGGGCGAACAGCGCTTCGATTGGATAAGACAGCTCCTCGAACGTCAGCAGGAGGCGGACGACGTCGAGCAGATAACCGACGCTATCAAAACCGATCTCTCGCAGGACGAGGTGTATGTGTTCTCGCCCAAGGGAGACGTTTTCGCGCTGCCCAACGGCGCGAACGTCATCGACTTCGCCTATGCCATTCACACAGAAGTGGGAAATAAAATGACGGGCGCAAAAGTCGGCGGACGAATGGTAACGTTCGATTATCAGGTAAAGACGGGCGACATCATCGAGATATTCACAAGCGGTTCGCCGAATTACGGTCCGAACAGAAACTGGTTGGAAATAGCCAAAACGACCGAGGCAAAGGCTAAAATACGCTCGTGGTTCAAGAAGGAGCGCCGCGATGAAAACATCGCCTGCGGGCGCGAGGAGCTGGAGCGCGAGTTCAAGCGCAACTCGATACAGATAACGCCCGAGCTCCTTGAGGACGCGGCAAGAAGAGCGCGCATAGGCTCGGTGGACGATCTGTACGCCGCGATAGGCTACGGCGGCGTTTCAATGTCTAAGATAATCCAGCGCATAAAGGAAAGTCAGGCGCGCGCGCAAAAGGAACAGGCACAGACAACTCCCACAAGCGACGAGATCTCGGAGGCGACAAACAGCCGTTCGCGTCAAAAGGGCGTTATCGTAGAAGGCGTGGATAACTGCCTCGTGAAGTTCGCGCAGTGCTGCACACCTCTGCCCGGAGACCCGATAATCGGCTTTGTAACACGCGGTTTCGGCGTTTCGATACACAAGCAGGACTGCGTAAACGTCATAAACAATATGGACAGCGAGGAAAACAGAGCGCGCTGGATAAAGGCTTCCTGGGCGGGCGTCGAAAACGAGACCTACCGCGCCACGGTGGACATCATCGCGGAGCAGAAGAGCTCGGTCATCGCGGACATCACCTCCGCTATCGCCATAAACCACATCTCCATGCACGAGCTGAATATGCACCGCTTGAAAAACGGCAATACCAACATACTTATGACGATAGAGATAGCCGGCGTTGAACAGCTCGCGAACCTTATCCTCCGCCTTAAAAAGATACCCGGCGTTATCTCCGTTGAGAGAACGGGCAAGCAGTAATTATGGAGCTTGAGCGAATACCTTTGCTTTGCGCTCTCGCGTTACTCATCGTCTTATGGATAAGAGCGCGAAGCACTCCGAAAGCGAAACAGGCGCGGCTTCGGCGAAGGGTCAAAAGGGGCGGGTTCGTGCTCCGCGATAAGTTCGAGGAAAACTGGATAGTCGACGAAAAGAAGCGCTTGGGGTACAAATACTGCGATATTCCGGGCTGTTACGTTATATTGATATTCGACAAGCCTGTCCGCGGAAAGCGCTTTCGCAAATGGGAGAACGTCTACATCGGACAGTCGGTGAACGTCTTTCAGCGCGTGCACAACCACTTCAACGGCAAGGGCAACGGCGACGTTTACGCGGATATAAAGTACGGAAAATACGCGTATGTGCGTATAGTTCCCGTAAAGGCAAAACGGCTCAACGAAATGGAGATCGCGCTTATAGAGGCATTCTCCGCAACGGACTCCTACAACAAAACAAAGGGCGGAGCGAAAATCACGAAAATAAGGTGAGGCTTTTTATGGATAAAATAATGAGACTTCCTCTGGGGGCGCTCGCCTCCAACTGTTATCTGATCCCCGCGGACAAAGGAAAGGCTATCGCTGTAGATCCCGCGTCTTCGGGAGAGGTTATGGCGATACTCGATACGAACGATATGGAGCTCGGCGCTATCATAATAACGCACGGGCACTTTGATCATTTTGCGGGAGCGGCGGCGCTGCACGAGCGGACGGGCGCGCCCATTTACGCGCCCGATCTCGACAGTGAAATGTTCGCGAGCTCCGACAAGAGCTGGGCTTGGTTTATGGGCGGAACGCCGTTTGCGCCGATAACGCCCGATCACCTTTTCACGGACGGCGAAAGCTTCACGGTCTGCGGCACGGAATTTCGGGTCGAGAACTCGCCGGGGCACACGGCGGGGAGCTGTCTGCTGTTCTGCGACAAGTGGGACTGCGTTTTCACCGGAGACGTTATTTTCCGCGGAAGCGTCGGCAGAACGGACGGATATTCGGGAAACGGCGCTCAACAGCGCGAATCTCTGAAAAAGCTCCGTGCCATAGAGCACAACTACGCCATACTCTGCGGTCACGGAGACCCTACGGATATTGACACGGAGAAGCGTACAAATCCGTATCTTTTGGATATGTGACCGCCAATTGTGCATAGAGTTTTTGGGGCAAACCGAGGAAATTTTGACCGAACTCACAAAAAAGCCGAAAATTTCCCAAACGCGGTTTATTTCTCTTGACATATCGCGCGGTTTTTGGTATAGTATTTATTAAAGGAAATACGAATTTACCGGCGGTTTTCCCCGCCCAAGGCGGGGAAAACCCGAATAAAAAATACCGGCGATTTCCTCACCGTAGGCGGTGGAATCGCCAAACAAGAAAAAACGGCAATTCCCCCGCCGAAGGCGGGGAAATTGCATAAAACAAACATAAGAAATATTTTTAGGAGGTATTTTTATGGACTCAACGGAAAAGGGCTTTGGCATATTGGCGTACTTTAATCTTCTGGTGCTTGTGCCGATACTTGCGGGCAAGACGGAGTTCTCTAAGTTCCACGCGAACCAAGGACTTGTGCTCTGCATAATTGAGATTGTTTTCGGTGCCGCTATCGGGATCCTCGCGCGTATCCGGATCCTGGGAGTTATTTTCAGTATCGTAGGCGGTCTGTTTGAGCTTGTATGCCTTATCATGGCTATTATCGGCATAGTGAACGCGGTAAACGGAGAAATGAAGGAGCTCCCCGTTATCGGAAGCATTCGTCTTATCAAGTGAGATCAAAACATTATCAGAACTCCCGCGGTGCTGTCCGCGGGAGTTCTTTTTTTATTGCAGCTGTCTGTACAGATCGCTGATGTTCGCGGGAGTGTAGGTGCTGCCGTGGTATGTCACGGAAAAATCCACCTTTTCGTCGAACGCGTTATAGCCGAGCTCACCTAACGTATCGGGAAGGTCTATCTTCTTGAGGCTCACGCAGCCGCTGAACGCGCCCTCGTCTATCTCCTTCAATCCGTTTTGCAGCGTTATTTTCGAGAGCAGTATGCAGTTCATAAACGCGTTGTCGTCTATCTCCTTAACACTTGCCGGAACGGTAATTTCCGTGAGAGCTTCGCAGTTCGCGAAGGCGTAACTGCCTATCTCCTCAAGCGTTTCGGGGAGCGTGACAGTTTTCGCGTTCGGAAATAACGGAGCGCTTTTGTTTCCGCTTATCTTGACGACCTTTTTGCCGTCTATCTCGCTCGGGATAACGATGTTTTCCGCCTTTATCGTGCTTCCGGTGATCTCGACGCCGCCGTCCTCGTTTTTATAGGTGTAATCGCTCGCGGAATTTGTCGAGGCTATTCCCGCGACCCCTTCCGAAGCCGTGCCGCTGCTGTTCCGCGAACCGTCCATACAAGCCGTGAGAACGAACGCCAAAACAGCCGCCGTTATATATGACGATTTTTTCATAAACATTTCCTTTCTTTTAAGAGAGTGTGTGTCTATGTTATTATAACCGCCCATTATTTTTTATTCGAGGAAATGCGCTAAAATGTAATTTTTGGCGGTATTTTCCCCGCCGGCGGCAGGGAAAACACCGACAATCATTATATTTCGAGGATAATTTTGCGTAATTCGCTTATATCCGCAGCGATATATGCGGGGAAATATTCCTCCAATTCTTCCCTTTCGCGAAATCCCCAGAGAACTCCGCACGCTTCTATGTCCGCGTTTTTTGCCGTTTGCATATCGACGTTGCTGTCGCCGACGTAGAGCGGTTTTCTGCCCGATCTCGCGTACTTTTCCGCTAAGTACAGCGCCGCGCTCGGGTCGGGCTTTGTCGGGTGCCCCAGCCCCGCGCCGACTGTTTCGACGATGTTCTCACCGTAGAACGAGCGCAGGAGCGCTTCGGCGAAAACGTTATCCTTATTGGTATTGCACACCGCGGTTACTCCGCGCTCTTTAAGCTCCGCGAGCAGCTCCGTCATACCCTCATACGCCTTTGTGAGGTCGGATTTATGCAGCTCGTAATACTCCGAAAAAACCTCCTTCGTCTTTAAGAGCGTTTCTTCGTCTGTACCCGGCGGGCACATCCGCTCAATAAGCTTGGGTATCCCGTTGCCGACAAATCGGCGGTACTTTTCCGTTTCGTGCGTCGGAAACCCCATTTCACGCAATGCGTGATTTCCCGCCGCCGCAAGGTCGCTCAACGTATCCAAAAGCGTTCCGTCGAGATCGAATATTATCGGATCGTACATTCACATCACCCCGAACCATTATAACTCAAACTCGCCTTTTTGTCAAGAGCGCCGCCTCCCCCGGCAACGTGAACGGCGCGGGAACAAACGCCTTTGGGGATAAGGAGCGTTCTTACTCATGAGGCGCGATAGCGCGGCGGGGAGGACGCGCCCGTGTTTTGCTTCGCAAAATTGCCGCTTCGCGGCAAATTCGCTCACTGCGTTCGCGAATTACGGGCGCGCCCCAAAACCGAAAAGCAACAAAGCGCCCAAAAAAACGCAAAAAATACAAATCCGCTTGCAATTTGCATAATAATGTGTTATAATATAATCAGTATATCATATTTATGAAAAATAAAAACGGAGCAAAAAACAAATAATGGAATTTTTCGATCTCTATACCTCCGCGAGAAAACCCCTGGGACGTAAGATCATGAGGGGCGTTCCCGTTCCGCGGGGGGAATATCACATCGTCGTACAGGTTATGACAATAAACCATAAAGGCGAGATACTGCTTACCCAGCGCGTTCCCGAAAAAACAAGCGGCGGCAAGTGGGAGTGCTCGGGCGGCTGCGCGGTAGCGGGCGAATCTGGCAAGGAAGCCGCCGCGCGCGAGCTGTACGAGGAAACGGGCATAGTGGCTGCCGAGGACGAGCTGACGTTGGAGTGGACGCTCACAACGGACGGTATGCTGCGGGACTTTTACGTCCTGGTAAAAGACACGCCGCTGTCGGAGCTTCGTCTTCAGGACATTGAGGTGTGCGCGGCAAAATGGGTGACGTTTGAAAGATTGTGCGAAATGTCCAAAAACGGTCAAACAACGCGCACAGTCACAAAATGGCTCGAAAACCAAAGCTCGGAGCTGCTCTATATAATTAACAAAGCAAAGAAAAACGCGTGGAAACGATGAGTTCCAACGTGCTGACGCGAGGTGGAGAAATTGTCAGGTTCGGCTGTGATCGAGAAAATAAAATCTCTCGCAAAAAGCGGAGAATGCGGCGGAAACTCGCTTGAGGAAGTATTCGCGCGGGTCTACCGCGCCGTGGAAAAAACGCTTGATATAACGCCGTTTGACGAACAGCTCGCAGCGGCGCTGGAACTGTCGCACAGAAGAATGGTCCAAATGCAGACCGGCGAGGGCAAAACGCTCTGCGCTGTGTTCGCGGCGTGCGCGGAAGCGCTTAACGGCGGGCTCACACATATACTCACGGTCAACGATTATCTCGCTCGGCGCGATCACGAATGGATGAAGCCCGTGTATGACGAGATGGGAGTTTCGGTAGGGTGTATCACGGAGAACACTCCCAAAGAAGAGCGCGGGGAGCTATATAAACGGCAAGTGCTGTATGTGACGGCAAAGGAAGCGGGCTTCGACTATCTGCGGAGCTTTGTCCTGTTCGACGAAAAACCGTACTTCCCCGAAAAGCTGAACTTCGCCATAGTCGATGAGGCGGACAGCATACTCATAGACGAAGCGCGTATCCCGCTTGTTATAGCGGGCGACATCGCCGTGCGCGACAGCGGGGATATGGCGGAAATATACGAAAAAACGACGGCTCTCGGCGAGGGCTGTTTTGACGTTGACGAAGAATCGCAGAACGCCTACCTCACGGACAAGGGCGCGGACAAGGCGGAGGAGATCTTCGGCTGCGATATGTACGCCGCGGGAAGCGAGACCCTGCTCTCAAAGGTGTGCGCGTGTCTTAAAGCACGGGACGTTCTGAAAGAGAACAAGGACTACATCGTCAAGGACGGAAACATCGTTCTTATCGACGAGTTTACCGGCAGAGCCGCACCCGGGCGCGTGTTCCCCGGAGATCTGCAATCGGCTGTCGAGGCAAAGCACAGTCTCTCTATTTCTTCGCGCGGAAGAATTATGGGCAGCATCGCTCTGCAATATTACACGCGCTTGTACCTGAATCTCTCGGGTATGACTGGCACGGCGGAGCAATCCCAAGATGAATTTGAGAAGATATACGGGGTACTCACCGAGGTAATTCCGACAAGACTTCCCGTGGCGAGAATTGACAGACCGCTTGAGCTCTACTTTGACGGAGAGGAAAAACGCCGTGCCATTCTCGCGGCAATAAAGGAAGCGGCGGACATCGAACGTCCCGTGCTCGTCGGAAGCGAGAGCATCGAGGAGAGCGAGAGCATTGCCACGGATCTCGGGAAAATGGGGATAAAGTGCGCCGTTCTCAACGCGAAAAACGACTTCGAGGAGGCGGACATTATCGCGCGTGCGGGCGAACGCGGCGCGGTGACTATCTCCACGAATATGGCGGGGCGCGGCGTTGATATCAAGCTAGGCGGCGCGGACAGCTCCGACAGGGAATTTGTGGTGAACGCGGGAGGCTTGCTCGTACTGGCGACTTCTCCGCGTGAGAGCTCGCGTATAACTATGCAGCTTCGCGGCAGAGCAGGAAGACAGGGCGACGTCGGCGAGAGCCGTGCGTTCGCGGCGCTGGACGATCCGATATTCTTAAACAACGACCTTAAAGGGCTTGCGGGGCGGCATTATCCGTCCGAAAAAACAAGCGGCATTCTTGACGATAAGGTGCTTTTGCGCGAAGCAGAGCGCGTTCAGCGGATAGCGGAAAACAACGCGTTTGAAGACCGCGTGCAGCTTATGAAGTACACGATGATAGGCGAAAAGCACCGCTATGTGACGTTCAGTCGGAGGAACTCGCTGCTGGACGGCTCGTACAACAGCGAGCTCTGGCAAAAGGACGCGGGTGAGCTCTACGAAAAGGCACTCGCGAAATTCCCCGAAAAGGAACTCCAAGAGCTGCAAAACCGCATACTCGCGGCGCTGTTAAACGAGTTCTGGTGCGATTATCTGGATTACACCACCTATCTTCGCGAGGGCATACATCTCACGCAGATAGCGGGGCGCGATCCCGCCGAGGAATACAACATCGCGTGCGAGGAATACTACGGAAACGCCGCGGCTTCAATTTCCGAACGTATGGCGGAAAAGCTGGAGGAAGTTCTGGAGTGCGAAAGGCTCTCGGACTATGAGATCGAAAAGCCGACGCGGACGTACACCTATCTTCTCAACGACATCGGCGAGGAGTTCAAAGCAAAGCCGTTTTTTATGGGCGTATTATCCGACGACTACGAGAGCGCGGCAAAAAAGGAGCTTGAAGAGACCGCCGAAGCTCCCGAAAAGAAGGGCTTTTTCGGAAAGCTGTTCGGAAAGAAAAAGTGATCTTGCGAGGTGCGGACAATGCAGACAAGCTCCACGATATGCGCCATAGCCACTCCCGCCGCTGTCGGCGGGCTGTCCGTTGTGAGGCTTTCGGGGGAGAGAGCGTTTGAAATAGCGGAGAAGGTCTTCAGACCCGTCTCGGAAAAGCCCGTCCGCGAAATGAGGGGCTACACCGCCGCTTACGGAAAAATCTTCGACGGCGAGGAACAGCTTGACGACGGGGTTTTGCTTGCGTTCAGAGCTCCGCGCTCCTACACCGGCGAGGACGTTTGCGAGCTCTCCTGCCACGGCGGCATCTATGTGACAAGGCGCGTTATGACCGCTTGCCTGAAAGCGGGCGCTGAGGTCGCGGGTGCGGGCGAATTCACGAAACGCGCGCTGCTCAACGGCAAAATGTCGCTCACGCAGGCGGAGGCTGTCGCCGATCTTATCTCGGCGCAGGGCGGGCAAATGCTCGCGTGCTCGAACAGCCAGCGCGAGGGCGCTTTATACCGACGCGCGGAAGCGATCTCCGAAAGGATAATGGACATATCCGCGCAAATATCCGCTTGGATAGATTACCCCGAGGACGATACGCCGACAGTCACTGAGGAATGGCTGAAGGAGCGTATCTCCGACATCAAGTCTGAGCTTGATGAGCTCCTTTCGGGCTACGACACGGGGCGAATGATACGCGAGGGGATCTCCTGCGCGATAGTCGGCAAGCCGAACGTCGGGAAATCCACGATAATGAACGCGCTCTCGGGCACTCGGCGAAGCATCGTGAGCGACATTGCGGGCACAACGAGGGATATCGTCGAGGAAACGGTGAACTTAAACGGCGCGGTCCTGCTTCTCTCCGACTGCGCCGGAATTCGCGAAACGGAGGACGAGGTCGAAAAAATAGGCGTGGATATAATGCTCCGCAGGCTCAAAAACGCGGACGTTGTGCTCGCGGTATTCGACGGCTCAAAGCCTCTCGAAGAAGAGGACAGGCGGCTGCTTCCGCTGCTAAAGAACAAGACCGTCGTGCCGATAGTGAACAAAAGCGACCTCCCCCCCGCGCTCGATACCGCGGAGATAGAAAGCAGGCTGGGCTCTCCGATAGTCGTTTCCGCGAAGGAAGAGGGCTTGGCGGAGCTTTTAGGCAAAGAGATAGCCTCTCGGTCGGACTTAACCAAACTGGACGCTTCCGCGGGCTTTCTCGCGAACGAGCGGCAAAGGGAGTGCGTTATCAAAGCCGCAAGAGCCGTTGAGGAAGCGCTTTCGGCAGTAAACGCCGGTGTCACTCCCGATGTGATAGGAGTACAGCTTGAGGAAGCGCTTGGGGCTGTTTACGAGCTTTCGGGGAAGAGCGTTTCCGATGAAGTGATAAACGAGGTCTTTAAGAGATTTTGCGTTGGAAAGTGAGCGTAGAGGTTTATGGGACTGTTCGGTTTGTTCGGAAAGAAAAGCAGCAAAAACGAGGCGCACCACGACCCTGAAAGCGGCAAGTCCGCCGGAAACTTCGCGGGGTTCGCGCTGCTTTCGGAGGCGAATTGGGACAAGGCTCAATTCATCGAGGAGCTCAAGGACGACTGGGGAATTGAGATAACCGAGGGAGAGCACGCCGAAAAATCCGAGGATGACAACAAGCTCATCTACGCGGAAATAGAAGGCTTGCGCGCGATGGTGGGTTTTGTGGAAGCTCCCGTGCCGAACGGAGAAGCGGAATACTGGGCGCAGGGCAACTATATGTGGAAAGAGGGCGTTGAAGTCGTAAAAGCGCACAAGGCGCAGCTCATTATTTCAATCTTGGGAGAAACGACCGACATTATCGCGAAGGGTAAGCTGTTCGTAAAGCTCGCGGCGACGGCAATGCGGCAGAAAAACGCGCTCGCGTTTTATAACGACGGCGCGGTGTTCCCGCCCGATATGTACCGCGAGTTCTGCAAGCCGATGAAAAATGGCGCGTTCCCCGTTTTGAACATCGTGTGGTTCGGGATATACGGAAACGACAAGGAAATCGGCGTTTACACTTACGGTATGCGGCGGCTCGGAAAAGAGGAAATGGAAGTGTATGTCCCGCGGGAAAACGCTGACTTAAATGAGATACGCGGGTTTTTGGCGGATATCGCCGACTACGTTATCGGGCAGGACGTTACCCTGCGGGACGGCGAAACGATAGGATTTTCAGCCGAGCAGAAGCTCCCAATAACATTAAGCCGCGGAATTGCCGTTGAAGGAAACACTCTGAAAATAGCATACGGAGAATGATTATGGACGATAAGAAAAAGAACACCGCCAAAAATTCGGGGAAGAGCTCTAAAAACGCCCCGAAAAAGCCCGCGGTCAGAAAAGACCCGCAGGGAGACGTCATCTTCGCGCTTGACATCGGAACGCGCACGGTCGTGGGGGTTCTCGCGCGGAAAACGCCTCGGGGCTGCGAGATAATGGATATGGTGACGGTTCCGCACGAAAAGCGTTCTATGGCGGACGGGCAGATAGAGGATATCCCGTCCGTTTCGGCGGACATCAAGCGCGTTAAGCGGGAGCTCGAGGCCCGGCACGGAATAGCGCTGCGCAGCGCCTGCATAGCCGCCGCCGGAAGAGCGCTGAAAACCGTGCGCTCTTCTTGGGAATACAAGCTGTCTAAAGACAGGGTGATAACGCCCGAGATAATGAAAACGACCGAGCTCGACGCGGTTCGCAAGACCTGCGAGAGCTTCACGCAGAGCAACGACAACACGGCGTTCTATTGCGTGGGGCACAGCGTTATCTCGCGCTCGCTCGACGGTTTCAAGGTGCAGAAGCCCGAGGATCACCGCGGCGAGTGCCTCACCACCGAGATAATCGCGGCGTTCCTTCCGGCTTACGTTGTGGAGAGCCTTTGCACCGCCGTGGACAACACGGGGCTAGAGGTCTCGCGCCTGACGCTGGAGCCCATAGCGGCAATGAGCGCGGTAATACCGCCCGAGCTGCGCCTGATAAACATCGCGCTTTGCGACATCGGCGCGGGCACCTCCGATGTCGCGGTCGCGAGAGACGGCAGCGTGGTAGCTTACGGAATGGCGACTACCGCGGGGGACGAGATAACCGAAACGATAATGAAAGAGCTTCTTGTGGACTTCAACACGGCGGAGCTCCTCAAAACCTCCGCGGAAAAGGAGATCGAATACAAAAATATTCTTTTGAGCGAATGTAAAATATCTCATCAGCAAATAATGAAGATAATAGAGCCTGCCGCGAAAGACCTCGCGAAGGTGATAGCGGACGAGATCATGAATGCGAACGCAAAGCCTCCGCAAGCGGTTTTCCTCGTGGGCGGCGGAAGCAAGCTCGAAGGGCTGGCGGCGCTCGTGGCAAGCGAGCTGAAAATGGACGCCTCCAAGGTGATAACAGGGCGGCGCGAGCTGCTGCGCGGAATCGTCGCGCCGGAAGATATGGAGATAGGCGCGGAGCACACAACTCCGTTCGGAATAGCGATAAGCTCCGGCGAGGGAGTTTCCTACGACTTCACGACCATAACGGTAAACGGCAAAAAGCTCCGTGCGCTTGATACAAACAGGCTCACGGTTTTCGAGCTTATGAATTTCGCGAAAATATCCCCGGAGGATATGATAGCCCCCGCCGGAAAGACCGTTTCTTTCACGATCTCGGGCGAGAAGATAACTCTGCGCGGCGAGCCCCCGAAGCCCTCCGAAATAATCGTGAACGGCGAGCCCGCCTCGCTTAACACCGTCGTTACCAAGGGCGACGATGTGACTATCTCTCCCGCGGAAAAGGGCGCTGACGGAATGGCGCGGCTTTCGGATTATTACGACCTGTCGCTCGTGCGTTCCTGCACGGTAACGCTTTTCGGAAACAAGCGCCGCGCGGGACGATACATACTCATCAACGGCAGAGAAATCGTTGCCGACCGCCGTATCTGGGACGGCGACGAGGTGGAGTTCGTCGAAATGGACACGCTCGGCAAGCTTGTTGAGATGTGCGGCATAAAGGAAAACGTTCTGCTGAACGGCAAGCGCGTTTCTCCCGAAGTTATCCTGCAAAGCGGAGACGTGATAACCTACGAAAGCGATCAAAGTACGCCTGCGCCAGCTCCCGCTCCCGTGACCGTATCCGCTCCCGCTCCGCAGCCCGAACCCGCGCCCGAACCGGAGACCCCGAGCTCCGCGCAAACCGGGCGGAAGATAACGGTAAACGGCATAGAAGCCGAATTCCCAATGCGCGGAGACGGCTCCGCGCCAATATTCTTAGACGTTGCGGCGGCGTTTTCGGACGACCCTACAGAGCTTCTCGCGAGCGCGAGAACAGTTACGCTCAACGGGAAAATAGCGCGGCTTGACGAGGAGATACGCAGCGGAGACGTTATAGTTATCGAATAATTTTATGGTACAGGAAATATGAAGAAGATCTTAAAGCTTATCGCAATTATAACCGTGTTGGCTATGCTCGCCGCTTGTCAGCCGATACCGGACGACCCCTCCGCTTCGGCGGCTTCCTCCGAGACCTCCGGCACAAGCTCCGATACGAGCACGACCTCCCGCGGAAACGACACCGATACTATCAAAGATCACATAGTCGTAAAGCAGAGCTTTACAAAGCGTCTTGAAGCGGAAAAGGGCGCGTTTAACGGAACGGCAATGAACGAAAACGACGAGATCGAAAATACCGATAACGGCGGATTTGTAGCTCTCAGCGGCGATCAATACGTCACGCAGGTCGTGTCCGTCGCGACTTCGCAGTTTTACCGCGTTGTAATAGCGGCGCGTTCTTCAACGGGCGCGGTGATAAAGCTCCAGGTGGGGGACATCATAGAAGGCGCGTATTACATTCCGCGAAGCAGCAGCGCCAACAGCGACAGCGCAAATTTCGCACTCTATTCAATAGAAAATCTATATATGCCCGTCGGAATGAACACGATAAAGCTGATGACCGCAAGCGGCTCGGCGGACGTTGATTGCTTTATAGTCGAGGACAGCGACCCTGTGAATTCCTCGGCTTACGAGACGGGAAATATGTGCGTTTCCACAAGCCCCTCCGCGAGAACTATGGAGCTATTCGCCGCGCTTTCCAAATACTACGGCATGGTGTGCTTTGTCGGGCAGAACGTCACCTGCGGCACAAACGCGGAAATCGACGCTGTCTACAACGAAACAAAGCGCTATCCCGCGATACGCATAAGCGAGCTCGCGCCCGCGCTTAAGGACGACGAGGACTCCGCCGCGACGATAAAAAACGATGTTGCTCTCGCAAAGCAGTGGGATAAAGACGGCGGGATATGCTCGTATTCGTGGCACTGGTATTCTCCGAACGCCTTCCGCGGAACGGCGGTTAAGGAGTTCGACCTCAAAAACGCTCTCGGTAACACGGAGCCCGGGGAGCTCGGAATGTTGGATGAGGCAACGCTGAAGCTCCAGCTCGACAACGCGCTTATCTCGCAGGAGGCTTTCGACCTTATGGCGGATATGGACAAGCTTGCCACTACGCTCGGCGAGCTCGCGGACGCGAATATCCCGATACTCTTCGAGCCTATCCCCGACGGAGACGCGGGGCTGTTCTGGTGGGGCGCGGACGCAGAAAGCTACAAAACGCTCTGGCAGCTTATTTTCACGCGGCTTTGCGGATACCACGGGTTAAATAATCTCATCTGGGTATGGAACAACAGCGATTTCGGCTATTACCCCGGAAACAAGTATGTCGACATAATCGGGCAGAGCTTTTACGAGAAAACGAACTCGTCCTTCGCGGGGCGTTTCGGGGCGCTCGCCGAAAACATCTACTCCGGGCGGAAAATGCTTGCCGTTACGGCGTGCGACACCATTCCGAGCATAGATTATATGAGCCGCGACAACGCCCTCTGGCTCTGGTTTGCGGTAGACAGCGGGGAATATATCATCAATGAAGCGGGCAATTTCACCGAGACATACAACAAACGCTCGGCTTTGCGGTTCGCCTACAACAACGAAAAATGCGTGACCCGAGACGAGCTTTCGGAGTTCGGGTGGACGAAAAACAGCTAAAACAACAATGGCGCGGTTTTGATCAAAACCGCGCCATTTATGTTATTTCTTCAAGCATATATCGTTTAGTACACATTCCGCGCACTTCGGAGACCTCGCCGCGCAAACTCCCCTTCCGTGCCACACCAACCGATGACACAGCATAAGCCCCTCCTCAGGCGGTATCAGCTCTCGGAGCTGCTTTTCCACGCGAGCCGCGTCCGTTCCCTCGGAAAGCCCAAGACGGTTCGTCAGGCGGATAACGTGCGTGTCGCAGACAATCGCGGGCTTGCCGTACAGATCGCCGACTATAAGATTGGCGGTCTTACGCCCGACCCCGGGGAGCTTTACAAGCTCCTCTATCGTATCCGGAACCTTGCCGCCGTAAATATCGCGGAGCATTCGGCACATCTCAACTATGTCCTGCGCCTTTGTGTGGAACAGACCGCAGGATCTTATGTATTCCTCCACATCGGAAACGTCCGCCTCCGCGAACGCCTCAACGCTCGGAAATTTCTCGAACAGCGCGGGCGTTACCAAATTTACGCGCTTGTCCGTGCACTGCGCCGACAATCGCACCGCTATCAGAAGCTCGTGCGGCTTTTGGTATGTCAGCGCGCATTTTACGGCGGGGTATTCCTCTTTCAAACGCGCTATCACCTCGGCAGCGCGGGCTTTTTTCGTCATTCTCATTTGTTCTCTTCCTTAACGGGTTTGTGATCCTTTATCGCGCGGACTTTAACGATGCTCCTGTCCTCGACCTGCAAAACGACAAGCTTCACGTTCTCATACTCGACTATCGGCGGCTTCGTTCCCGCGCTTTCGGGGATATACCCGAGCTTATCCGTGATAAATCCCGAGATAGTCTGATATTCATGATCTTCCGGAAGCTCCACGCCGAACAGCTCGAACACGTCCTCGGGGTCTGCCTCGCCGTTTACGTCGTAAACGCCGTTGCCGATTTTCGTTATAAGCTGCTCCTCGTCGTCATACTCGTCCTGAATATTCCCCATAACCGCCTCGATGATGTCCTCGAGCGTCACTATGCCGGCAGTTCCGCCGTATTCGTCCACAACGACAGCCATTCCCGAACGAAGAGTGGTGAGCGTTTTGAAAATATCCGGACAGGTCTGCGCCTCCGGGATAAAGCTCACGTCGCGGATGAAATCGCGGATATCGAAATCCGAAAGATCACCGTTTCCGATAAGGCAAAGCAAGTCCTTGACTATCACTATGCCGATTATCTTATCAATGCTCTCCTCGTAAACGGGGATACGCGAAAATCCCATATCGAGCGCGAGATAGATAAGATCGTCGAGCGTTATCGTGTTGATGTCCACGCCGACTATATTCGTTCGGTGCGTCATAACGTCGGCGGCGGTCAGGTCGTTGAACTCGAAGATGTTGTTTATCATCTCCGCCGACTGCTCCTCAATGCTGTCCTCGTCCTCGTCCTTTGCGAGAGCGTCCACGAGGTCGCGTACCTCCTCCTCGGAAACATCCGCGTAATTCGCGCCGAGCGCTCTTTTCAACAGCGCGGAAATCCCCTTGTCAAGCCCTATCAGCGGAGCAAGAAAAACCCGCGCCGCTTTGTGTTCCTTCTCGTTGTTCGTACTTCGACTGCCGTCCGTATCCATAATTCCTCCGTATAGATATAAGATTTTAAGAAGCAAGCGATAAAAAACCTCGCCCGCTTACAAATTGAGTCCCATATTTTCCTCGTTCTCACCGAACCCGAGCGACTTGTAAAGCGCTCTGCCGTTTTCCGTCGCGTCGAGTGAAACGTAAGTCACGCCGCGCTCGCGCGCCTCGTCTATCAGCACCGTCAGCATTTGCCGCGCTATTCCGCGGCGGCGATAGTCCGCGTTGGTGTAGACGTTCATTATGTGAGCGCGTTTTTCCGACGGATCAAAGGAAGGCATAAGATCCATATAACAAATCGTTGCACAGCCAATAGCCGTATCTCCGTCAAACGTAAGAACGGTAGTCTGATCGCCGTGCTTAAAAAATTCCTCCGTTCGATCGGAAAATTCTCCCTCGAAGCTTGCCTCATCGCGCCCGAAAATTACTCCGAGCATTTCGCGCCGCATTTTAAGCGCTATCGGAATAAGCTCCGTATTGACCTTTTCAATCCTTACCATTAAAGAATATCCTCTCACCGTACCATGCGCCGATCAAAATTTTATACACATATTTTCTTTGTTTTCGCCGAAACCAAGCGCCTTGTAAATCGGTCTTCCCCGCTCGTTTGTGTTGACCGACACATACGATACTCCGCGCTGCCTTGCTTCATCTAAAATAAAGTTCAGCATTTCGCGGATGATCCCGCGCTGACGCTCATACGGATCCATTATATAACCCTTGGGTATCTCGCCCACGATAACCTCCGCATATTGCCCGCGCATATAAACATTCATTATATGAGCGCGTTTTCCGCTCGGGTGATCGACCGTAGGCATAACCTCAAAATAGCATATCGTCGCACAGCCTATGAGATTTTCCCTGTCAAACGCAAGAACCGTAGTTTGATCTCCGTTTTTAAAAAAATCCTCTGTCAGATTGGAAAATTCGCCCTCGAAGCGTTCCTCGCCGAGTTCACGGATTGCTCCCAAGCATTCGCGCCGCAATTCAAGCGCCATTGGAATTAACTTTTCATCAACCTTTTCAATTCTTGCCATTAAAGAACAACCTCTCACCGTTTTCGCGGGCGATCTCGATCATTTCTTCTGTGGAAACTCCCTTGATCTCCGCCATTTTCGCGGCAGTGAACGCTATCATCGAGCTGTCGCAGCGTTCGCCTCTGTGCGGCACGGGCGCCATATACGGGCAATCCGTTTCGAGCAGCAGTCTGTCGATCGGCACGGCTTCGCACGCCGCCAGCGCCTTTTTCGCGTTTTTGAACGTCAGCACGCCCGTAAACCCGACATACATTCCGAGCTTCACGACCTCGCGAGCCGTCTCCGCGCTTCCCGAAAAGCAGTGCAAAACTCCGCGCGGCTTGTACGCCTTTAGAATTTCGAGCGTATCCGCGGAAGCGTCACGCGAATGGATAACCACGGGCATATCCAGCTGCTTCGCTATCTCCAACTGCTTAACAAAGACCTCGCGCTGAACCTCTTTGGGAGGCTCCGGGTAATGATAATCCAATCCGATCTCCCCGAGAGCCACAACTTTGTCACGCTTTAAAAGAGCCTCAAGACGGCTCTCCCAATTATCGGGGAGCTCCGCTGCATACCCGGAGTATGCTAGGGCATACCTAGAGTATGCTAAGGCATACTCTGGGTGTATCCCCGCCGCCGCGTAAATGTAACCATACCGTTCGCTGAGCGCTATCTCCTCTTCGGAGGAGAGCAAGTCGCACCCGACGGCGAGAACGCGTTCCACGTTTTTGCTTGGCAAATCGGCGAGAAGCGTGTCCAGCTCCTCACCGAAATCCGATCTCATATAATGCGCGTGTGTATCAAATATTCCCATACGGTATCAAGCCGCTCCCGTAAAATAGCTCTCCAGAACGAGCTGCTTTGTCTCGTAGCTTTCAAGCGGCAAGCGCCCTCTTCCTCCGAAAAGCTGCTCCGTATCGTTGAACGCAGACAAGAACGAGCGCTCGAGCATCGACTGTTTCTCACCGTCCACGCTTAAAGCGTCAAAGAACATCAGCATACGCGCGGCGGTCTCGTCCGGCTGCCAGTATTCGGGGGTGTTTTCCTCGGCAGCGCTGTTTCCGTACAGAGCCCGAAGCTGATTTAAAAGCTCCTCCGCGTACATTTTCGCGCCCACGGAGGGCACGTTTCCCGACAATACCTCGCCCTGCTTCACAAGCATTGCGCGGATTATATGACTTATCCCCTTCGTCATAAGCTCGCCCTTGCTTTCGCGGCTCGCTTCCGCGTCCACCTTGTCGACGGTTCTGTCCGAGTTTTCGCGCTGCGTCATATTGTTGTCCGAATTCTGCTTCTGCGCGGACTTCTTCGTATAAGCGGGGCTGAACATCGCCTCGCTCTTTATGAATTTATCCGTATGCTCGGTGGCAAGCGTAGAGGTCTTGGTCTCCGTGCGCTGCTCCGAAGAGCGCGTCATACTCGTCTGACTTATAGTGCCTATGTCGGCTATTCTTGAAATATCCATACTTCATTCCCCCCTTCCATGGGTAAAAACAATTTTCTCTATACCTCGTTATGCTCCGCGTCACAAACCGAATCATCATGTTCGTGGGGCTGCAAACCCATAATATCACGCCCGCGCGTGCCGTATTTGTCGCGCTGATCGTCAACGTACTTTTCGAGTATCTCCATAAACTCCCGCGGCTTTCTTATCGACTTTATCTCCTTTACGGGAGTGTCGACGTCCTTGCAGTTGAGAATTACCGTGCCCGTTCCGTCAAGCCGCTGCCCAAACGATATTTTCAGACTTTTGTCCATTATGCGGTACAGCTCTACCTCGTCCTCCGTTATGCTGAAAAAGCCCTTTCGCGTTATGAGCTTTTTGTTTGTGAGTATATATCGTGTGAACGACCACGGAAATCCCAAAAACGTCCGTTTCTTGTCCGTCCAGACCTGACCGGGTATCGGTTTCAT
This sequence comes from uncultured Ruminococcus sp., assembly GCA_964454205.1. Taxonomy (GTDB): domain Bacteria; phylum Bacillota; class Clostridia; order Oscillospirales; family Ruminococcaceae; genus CAG-115. Next base: position 39,025 of record CAYVSV010000009.1, read on the forward strand.
AATATCCTCCTTATTTGCTTTCGGCTTCAACATATTCCGCCGTGCGTTCTTCTATGTATTCCTGTTTATCGAGCGACCACGGCTTGCCGTCGCTCGCGTACTGTTCGTTCATCCACACGCAATGCCCACCGCCGTCCGCCTTGATAATATCGGATGGTCCCTCAAAGTACCGCGCCCAGAGATACGGGCTTGAGTGGCGGTCGAGAAGCTCGTTACATTCGCCGTAAATCTCCCCCGGAGCCGCGTATAGGCGAACCAAAAACCTGACGTTTCCCGGCGCTTTTTCTTGGATTGTCTCCACGGCGCTTAAAATCGCGTCGTATTCCTCGCCGGGTGAGCACTTAACGCTCGACTCGTCCACGAGGATATACAGCTCGACTTGATAGTAGTCTTCGGGCTTGTCATGGTATAAACTCGCGCAATGCTCCAGATATGCCTGCCAATTGAGCTTGCCGTCTTTTACCATTTGAATGGTCGACTCGGAGTTGATGTTGTTCTTTGCTTTGCCGTAGGTGGTGCTTGTGGCGATATCGCACTCCGCGCGGAAATTGCCCCACACGTCCGCAAGCTCCGCGGACATCTCCCGCGCGAGCTCTACGTTCGCGATTTGCTCCGCGTAATACTCGGTGTAGACATATTGTTCCCTGTCATCGCCCATTTTCCAATCAACCGCGAACTTAAGGCTCTCGTCGCGGGCGGGCGCGTACACATCGTAGCTATAGCATACGAAATCTTCTCCGTAACGCTCCTCAAGAAAAGCCTCGCCCCGCTCGCTCATCACGGCGAGACGCGCCTCCGTCTCCTTTGACTTGCGATACTCCACGCCCTTCTTCGCTGCGATAGTCGCCCCGAAAAGCAGCCACACCAATAGAGAGGGGCCCACGATTACAGCCACGATCTGCCACTTCTTCATGGCGTTCTCCTTATCTGCCTATCTAATCGTGCTCCCGTTCGGCACGTCCTTATCGAGAAACAGCACCCTCACGTCGTTCTCGCCCGCGTCGCACGCGAGTATCATACCCTCGGAGAGCTCTCCGCAGAGCTTCGCGGGAGCGAGATTTGCGACAAACACTATCTTCTTCCCAACCAAGTCCTCGGGTTTGTACCAGTTCGCAATTCCCGAAACGATCTGTCTGCCGTTTCTGCCGTCGTCCACCGTGAGCTTCAGGAGCTTCTTGGACTTTGCGACCTTCTCGCAAGCCGTCACCTCTCCGCTGCGGAGCTTTATCTCCGCGAATTGATCGATATTGATGACGTTCGCCTTGTCCAAGTCCTCGTCCTCGCGTATGACCTTTTTCGGAGCAAGCAGCTCGTTGAGCTCGTCTATCTCCTTGTCAACGTCAATTCGCGGGAACAGCATCTCTCCCTTGTGCACCGTGACGTTAGCGGGAAGTTTTCCGAACTCTCCCAGAGCATCAAAAGCAGCCAGCTCCTCGGAAGCGCCTATCTGCTCCCGAACCTTCGGCATAGTGCGCGGCATAAACGCCGCGAGCAGACCCGAGCATATCCGTATCGTCTCCAGAAGGTTATACAGAACGCTCGCCAAACGCGCCTTTTTCGCTTCGTCCTTGCCGAGTATCCACGGCTCGGTCTCGTCTATATACTTGTTCGCACGCGCAACCACCTTGAATATCTCTTCAAGAGCCTTCGCGAGCTGCGCCTGATCGATAAGAGGAGCTACCGTATCGCGGAGCTTTTCCGCCATTTCGATGAGCTCATTGTCGAGCTCCGCGGGCTCGCGCTCCTCGGGGAGAGTGCCGCCGAAATATTTGTCCGCCATCGCGACCGTTCTCGAAACAAGATTGCCGAAACCGTTCGCGAGATCGGTGTTTATGCGGTTCACCATTATCTCGTTGGAGAAGTTGCTGTCGCTGCCGTAGGGCATATCGCGCAGTATCTGATAACGCACCGCGTCCGAACCGTAGCGCTCCGCGAGAACGAACGGATCGATGACGTTCCCCACGGATTTCGCCATCTTCTGCCCGTTGAAGTTTATCCAGCCGTGACCGTACAGGTGTTTCGGAAGCGGCAGGTCAAGCATCATCAGTATGATAGGCCAGATTATCGAGTGGAAACGCACGATCTCCTTTGCCGTCATGTGGAGGTCTGCGGGCCAGTATTTGTCAAAGTCGCCGTACTCTTCGTTTTCATAGCCGAGCGCGCTTATATAATTAGACAAAGCGTCTACCCACACATAAACAACGTGCTTCGGGTCGAACTCCACGGGGACGCCCCATGTGAAGGAGGTTCTCGAAACGCACAGGTCCTCGAGCCCCGGCTTTATAAAATTGTTTATCATCTCGTTGACGCGGCTCTTGGGGCTGAGATAATCCGTTTCGGTGAGGAACTTCTCGACCTTGTCCGCGTATTCCGAAACCTTCAGAAAATACGCTTCCTCGTGCGCGTCTATCACGGGGCGGTGGCAATCGGGGCAGCAGCCGTTCTCGTCAAGCTGGCTCTCTGTCCAGAAGCTCTCGCACGGCGTACAGTACTTGCCCGTGTATTCGCCCTTGTAGATGTGCCCTTTATCGTAAAGCTTCTTGAATATCCGCTGAACGCTCTTTACATGGTAATCGTCGGTCGTGCGGATATAGCGGTCGTAGCTTACGTCCATCGTCTCCCAAAGCCTTTTGAAGTTCGCGACTATCGGGTCTACATACCCCTTCGGAGTAACGCCCGCTTCCTTCGCCTTCTGTTCGATCTTCATACCATGCTCGTCCGTGCCCGTAAGAAACATCACGTCATAGCCCTCCAAACGCTTAAAGCGGGCTATCGTGTCGCAGGCAACGGTGGTGTAGCAGTGACCGATATGCGGATTTCCCGAAGGATAGTAGATGGGAGTTGTAAGATAATATTTCCCCTTGTTCATTAAACAGCCTCTTTTCTGAATTTTCCGCAAGGATGCGGCATACTTATTTAATTCTATTATATTACATTATTATATAAATTTCAAGTATTGGTGAAAAAATCAAGAAAATTTTACATTTTACATAAAAAGGGGTTGATTTTTTTGTTGTTTTTTAGTACAATAGAGATAGGCACAAATTTTTGATGTTAAGACTGTGCATTTTGACAACATCAAAAAGCAGTCCCAGAATCAAAAGGTTCATAGCCGGCAAGCGCCAAGGGAATTCCTTCCGCCGCGCGCGGAAGAGAAGAGCGCCCGTTACGGAGCAGCCGGATGTGCAGAGGCACGATTATACGCGGTTTGCGGAAAATTGAGAAAGAGGTAAAATCAAATGTCAAACAGATTATTCCAGGGGATAGTTCACCAGATGAAGGACACGGTGAACAGAGTGATCGGCGTTATCGATGAGAACGGAACGATCGTTGCGTGCAGCGATCTCACAAGAGTCGGCGGGGGCAACGACTTCTTTGCGACGGAGCTTGGGGATTCGCACGAGTCGTTTATCCGCGACGGCTATACCTACAAGCCCTTCGGCGTGCACATAAAGCCCGATTACGCCGTATTCGTGGAAGGCGTTGACGACGCGGCAGCAAAGTACGCTGGAATAATCGCCATTTCTCTTTCGGGAATAAAGCAGTATTACGATGAAAAATACGACAGAAACAACTTCGTTAAGAATATAATCCTCGATAACGTCCTCCCCGGAGATATAAGCCTTAAGGCGCGCGAGCTCCACTTTAACGGCGACATAAGCCGCGTCGTTTTCCTGATAAGCGTTATCTCCGCGAACGACGTTTCGGCATACGATGTTATACAAAACCTCTTCCCCGACAAGAACAAGGATTTCGTCTTCAATATCACCGAAAACGACATAGTGCTCGTCAAGGAGGTTAAGAACAATATAGACGTTAAGGACCTCGAAAAGCTTGCGAGAAGCATCTCCGATACGCTTTCCGGCGAGTTCTTCACAAAGGTGAACGTCGGCATAGGAACGCCCGTTCTCGGCGTTAAGGAGCTGGCGCGTTCGTTCAAGGAAGCGCAGACCGCGCTCGAAGTCGGCAAGGTGTTCGATACGGACAAGACTATCGTATCCTACGACAACCTCGGCATCGCGAGACTTATCTACCACCTGCCCACAACTCTCTGCGATACGTTCCTGAGAGAGGTGTTCAAGAAGAACTCCATAGAAAGCCTCGACCACGAGACGCTGTTCACAATACAGAAGTTCTTTGAAAACAGCCTTAACGTTTCGGAGACATCAAGAAAGCTGTTCGTACACAGAAACACGCTCGTTTATCGTCTCGATAAGATAAAAAAGCTCACGGGGCTCGATCTCCGCGAGTTCGACCACGCGATAATCTTCAAGATCGCGCTTATGGTAAAGAAATATCTGGCGGCAAATCCCACCAAATTCTGATAAAATATTTTTCGGCAGACCCCGCGGGCGGCAACGCGAAGCTCACGAGGTCTGCCTTACGGCTTGATATAGAGAGAAAACAGCCGGCAAGTTCAACAGGGGGTCATTTCAATGGTTGATATGAAAAACGTCAACGTCCATTATTCAAGCGGCGTAGACGCTTTAGTGGATATAGACATTCACATAAACGACGGAGAGTTCGTGTTTATCGTCGGAGAAAGCGGCGCGGGAAAGTCCACGCTGATGAAGCTGATGATGAGAGAGCTCGCGCCGAGCTCGGGAAGAGTTTTCGTAAACGGGCGCAATCTCGGAACGCTCAAAGGAAACAAGATAGCGATGTTCCGCCGCTCTATCGGGGTGGTTTTTCAGGAGTTTCGTCTGATTCAGGATTACACGGTGTATGAAAACGTCGCGTTCGCGCTCCGCGTCGCGGACAGCTCCGCAAAAACGATACGGCAAAGAGTGCCCTATGTGCTCAATCTCGTGGAGATGGGACCTAAGGCGCGGCACAAGGTAAAGGAGCTTTCGGGCGGCGAGCAGCAGCGCGTCGCAATAGCGAGAGCTCTCGCGAACGATCCGGGGCTGCTTATAGTAGACGAGCCGACTGGCAACCTCGACCCGAAGCGTTCTTATGAGCTCGTGGGGCTGCTAAAGGAAATAAACCGCTGCGGCACAACGGTCATTATGATAACGCACGAGCACGAGCTTGTCCGCTATTTCGGCGGAAGGATAATCAATCTCGACCACGGCTCAATAACCTTCGATGAAATGATAGGAGGCAATGATTACTATGAGGAGTAACAACGTTTCCTATCTCGTAAAAAAGGGCATAGGCTCGGTGTGGCGCAACTTTATAATGTCATTCGCAAGCTTTTCGATACTGCTTGTGAGCCTTTTGCAGGTGAGCGTCACCGTCCTTCTTATTCTGAACGCCAACATAATTATGGGCAATATCGAGGACACCAACCAGATAGCCGTTTTCGTGGAGGACCCCGATAACGAGACCGAAGAAGAGCACAGCAAAAAGGTCGAGCATATCCGCGAGGCGCTCCTCGCAAACGAAAACCTCACGGACGTTACCTATATGTCCAAGGAGGAAGCGGCGGAGAAGTTCGAGCAGGCGATGTCCGGCGAATACGCGGAACTCATCAGCATAATCCCGGGCGGAAACCCCATGCCCGAAACGTTTATGGCGCGCGTAACCGACCTTCAGTCGATACGCTACACCGTCTCCGCGATAAAAAGCATAGAGGGCGTAGAGCAGGTGAACGCTCCCTACGACTTCGCAAACGCGCTTGTAAACATCAGAAACGCGTTTTCGCTCATCATCTTCGGAATACTTGCCGTGCTGATAATTGTGTGTGTCGTCGTTATCTCCAACACCATCCGCACTAGCGTTTTCGCGCGGCGCAACGAGATAAGCATTATGAAATACGTCGGCGCTACCAACGGATTTATACAGCTCCCCTTCTTTGTTGAGGGCTGCTTTGTCGGAGTATTGGCGGGCGCTGCTTCTTGGGGACTTACATGGTTCATTTACCAGACAGTGTTCTCGCTTTTCACGGACAACCTTACACTGTGGGAGATGTTCGGCTTCTTCAACCTCGTCCCGTTCGACAGCGTGAAGTGGCTGCTTCTGCTCGCCAACTGCCTGACAGGCGCTCTGCTCGGCGCGGCGGGGACGATGATAAGTATGAACAAGTATCTTAAAGTTTAACGAGACGTATACGGAGATAACACCCATTCCACTTAGTTTTATCTCCCGTTCTCTGAAAGGGATTTTTAGTGAACAGAAAAATATCATTGGGGCTTGCGATAAGTCTTGTGGCTATCGGGTGCGCTATCACGTTCGTTTTAACGTGGACAGTATCGCTCAACAGCTACAACTCCAAAATAGCAAGCACGGAAAAATACGAGGGCGTATACCAAAAGCTCCGCGAAATGGACGCAACGGTGCGCGGAAATTACATCGGCGCGATAGATAACGACGTGCTCTCTGCGGCTATCATAAACGGCTATGTAAACGGCATCGGAGACCAATACGCGACGTATATGACCGCCGACCTCTACCACGACTATCAGCAGGCAAACAGCGGCGTGATAAACGGCGCGGGCTTTGAGGCGGAAGCGGACGGCAGCGGATATTTAAGAGTGACGAAGGTATATCAGAACAGCTCCGCGGACTTGAGCGGCGTGAAGGTCGGGGATATGATAACCACGATAGGCGACAAAAGCCTTCTTTCAATGACGACGGACGCGGCGCTCCAGCGAATTTCGGGCGACGTCGGCACGAAGCTCTCGCTGAAGCTTGTAAGCAACGGCGAAGAGCGCTCCGTAACACTTGTGCGCCAGCAGATAGATATTGAATCCGTCACGCATAAAATGTTGAGGGACAATATAGGATATATCAAAATATCCTCGTTCAACGCGAAAACGCCCGAGCAGTTTTCAAGCGCGCTCAACAACACGATAAACAACGGCGCAGCCGCGCTTATCTTAGATGTGCGCCACAATGACGGCGGACTGATGTCCGCGGTGAGACCGGTGCTCAACAGGCTTATCCCCGCCTCGGCGGCGGCAACGGCGGAATATGTAAACGGCGTTCGCCGAACGCTTATAGAAACGGATTCCGAGGAAAGCGTAACTTTGCCGATAGTCGTGCTTACAGACGCGGAAACGGCTTCCGCGGCGGAGGTTTTCGCCGTGGCTTTGAGAGACGAGCAGGGCGCGCAGCTTGTCGGAAAACAGACCGCGGGCAAGGCGGTGCTCCAGACGACATACGAATTCTCGGACGGCAGCGCGATCGTCCTCACCACCGCGAATATAATCCCCTCGCGCTCGCAGCGGTTCGACGGGGTCGGGCTCAAACCCGATTATAACGTTGACCTCCCGCTCGATACGCCGTTCAATATGCTCACCACGGATAACGACGTTCAGCTTCTTAAGGCTATCGAAGTTCTTACTCCGCAGGCAAGCGGGAATAATAACAACACAAGCGGCAGCGAGAGCAGCACTCCGGCGGCGACATCGTCCGATACGGCAAGCTCCGCGGAAACGAGCGCCGATGAAAGCTCCGAAAGCTCCGGGGGCGAAAGCGGAGAAAGCGGCGAGGACGCCGAAAGCAATGAAAGCGAATAAACAAATTCTTTTAGGAGGAGACTTAATATGAACAAACCCATTATGGTTCTTACAAGAAAGGGCGAACAGCAGCTCAAAGAGGAACTCACCGAGCTGAAATCCGTCCGCAGACAGGAAGTGGCGGAGAAGATCAAGGTAGCGCTGTCCTTCGGCGACTTGTCCGAGAACTCCGAGTACGACGAGGCGAAAAACGAGCAGGGCTTGATAGAGTCGCGCATCGCGGAAATCGAGCAGACGCTCGCGCACGCGCAGGTCATAGACGACGAGGACATTTCCACGGAAAAGGTGGGCATAGGCACTACCGTAAAATTCCTTGATACGGATATGGGCGAGGAGCTCGAATTCAAAATGGTCGGCACAAAGGAAGCGGACATCGACAACGGCAAAATGTCGGACGAGTCCCCTATCGGCAAGGCGATAATGGAACACAAAGTCGGGGACGAGGTAGATGTTGAAACTCCCTCGGGAACGTTTAAAGTGAAGATACTCGAGATAAGAAAAGACGACTGACAGACAATATTAAGGAGATAATATGGCAGACGAAATAAAAAATGAGGAAGTCGAGCTCTCCGAGGAGGAGCTCCGCGAACAGCTCGACGAACAGCACCGCGTTCGTATCGAAAAGCTGGAGGGGCTTAAGGCGGCGGGCAAGGATCCGTACACCACCACAAAGTTCCCCGTGACTATCTACAACAGCGAGATACGCGCGCGCTTTGAGGAACTTGAAAATCAAGACGTTTGTATCGCGGGGCGAATTATGTCCCGCAGAATTATGGGCAAGGCGAGCTTTTTTGACATTCGCGACAGCTCCGACAGAATGCAGGTCTATGTGCGGATAGACGGCGTGGGCGAGGAAGCCTTCGCCGAGTTTAAGAAGTGGGATCTCGGCGATATCGTGGGCGTTACGGGTTATGTTTTCAAGACCAAAACAGGCGAGATATCCGTTCACGCAAAGGAGATAACCCTCCTGTCGAAATCTTTGCTCCCGCTCCCCGAAAAATGGCACGGGCTTAAGGACAAGGAGGAGCGCTACAGAAAGCGCTACCTCGACCTCATCGCGAACCCCGACGTTAAGGAAGTGTTCGTAAAGCGTTCGAGGATCATAAGCGAGATAAGGAAGTTTTTGGACGGTCACGGCTACATCGAGGTCGATACTCCCGTGCTCCTTCCGCTGGAAATAGGCGCGGCTGCACGTCCGTTCAAAACTCACCACAACGCTCTGGATATAGATATGTATTTAAGAATAGAGACGGAGCTCTATCTGAAGCGTTTGATAGTCGGCGGATTTGACAAAGTTTACGAAGTCGGACGAATTTTCCGCAACGAGGGTATGGACGCTACTCACAACCCCGAGTTCACGACGATAGAAATGTATCAGGCGTACATCAACTACTTCGATATGATGGACATTATAGAGGATCTGTACCGCACGGTAACTCTGAACGTCTGCGGCACGGATACCGTGGAGTATCAGGGCAAGCAGATAGCGGTCGGCAAGCCTTGGGAGCGCCTTACGATGATAGACGCGGTAAAGAAGTACGCGGGCGTTGACTACAACGACTGGAAAACCGACGAGGAAGCCCGCGCCTGTGCGAAGGCAAAGGGCGTCGAGGACGGCGTTGACGCAAACTCCACAAAGGGACACGTTCTTATCGCGTTCTTTGAGGCGTTTGTTGAGGACAAGCTCATTCAGCCGACGATCATCTACGATTACCCCGTGGAAAACTCCCCGCTCGCTAAGCGCAAGCCCGAATTCCCCGCATTCACGGAGCGCTTTGAGTATTTCATCAACGGCACGGAATTCGGCAACGCGTTCTCCGAGCTCAACGATCCCATCGATCAGAAGGAGCGCTTTGTAAAGCAGGTGGAAGCGAAGCGCGCTCAGGGCGGAAACGACGCGCAGGTAGACGAGGATTTCGTCACCGCGCTGGAATACGGCTTGCCGCCGACGGGCGGTCTGGGCTTCGGTCTTGACAGGCTTGTAATGCTCCTCACAAACCAGCCGAGTATTCGGGACGTATTGCTGTTCCCGACTATGAGACCTATCGCGGGAGGCTGAGTATGGCAAAAACAGCAACCGCTCCAACTCTTGATGAGATACTCGAGTATCGAAAAGCATTCAGGGAAAGTCTCGGAAAGGGCGTTCCGAACGACGGCTCAACGCAAACCGTTATGATAATGGAAATGACCGTGCGGATATTCTCGGTGCAAATGAGCGATGACGTTCGTGAAACGGCGTGGAAATACTGCAAACAGCTAAGCAAATTTACGCACGCACCGGTATCTCCCGCCGAGTACAAGCGTATGGAGAAATGGGCCGACGAACACGGGCTTATCGACGTGCTTTTACAGGCGTGTGACGGATATTATCAGGAAGAGAAAAATCCGCTCGAATTTGATGTGGTGGGATTTTACTACTCGATAGCGCTTCTGTCGCAGTCGCAGTACCGCCGCGCGGATTGTCTCGCGCTTCTTGACAAGGTGACGCAGTATTATGTCAAGACCAAGGTCGATAAGTATAATGTGCTTCTGAGGAATATGACGAAGCTAGTCAAAGATTTCCCCGACCTCGCGCCCTTTAAAACGGCGCTTGAAAGTATTTGATATTTTTGAGCCTGTTCGACATCTCGGACAGGCTCATTACGGAGTTGATATTATGGCAAAGAAAAAACGAGAGACCGACGACGAACGCGCCGCCCGCGACAGAGAAGAGCGCATAGCTCTCCTGAAAATGAAGCAGGGTCTTATCGAGGACAGCGAGCTTATCCCGGAAACGGGCTACAAGCTGCCCGAGCCGACAAAATGGGAAAAGTTCGCGGCGTTCTGTTCACTTAACAAGTGGTTTATAATAGTCGGCGCGTTTATCGCGGCGGTGGTGATAATGTGCGTAACGCAGGCTCTCACAAAGGAAAAGGCAGATATTCGCGTGCTTGTCGTGAGATACGGCGAAAGCTCGGAGCTCGACCGCCACTCGGACAGAATAGCGCAGGCTCTCGAAAAATTTTGTCGTGATTTCGATGAAAACGGAAAAGTCCGCGTTGAGGTGAACACGATAAACTTCCCGACAAACGACGAGGCAACAGACCAAAGATCGGTAACGGAGCGGCAAAGGTTCAACGCGGAGCTGCAGCTCGCGGAAGCGCAAATGCTTATTGTCGACGCGGAGTTCGCGGATTGGATGGCAAACGTGCGTATGCAGCCGAACGCGTTCAAGGAGCAAAACGACGAAAATGGCGGCAAGGTCTACAATAACGTCGGGATACTTATGAACAGCACGGCGCTCGCGAAAGAGGCGCATTGGAACAAATGCCCAGACAGTGTTGTTATTCTCATCAGAAACGAGCTCAACGACGGCTCGGGGAGCGTGAAGAAAAATGCCGAATATCGCGAACGCGCGGAGGAAGTGCTGCAAAATATCCTCGAAGGCAACGTCGTAAACCCCCAAGACTAAAAGCGAGTGATGTCCTTTTCCGCGGAGGATACTGGAGAATGTTCCGATCTTCCCCGCCCCGCCCGAATGTCGCAGGGGATATGATCGGGACTTTGGCGGCTCACAAAAACCTCCGCAGGTCTTCGCAGAACAGCAGCTCGCGCTCAAGGAGCTTTTCGGCGCTCTCGCGGACAAGGCGGTCGGCGGCTCGGGAGCGGTTGAGCGTTCTCTGCATATCTATAACGCCGTTGTTCGTGCCCTTATACATCAACTCCGCGAGAGCGCCCGTATCATGGTTTGCGGCGGTTTTCGCGGCGATACCCGCGCTCACCATCGCCCGAATGCAGGCGGGCACCTGATGCGCTGCCGCTCCCATTTTCGAGAGCTCCCGCCGCGCTCGGAGAGCAACCTGCTTGTATCTGTCCTGCTCCCCGGCGAGCTCTCCGTAGAGATCGTTGTTGCGGCAGCATCGCAGCACGCAGACGGTCGCGTTGTGCGCCAGCATGGCGTTGCGGTAGACGCTTTCGAGTATCTTAATAGTTTGCTTATCCTTAAAATTCGCCCGTAATTTTGACATAGATATACCTCGCTTTTGTTTTTTTTATTATTGTGAGCGATTTTTTGAAAATTATTACTTGATACCGATTTACGTTTTGCCATGGTTTTAAATTCCGGATACGCACATTTTGCACTAAATACATTTTTACCCTACAGAAAGGAGACCGTAAATGCGGCGTAAAGAGACCGGTTGTTATATTGCACTCATTCCCGTAGTTATGATTGGTATTGTCATAGGCGTATTTCTTATTAAGAACGCTTTAGACAGACAAGCGAAAGAAAAAAGTTTTCTTGCGCCTTTTCATGAGGTTTATGATGTTCTTCGTGAAAAATACCCTTCTATTAAATCGATTAGCGAACATTTAGGCGCAGGTGATCGCTACTGTATGTATTATATCGAATGTGATATTGCCGAAAATACCGACTGCTTTGCTGAATTTGTTGATATTCAATGTGAAATCAATGCTCTTATGGACGCCGAAAAAGATGACGAATGGTTTAGTGAGTTTGATGGTCACATTGATATATACACGGATTGCCGGCGGCTTCGTGTTTTTTATCATAATGGTTCAATGAACGATGCGTTTTTGGCAGAGGAAATAATCAGTGATAATTACAATGTATTATGGGATGCGTTTCCTGATAATGATGAACTCTCTTTGACTATATGGCTTACCGATTATTCCGATGAAATAAAATCGGAAATCATACAGAAAAATGAAGGAAGAAATATTACTGTCGAACCACAATTGGGAGAATAGAGGCTTTTATGGGAAAAACAAGATGTCCGTGGTGCGGCACGGACGTGATCTACACCGCATATCACGACAACGAATGGGGACGACCCGAGCACGACGATCGCAAGCTATTTGAAATGCTGATCTTAGAGGGAATGCAGGCGGGGCTGTCGTGGATAACGATTTTGCGCAAGCGAGAAAACTTCCGCCGCGCGTTCGACAACTTCGATCCCAAAAAGATCGCGCGATACGGCGACGAAAAGCTCGCGGAGCTGCTGGCAAACGAAGGCATTATCCGAAACCGCCTGAAAATCAACGCAGCGGTGACGAACGCCAAAGCGTTCCTCGAAGTGCAAAAAGAGTTCGGGAGCTTCGACAAGTATATATGGAGCTTCGTTGACAACAAGCCGATAATCAACCGTCCGAAAACTCTCGCGGACGTTCCCGCGAAAACTCCGCTCTCCGACAAAATAAGCGCGGAGCTGAAAAAACGCGGCTTCAAGTTCGTCGGCTCGACGATAATCTACTCGTTTATGCAGGCTGTCGGAATGGTGGACGATCATATAACATTATGCTTCTGCCATACGGATAACAGAAAGAAAAAATAAAACGACCTCCGAAAGCGCTCCGCGCTCTCGGAGGTTCGTATTATTAAAATTCGCCGTATTTCTCAAGAAGCTGATCGTAAAACTCCTCTTGAAAATCGCTTTCCTCATAAACGCCAAGCTCCGGGTAATTTGAAAAGCACACTGCCTCGTTAGAGCCGGAATTCTTTGTGGGGTATCTGCCCTTGTTGTCGCTTACACACCAATAACCATCAACGTTGAAGTCTTCATCAATATCACGCCCTAAGCAGAAAAACCACTCATCACCCATTTGCATCGGCGTAAGATTGCTGCGAGAAAAAAACCTGTCGTCTTCAATTCCCTCCAGTTGGTATATAGTGAGCACATCTCCGACTTGCACGTCACCGGCAAGCACTTGAGTTACTCTCATCGGGCAAGACGAGATTATATTCGGAGTTTTATTATAACAAGTCTTTGGATTATCTATAAACTCACCGATCACAATAAGATCGCTCCGCTCTTCAAGATCCTCAAAGGTGTGGACAAAGCTTATGGTATAGTCCATTGACCTCACCGGTTCCAAGCCTTCCAGACTGCGCTTTTCGATGACTTTGCTTTCATTTTCTCTGATGTTGTTTTCACCGGTCGTGCTGCAAGCTGTTAAAGTCATGCCGACCATCAATAATGCAATGATCAAAAAAAACTTTTTCATAATTATTTCCCCCATTTCGCAATTAGACACAATTTATCGTGAGTAGTTATTGTGTTTGACGCACAGACTGTTCCATCCAACCCTCCATTGTTCATAATAGCATAAGGATATTGGTTATATGCATTATTACCTCTATGAGTAGTTGATTGCACTGGGTGAGCAAGTTTAAGGGCATGACCAAGCTCATGTAAAAAAACCTTTCTTGCCGCAGTTGTCGTATCGTCCTTGGATAAAAGGTAATTTTGCGCTTCGTATGTGTTGTTTATTTTGATATCACAATAACCCCAATCATCATGTACTTCACATTTTTTCCCATATCTGTCATGTGGCTCTATTATTCCCAAAGTCAAACCATTGTTCGCACTTTTAATGTTTTCTCCAATAACATTAATTTGATTGGGATCTATTGAAACACTTTCACCCACGCTCATAACATATAAATCAACATTGCTGCTCATTTTGTTCCACTCTTCTCCGTACATATAAACATCGTCAAAAGAATACACAGAGTTTAGGGCACTGCTATGAATCCTCACATAAAAATCTGCTTTGGTTACAGTGGTATATTTACCAGCAAACACATCGCTATCATGAGCATACGCAGTAGTCGATGTACAAACCATCGCAACGGCGGCAAGGAAAGCTGTCACACGCTTTTTCATTAGGTCATCTCCTATAAAATTATTTCCGAAAACATTGATTTTTTCGGTGTGTTTATTATAACATAACAAGAATAAATTGTCAATAACCCCTTTTGCAAATATTCCCATTTTTGCCGTGTAATGTAATGCAATTTTTTTACTAAAAAAGTTTCCCTGCGTGAAAGGTAAAAAACTTTCCTGAAATGCAGGATTTTTGTAGGAATTAACAAAAAACGGCTTAATTTTTCTACACAAAAACTCTTGATTTTTTTTCCGAATGGTGTATAATATAAGTATGCGTTAGCACTCGATATAAGAGAGTGCTAAATTCCAAAAAACAGGGGGCAATAATTATGAGTGAAACAAAAGAATTCAAAGCCGAAAGCAAACGTTTGTTGGAGATGATGATAAACTCCATTTACACGCACAAGGAGATTTTCCTGCGCGAGCTTATCTCCAACGCTTCCGACGCGATGGACAAGCTCTACTTCAAGTCGATGAGCGAGGGGGGCGAGACTATCTCGCGCTCCGATATGCAAATAACGATCGAAGCAAACAAGGGCGACCGCAAGCTTGTCATCACCGACAACGGTATCGGAATGACTAAGGAGGAGCTCGAGAACAACCTCGGCACTATCGCGCAGAGCGGCTCTTTCGCGTTCAAGAACGAGAATGAAAAGACCGAGGACGTTGACATTATCGGACAGTTCGGCGTGGGCTTTTACTCGGCGTTTATGGTTGCGAAGAAGGTAACGGTCATCTCCAGAGCCTACGGCAGCGAAGAAGCCTACATCTGGACGAGCGAGGGCGCGGACGGCTACACGATAGCGGAGGCTGAGAAGGACAGCCACGGCACAACAATAACTCTCGACATCAAGGACAACGCGGACGAGGAAAATTACGACGAATACCTCACGCCTTACCGTATCAGAGAGCTTGTCAAGAAATACTCCGACTATATCAGATACCCAATCAGAATGGACGTGGAGCACGAAAAGCTCAAAGAGGGTACGGGAGTTGACGGCAAAGAGCCCGAATACGACAAGGAAATCGTCACCGAAACGCTCAACTCGCAGATACCGATCTGGAAAAAAGCTAAGAACGAGCTCAAGGACGAGGACTACAACCAATTCTACAAGGACAAGTTCCACGATTACACCGACCCGCTGCTGCACATCCACTCCAAGACCGAGGGCACGGCGACTTATTCCGCGCTGCTGTATATTCCCGAAAAAGCGCCGTTCGATTACTACTCCAAGAACTACGAAAAGGGCTTGCAACTCTATTCAAGCGGCGTTATGATAATGGAAAAGTGCGCCGATCTTCTCCCCGATTATTTCAGCTTTGTCAAGGGTCTTGTGGACAGCGAGGACTTGTCGCTGAATATTTCCCGTGAAATGCTCCAGCACGACAGACAGCTCAAAATAATCGCGAAGGCTATTGAGAAGTCCATCAAGAACGAGCTCAAAAAGCTCCAAAAGAACGATCGCGAGAAGTACGAGAAGTTCTTTGAGGCGTTTGGAACTCAAATAAAATACGGCATTTACGAGAGCTACGGAATGAACAAAGCAGACCTGCAAGACCTGCTGATGTTCAAGTCCTCAAACGGCACTCCCACTACTCTTGAGGAGTACGTTTCGCGTATGAAGGAGGAGCAGAAGTTCATCTACTTCGCGAGCGGCTCGTCCGTTTCCCGTATCGAGAGCCTCCCGCAAACCGAGCTTGTCCGCGACAAGGGTTTTGAGATACTCTACCTCACCGACCACGTTGACGAATTCTGTCTGCAAATGATGCACGACTATGACGGCAAGGAGTACAAGTCCGTATCCGCTGATGATCTCGGACTGGAGACCGAGGAGGAAAAGGAAGAGATCAAGAAAGAGGAAGAGAGCAACAAGGAGATGTTCGATTTCCTCACCGAAAAGCTGGAGGGCAAGGTAAAGGCGGTAAAGCTCTCGCAGCGCCTGAAAAATCACCCCGTTTGCATTACAAGCGAGGGAATGTTGTCCGTGGAAATGGAGAAGGTGCTCTCCGCAATGCCCGACGGACAGGGCGCAAAGGCGGAAAAAGTCCTGGAGATAAATCCGAACCACGCGATTTTCGGCAAGCTGAAATCGCTCTACGAAACGGACAAGGACAAGGCTGGCGAGTACGCCGACCTGCTCTATTCGCAGGCGCTCCTCATCGAGGGAATGCCGATAGAGAACCCCGTGGAGTTCGCGAACAAGCTCTGCGAGATCATGGCGCAGTAATTAAAAAAATGACCTCCCGCTCGTGTGAGCGGGAGATTTTTTGTATACTTATCCAAGAACGTCTATTGAGAAAGATTACGCGGTCTTGTTGGGAAATTTGAACGGCTCTTCGGTGCCGTCCTCATGTACAATCAGGAGTTTGTCCGCGGTAGGCTTTAGCGTGATATTTTCCTCAAAGTAATAAAGCTCAAGACTACGCCCGGGATGAGATAGCGTGAACTTCAACGCGCCCACCTTGCCGTTGTCCTCATTCGTGAACACGAAGATAAGGCTGTGGTTTTCCACGTCGGGTAATGTGTACAGCTCTCCGAGCTTGTGTTCGGGGTCAAACAACAACTCGCCGTTACAATCAATCTTTAATGTGCGGTTCGTTATCGTTATATTGAACAGTTTAAATGTCTCATCAAACATTATCTCGCTGTAATCCAAAGTGTGATCCCAATCCAAAAGCTCACAGGAATATCCTTGCATAAATATGGGCTTAAGGTCTGATCGCGAGAATTCAAACTTGCGTTCGCCGCTGTTCTTCGCCTTATAATTCAATATACCGTTGGATTCCACAAGCTGACAGCCGCCGTTCTCAAAATATACCGCCTTGCCCATTTCACCGTTATCCATAAAGCCGTAAACTCTGACGCAGCCGTCGCCAACAAACGGGGTGTTCAGGATTATTTCGCGCTGTCCGTCGCCGTCGAGGTCGCTAAAATACACGTTGTTTACGTTGTTTCCCGAGCCGAGGCTGCCGTTTTTTCCCCAATTGAAGTTGAACATCGGATGCTCAAGATTTGCATCCACCTTAAATTCAAAGCCATCAAAATCGGGGAGTGTGAACGTTAGATCAAGCGTAAGCGGAACTTCCCACAACGATAAGCTCGTATCGGTCGGAATTATTGTATCAACGGGAAGCGCGTCCGTCGAAACGGTGTTTGGCTTGCTGCCGTTGTCAATGCTTTCCGCTGAACTTGTTTCATCGCTTGCCAAAGTACTACCCTCGCTCGCGGGAGTTATCGGCGCTATGTTCGGGCTGCCCATGTTCTTGATGACAAACCCCGCCCCCACGATCACCGCAAGACACGCCGCAACGGGCGCGATTATCCTCATCGGCGAGCGCTTTACGTCCGCCGCATAGACCTTCACGGGGTTTCTTCCATCAAGATCGTCGACTATCGCTTCCTCAATGAACCTGTCGTCAACCTTTAATTCCGTGATCAAATCAAGTAGTTCTTCCTTTTTCATAAACTGTACCCCTCCTCAATAAGATGTTTTCTGATTTGTTTTTTGATGCGGTAAAGAGCAGCGGAAACGGCCTTCTTCCTAAGCCCCACGCGTATCGCGATCTCGGATATCTCCTCGAAGCAGAAAAACCGCAGCACGAAGATAGTGCGGTTGAGCTCCGGGAGAGTTCGCAAATACCGTTCGATCTCGGCGATGATCTCTCGGTGCTCGGCGGTCCGCTCGACGTTCGTGCCGTTTGGGATCATTTCGGCGAAGTCGTCGAGAATAAGCGGCACGGAGCTTTTCCCGCGTTTCTCCGCCATCTCGCGGCGATAGCGCAATATCGCTTCGTTGCGGGTTATCGCCGCAAGATACGCCGAAAATATCTGCGGACGTTCGGGCGGGATATTTTCCCACGCCTTCAGCAGCGTATCGTTGGCGCATTCGCGGGCTTCCTGCTCGTCGCCGAGAATGTTGCGCGCTATCTTTTCGCAATACTTGCCGTATGCGGTCTGCGTTTCCTTTATCGCGCGCTCGTCGCGTTGGTTGTAGAGCGCGATTATCTCGTCGTCGGTCATGTCGTTTCCCCCTTTCACTCTTATAGACGTAAAAAAGGTACGGATATCACCCGCACTCTAAAAAAATTTTTGGAGAGAAAAAAGGCTGCGCAAATTCTGCGCAGCCTTTGGTGACAACTTTGAATTAGTCCGAAACATACGGAATAAGCGCTACCTGACGTGCTCTTTTGATCGCTGTTGTAAGCTCTCTCTGATGATAAGCGCAGCAGCCCGTAACTCTGCGGGGCAGAATTTTAGAGCGCTCCGTCATAAACTTCTTGAGCTTTGCGATGTCCTTATAATCAATAAACTCCGTCCTATCCGCGCAGAACTGGCAAACCTTTTTGCGCGCGCGCTTGATAGGATGAGAAGCTCTTTCGACTTTTTCAGCCATGATACTTTACCTCCTCATTATTTCTGTAACGTATTTCAGAACGGATAATCGTCGCTGTCGGCAGAAGAGAAATCTGCCGCGGGAGTGTTGTTCGCGGGAGCGGGCTCGCTCTGCGCGGGCGCGGAGGAATATCCGCCGCCGTATCCGGGGGGCGGTTCGCTAATAGGCGGCGCGCCGTAACTCGAAGCGCCGTTTCCGCTTCCGTTCCCTTTATCGCCCGTGAAATACGCGTTATCGACCTGTATCTCGTACCAGGTCGCGGGGTTTCCGTTTTTGTCGGTGTACTGTCTGGTCTGCATCTCGCCCTCGACAAGGATCAAACGTCCTTTAGGGAACCACTTTGAGATGAACTCCGCGGTACCGCGCCACGCAACGCAGTTAAAGAAATCGGACTTTCTGTCCTCACCCTTTTTCTGGTAGTTTCTGTCCACCGCGATACGGAAATTGCAAGCCGCAACACCGCTCGGAGTGGTTTTGAGCTCCGCGTCCGCAACCATACGCCCCATCATAATAACTTTATTCACGATAACACCTCCCGACTATGCCCTCAGCTTACTTCGCGAGCACTACAACAGACCGCAAAATACCGTCCGTAATGTTGACGATACGCTCGAACTCCGCGGGGAAATCGGGCTTCGATTCAAACGTGTAAACCACATAATAGCCCTCGCCCTCGTAGTTTATCTCATAAGCGAGCTTTCTCTTGCCCCACTCATCGGTGTTGGTAAGAGTGCCGTTCGCCTTGATAAGCTCCGAGAACTTCTCTACGAGCGCCTTGATCTGCTCCTCATCGTTTTTCAGCGAGAAAACGACCATTGCCTCGTACTTTTCGTTCAGCTTAGCCATGTCTTGCACCTCCTTATGGATATATATCCCGTGCTGTTCCGCACGAGAAAGGAAATTGCCACGTCCTTACAACGTAACTTGATTATTATAACATATTTTCCGCAGCTTGTCAAGGGCTTTTTACATTTTTTGCGGGATTTGCCGGGGAGTGCTGCGCTGTGTTTTAATATTTCACACAATTTGTGAAAGCAAAACGCAAGTTTATTGTGCAAATCTCCAAATTTGTATATGAAAATTTGTTTTAATTTTACGTTTTTATGAATTTAGGGGTTGAAATTTGTTTAAAAATGGTGTATAATATAACATAGCTTATTGTTTTAATGAAAGGGGATTTTTTCCGATGACTTCACCGATAAAAAAGGAGGAGCTCCTTAAACAGCTCCAGGCTATTCTTGAGTACGATTACCGCACCGACGCAAAGAACGCTACGGTAACTCAGATCTACCGTGCGCTTTCCACTGTTGTGGTGAGATATATGAAAGAAAAGCGCCATAATTTTATGCACGACTGCAACTCAAAGGGCAAAAAGCAAGTCTACTATCTTTCCATGGAGTTCCTTATGGGGCGTTCTCTCAAAACCTCGCTGTATAATTTGGGTATGCAGGACGAGGCGCGGGATGCTCTCGAGGAGATAGGCGTGAAGATAGACCGTGTTTACGAGGAAGAACCCGACGCGGGTCTCGGCAACGGCGGTCTCGGTCGTCTGGCGGCTTGCTATATGGACGGTCTGGCGACCTGCGATTACCCCGCGACGGGTTACTCTATAAGATACGAGTACGGCATTTTCAAGCAGAAGGTAATCGACGGCTGGCAGACGGAGCTTCCCGATAACTGGCTTCCCGGCGGCGGCGCATGGCTCGTGCCCTCTCCGGATCAGGCGGTAGAGGTGCGTTTTGACGGACAGGTGCAGGAATCCTGGGACGGCGACAACCACCGCCTCGAATATATAGGCTACAACAGCGTAAACGCCGTGCCTTATGATATGTACGTTACCGGCTACGACAGCAAGGGCGTTTCCAAGCTCCGTTTGTGGAGCGCGGAGAGTATGTCGTTCGATATGGCTTCGTTCAACACCGGCGACTATGTAACAGCGCTCGGCGCGAACAACATCGCTCACTCCATCTCCAAGGTGCTCTACCCCAACGATAACCACGCGGAGGGCAAGGCGCTCCGTCTGCGCCAGCAGTACTTTATGTGCGCTGCTTCCGTTGCTGATATCGTTATGCGCCACATGAAGGTATACGGCAACCTCGATAACTTCCACGAGAAGGTGGCTATCCACATCAACGACACCCACCCCACGCTTGCCGTTCCCGAGCTTATGAGAATATTGCTCGACGAATGCGGCTACGGCTGGGAGCAGGCTTGGCACATCGTTACGAGCACGTTTGCTTACACCAACCACACCGTTATGGCGGAGGCTCTCGAAAAGTGGGACGAAGACCTCGTCCGCAGAATTCTCCCGAGAATTTATCAGATCATCTGCGAGATAAACCGCCGCTACTGCGAAGATCTTATGAACAGAACAGGCGACGGCGACAAGGTCTCCAAAATGTCCATCGTTCAGAACGGCAAGATACACATGGCGTATCTCTGCTGCGCGGCTTCGCACAGCGTAAACGGCGTTTCCAAGCTGCACTCTCAGATCATCAAGGACGATGTTTTCAGACTTCAGTATCTCGACAAGCCGCACCAGTTCAAGAATGTCACCAACGGTATCGCGTACAGGAGATGGCTTCTCCAGTCCAACAAGGAGCTTACCGATCTGCTTTCCGAGTGTATCGGCGAGGGCTTCAAGAAGGACGCTTCCGAGCTCATTAAATTCCAGGTATTCGCGAACGACAAGAGCGTCCTTGAAAAGCTCGGCAAGATAAAGCGCAACAACAAGGAGCGCTTCGCGGAATACGTTGAAAAGACGACCGGCACAAAGCTCAATCTCGACAGCATTTTCGACGTTCAGGTAAAGCGCCTGCACGAATACAAGCGCCAGCAGCTCAACGCGATGAACATCATCGCGGACTACAACTACCTCAAGCAGAACCCTAGCGCGCCCTTTGTTCCGAAAACCTATATTTTCGCTTCCAAGGCGGCGCCCGGCTATTATATCGCAAAGCAGATCATCAAGATGATCTGGTGCATAGGCGAGGAGATAAAGCACGATCCCGTTCTGCGCGAGAAATTGCAGGTAATTTTCCTCGAGGATTACCGCGTAACGCTTTCCGAAATACTCATGCCCGCGGCGGAGGTATCGGAGCAGATCTCTCTTGCGGGTACGGAGGCTTCGGGCACGGGCAATATGAAGCTCATGCTCAACGGCGCTCTCACCATAGGAACTTACGACGGCGCGAACGTGGAGATACACGAGGCTGTCGGCACGGACAACATCTTCATCTTCGGTATGAGAACGCCGGAGGTGAACGAAATGCGCATGAAGGGCTACAATCCGCAGGCGTATATCGACCAGAGCCCCATTATCAAGAATGTTATCCAGAGAATGTACAACGGCATAAACGGCGCGACATTCGAGGAGCTTGCGGGCACTATCCAGAATAAGGATTTCTATATGGCGCTCGCCGATTTCGACAGCTACCGCGGCACACAGGACTATATCAGCCAGGTGTACAAGAACGCCGAGGAATGGAACAAGAAGTCGCTTATGAACATCGCGGGCGCGGGAAGATTCTCCGCGGACAGAGCGGTTCAGGACTATGCGCGTGACATCTGGAACTTGAAATAATAATAATAATAATAATAATATTACGGCAAATCCCAGACTGTCGAGAAGCCCTCATATACGAGGAAAGCGCACCGCGGTTAGCCTTAATGACTACAGCGAGTACGCCTGACGAAGTAGATGAGGGGTTATCGACAGTCTGATCCGTCGGCTTATGCCGGCGGATATACTTTTTTAGGAGAAAAACTATGAGCAATCTGCCTTTATTCGACTGTTTCGACACAAGCTACAAGCATCCGTTCGGGGCGCTGCGGCGCGGTCAGCCGTCTATGTACAACGTCCGTATACCGA
>CAYVSV010000010.1:0-58582 GCA_964454205.1 uncultured Ruminococcus sp.
TAGCGAACGGAGCCGAAGGCGTAGTGAGCGGTTCGCAAATTTTTATTTAAATAAATGAGACAGTCCGCGCTTCGCAAATTTCAAATCAAAATAAGGAGGAAATATGGTTACTTTACAAAATCATATCGGCAAGATCTCGATAGAGCCGAACTACTTCACAGAGCTTATCGGGAACACGGTAACAAAATGCTTCGGCGTTATTTCGATGAATGTAACGGGCGTAAAGGAAACGCTGCAAACGATCCTGCCGGACGCGAAAAAGCACGAGCTCAAGCGCGGAGTGCGGGTGAGATTTCTGAAGGACAAACTGCTTGTAGATCTTCACATCTCGCTGATGTACGGCGTGAATATGAACGCCGTGATACGCTCTATTATAAATAAGGTAGGATACTCGATAGAGCAGAGCACCGGGATAACCGTGGAAAAGGTCAATGTATATGTCGACGCTATAAGAGTATAGCCGATTTAATGACGGCTTTCCCCGCCGAAAGCGGAGAAGACCGCAAAAAAACGCCTATAAAAGTGACGGAAGGGAATAGATCAAGATGACGATTTCGGGAAAGCTCCTGCGCGACGCGTTCATCTCGGGAGCAAACAACATTTACAACAAAAAGCAAGAGGTAGACGAGCTCAACGTGTTCCCCGTGCCCGACGGCGATACGGGAACGAATATGTCCATGACGATAAGAAACGCGATAGGCGAGCTCGAAAACACGCCCGACGGCGCTACCGCGGGCGAAGTGGCGAAAAAGACAGCCTCGGCGATGCTGCGCGGGGCAAGAGGAAATTCGGGCGTTATATTGTCGCTGCTGTTCAGAGGACTTTCAAAGGGTCTCGCCGGAAAGGAAACAGCGAGCGCGGAGGATCTCTCCGCGGCGTTGAAAATAGGCGTTGACGCGGCGTACAAATCCGTGATGAAGCCCACCGAAGGCACGATACTCACGGTGTCGCGCGAGGCTTGGGAAAACACGGCGGAGCTCGCGAAAACAGGGGTTTCCGCTGCGGAGTTCATTGCGGAATACATCAAGGAGGCTAACGTCTCCCTCGAAAAAACCCCGGAGCTCCTCCCCGCGCTGAAAAAGGCGGGCGTTGTGGACGCCGGCGGTATGGGACTTATCGTTATACTCGAGGGAATGTACGCCGTGCTGTCGGGCGGCGCTGTTATCTCCGCGGAGGACGAAATAAAGCCGCAGACCCCCGCGGCTGCTGCCGCCGCGGAGCAGGAGCTCAAATTCGGCTACGACGCGGAATTTATCGTGGAGAAGGAAAGCTCAGCGCGCGATACCGCGGCTTTCCGCGCGTATCTCGAAACTATCGGAGACAATATTTCCGTTGTTGACGAGGACGGGATAATCAAGGTGCACGTCCATACGAACAACCCCGGAAAGGCTCTCGAGGAGGGACTGAAATACGGCGTTCTTGACAATGTCCGCGTGGAAAATCTCAAAAAAGCGCACAAGGGAGTTATCAAGGCGGACGTCGCGGCGCAGACGAACAGGAAAGCTCCCGCGGAGATAACCAAGGACACGGGATTTGTCTCGGTCACGGCGGGCGCGGGCGTGGAAGCGCTGTTCAAGGATCTCGGCACGGACAGGATAGTCCGCGGCGGACAGACGATGAACCCCTCCACCGAAGACCTGCTTGAGGCTATCGAGCAAACTCCGGCACGGAACGTCTTCGTGCTTCCGAACAACAAGAACATCATCATGGCGGCGGAGCAGGCGGCGAAGCTTACCGACAGGAACGTCTGCGTTCTTCAGACGAGAACGATACCGCAGGGCATATCGGCGATGATGAACTACGACCCCGAGGGCGATTTCAAGACCAACCGCGCCGCTATGACGGAAGCCATCGACCGCGTGGGCAGCGGACAGATAACATTCGCGGTGCGCGACAGCGAATTTGACGGGCACAAGATAAAGCAGGGCGACATTCTCGCTATGGACAACGGCAAGATAGTCTTTACGGAAAAGAGCCTTGACAAGGCGCTCGTGAAGCTCACAAAGCGGCTTATGACATCCTCTTCGAGCTATATCACGGTGCTGTACGGCTCGGACGTGGCGGACGAGGACGCGGACGCGGCTTACGAATACCTGCGCTCCAAGGTGAGCTCGGATGTTGAGATAGTGCTGATAAACGGCGGACAGCCGGTGTACTACTACATCATTTCCGTGGAGTGATATGAATATTATAGACCTGAAGGGCGTCGGCGAGAAGAAGGCGGCGCTGTACAAAAAACTCGGCGTGGAGACCGTAGAGCAGCTCGCGGAGTATTACCCGCGCGGCTATGTGGATTTCACGGAGCCCGTGCCTATCCTTGAAGCGGAGATCGGTGAGATATGCGTTATCCGCGCCAAGGTTACCCACAAAACCTACCCCTCGAACTACGGCGGGCGGGTTTTGGTTTTCAGAGCGAGGCTCACGGACGGCTTCGGGGAGATAACGGCGGTGTTCTTTAACGCGAAGTTCACGTTCGATCAGCTCGCGCTCAACAAGGAGTATGTCTTTGTCGGGAGGATAGGCGGCGATCCTCTGCGGCTCGAAATACACTCGCCGCAGTTCGTAGCCATAGGAGAGGAAGGGCTTCTCCCGAAATATCCGCTCACAAAGGGATTGTCGAACGCTTCCGTCAGCAAGGACGTGAAAAACGCGCTCGGAATAGTAAAGCGCGCGGAAACTCTTCCGCCCGAAATGATAGAAAAGTACGCGCTTATGGGCGCGGACGAGGCTATGCGGAAGATACACTTCCCGAAAAGCCGCGCAGAATACGAGGCGGCTAGGAAGCGCTTGGTTTTCGAGGAGCTTTTGACGCTGCGGCTCGGGCTCTCGCAGATGAAAAACCGCGGGAGAACGCTTTCGGGCGCGGTGATGGCGGACGTTGATATGAACCCCTTCTACAACTCCCTGCCGTTCACGCCGACGAACGCGCAGCTTAAAGCCGTTTCGGAGTGCGTCGGGGATATGAAGCGGCGCTTTCCGATGAACAGGCTTTTACAGGGAGACGTAGGCTCGGGCAAGACCGCGGTCGCGGCAGCGGCGGCGTACTTCGCCGTGCGGAACGGCTTCACGGCGCTCGTTATGGCTCCTACGGAAGTGTTGGCTCAGCAGCATTACGCGACCTTCGGGGAATTTTTGCTCCCCCTCGGGATAACGCCCGGTCTGCTTTCGGGGAGCATGACGGCGGTGGAAAAGAACAAAACACGCGAGGCGGCGAAAAAGGGCGAGATCTCCGTGCTGATAGGAACTCACGCGCTTATACAAAAGGGCGTTGATATGCCTAATCTGGGGCTTGTTATCGTGGACGAGCAGCACCGCTTCGGTGTGGGACAGCGCTCCTCTCTCGCGGAAAAGGGAAACGCGCCGCACATTCTGGCGATGTCGGCAACGCCGATACCTAGAACGCTCGCGCTTATCATGTACGGAGACCTTGATGTTTCCGTACTCAACGAGATGCCCAAAGGACGTATTCCCGTAAAGACGTTTGCGGTGGATTCGAGCTTTCACACGCGGGTCTATAACTTCATCAAAAAGCACATTGCCGCGGGGAGACAGGCTTTTATCGTTTGCCCGCGCGTGGAGGTGAACGAAAACGACGCGAGCGACAAGAAAAGCGCTGTCGAATATTACAACAAGCTCACCGCGAACGAGTTTAAGGGAATTCCCACCGGACTGCTTTACGGAAAAATGAAGCAAGCCGACAAGGACGCGGTGATGAACGATTTCCGCGACAACAAGCTCAAGCTTCTTATCTCCACAACGGTCATCGAGGTCGGCATAGACGTGCCGAACGCCGTTGTTATGCTGATAGAGAACGCGGAGCAGTTCGGGCTGTCGCAGCTTCATCAGCTCCGCGGGCGCGTCGGGCGCGGCAAGGACGAGAGCTTCTGCATACTGATGACAGACAACAAATCGGAATACACGCGTATGCGAATGGACGCGATGAAGAGCACCACGGACGGCTACAAGATAGCGGACACGGACTTGCAGCTCCGCGGACCGGGCAACTTTTTCGGCCACGAGCAGAGCGGGCTTCCGCCGATGAAGGTAGCCGATCTCGCGGACGACGCGGAGATACTCGGCAAGGTAGAACAGCTCGCCGGCGAGATATTAAAAACCGATCCAAAGCTCGAACGCGCCGGTCACGAGGGCTTGAAGGCGAACGTCGCACGGCTGTTCGGCGGCGCGGGCAAATTCGGGTGGAATTAGGAGTGCACATGAGTGTTGAATTAGAACGCGAACGGTGGAGATATCCGCGGTTCTTTACGGAGAATGTCTCGGAGGAGGCAGCGGTGATAACGGGCGGCGACGTTAAGCACATCACGTCCGTTCTGCGAATGAGAACGGGCGACCTCGCGGTGCTCTGCGACGGGCACGGCACGGACTTCCTCGCGGAGCTTTCGGCTGTTGAAGGAAGCTGCTGTGAATTTCGGATACTGGAACGCTCGCCGAACCTTGCCGAGCCGAACATTCACGTCAGGCTGTTTCAGGCAATGCCCAAGGGCGACAAAATGGACTTCATCGTGCAGAAGGCGGTGGAGTGCGGCGCTTGCGAAGTCATACCGGTATTCACGAAACGCTGCGTTTCGCGTCCCGATGAAAAGTCGCTCTCGAAAAAAATATCTCGCTGGCAGAAAATAGCAGAGGAAGCGGCAAAACAATGCGGGCGCGGAATTATCCCGACTGTCGGGCAGGCGGCGGAATTTTCCAAGCTGAAAACGCTGATTTCTCCCGAAAACACGGGAATACTGTTTTATGAGTGCTCCGACGTTCCGCTCAAAGAAGCGGTGACGGAGTTCAAAACGAACGTTGACATAGTTATCGGAAGCGAGGGCGGCTTCGAGCGCTCCGAGGCGGAGGAGCTGCAAAAGCTTGGTTTTGCCTGCGTTTCGCTCGGCAAGCGTATCCTTCGGTGCGAGACCGTGCCGATCGCCGCGCTTTCAATTTTGATGAATGTTACAGGAAATATGTAGCTTTATTGTTGAAAATAGCCAAAATTTCCGATAACGCTTGCTTTTTTTGTGTAAAAGGTATATAATATATGTAACGGCATTTTACGCTGATATATAAAAGGAGGAACAGTCTTATGAAGGCTTTTGGTATTTTTATGGTTGGCGCTTTGGCAGTCGCGGGCGGTATCGCGGCGGCGACTTATCTCACCAAGAAGAAGATCGACAGGGAGAACGAGGACAACTACTACGATGATTGGGACAGCGACAATATAGACGACGATTGGGATTTTGATTTCGACGAGGATATGGACGTTGAGGGCGAGCCTGCGTTCGCGGAGGAAAAGCCCGCGGCGGAGGGCGAGGATAAACCTCCCGTGACCGGGGAAAAGGCACCGTTTGCAAACGATATCTTCGGCGTTGACGAGGAAACGGTAAGCTCTATCGACGAGGAATCGTAACGGAACGCAGCGTTTGACAAACTAAACTTAAGGCGGCAGCGTGAACTGCCGCCTTTTTGCGGCTTTGCGGCGCCATTCGCGTTTTATGTCCTGTACTTTTTAGAGCTGATGTAGTATAATTATCCTGAGGTGATGATATGGATACCGTTAAAATAGGGAAATTTCTGGCGGAGCTTCGCCATGAAAAAGAACTCACTCAAGAACAGCTCGCGGAACGGCTCGGCGCTTCAAACAAGACTATCTCACGCTGGGAAAACGGAAACTATATGCCGCCCTTAGAAATGCTTGTGGAGCTTTCGGAATTTTACGGGGTGAGCATAAACGAGATACTCAGCGGGAAACGTCTGGAGTTTAACGAAGAAAAGAAAGCGGCAGAAGAAAATCTTAAGGATGTGTTGTCGGTGAGCGCATTTACTGTAGAGGAACGCAAAAAGTATTTTACCAAAAAGTGGAAGATAGAGCACTCATTTGGACTAACGATACGGATGTTGGCATGTCTTGCCATTGTGATCATCGGACTTTATCTGGAGAAGATCATTATAGTACTTGCGGGGGAATTCGTCTGCTTTGCGACCGGAATTATAAACTATAACCGCATGATGGCATACGTTGAAAAAAACGCCTTTGAGATAAAAAACACACCCGACGATAAAAAATCCTAAAATCCCCTTGAAAAATTGCGGGATATATGTTATAATAGAAGTAAGCGATATTCGCAATACATAACGAAAGAGGTGTTTTGATTGAAGCACGTTGTTACGATCAACAAGGCTAACTTAAAGTCAAGCGCGGAAAAGGGCGGCTGCGGCAAGTGCACAAGCTCGTGTCAGTCCGCCTGCAAGACCTCCTGCACGGTTGCCAATCAGAAGTGCGAGAGCGTTAAGTAATTCTTTGCAAACATTTTTGGGCGGGTTTTCTCGCCCTATTATTTTGAAAATTTGAGGGTCGTTATGGTTCATAAGTTCAAACAGTTGGGATATAATATTGTAATCGACAGCGACAGCAACGCCGTTCATGTCATGGACGACTGCGCTTTCGATATGCTGGACTTCGTTTCTGCGCCTATGACGGAGGAAATGCCCGCGGAGCTCCCCGAGAAGCTGGCGCAATATCCCGCGGAGAACGTCCGCGAGACTTATTCGGAGCTTTTCTCGCTGTACAATGACGGGCAATTGTTCGCGGAGGACGACTATGAAAAGTACTCCGAGACAATGGTCAAGAGCCCCGTGAAGTCCATGTGCCTGAACGTTTCGCACGACTGCAATCTGCGGTGCGAATACTGCTTCGCGCAGACGGGCGACTTTGGCGGAGAGCGCTGCATAATGCCGCCCGAGATAGGGCGCAAGGCTATCGACTTCCTTATCGAAAAGTCCGCGAACCGCGAAAACATAGAGCTGGATTTCTTCGGCGGAGAACCTCTTATGGCTTGGGAAACCGTCGTCGAAACGGTGAAGTACGCGCGTTCGATAGAAAAACAGCACGGCAAGAACTTCCGCTTTACGATAACGACAAACGGCGTTCTGCTGGACGACGAGAAGATCAACTTCATCAACCGCGAAATGGTGAATGTCGTGCTCTCGCTGGACGGACGGCGCGAGACAACAGACCGCATACGCAAAACGCTCAACGGGAAAAGCGCGTATGACGTGATCGTCCCGAAGTTCCAAAAGCTCGTTTCACAGCGCGGCGACAAGGACTACTATGTCCGCGCGACGTTCACGAAATACAACCTCGATTTCACCGAGGACGTGCTCCACATGCGCGATCTGGGGTTTGAACAGCTCTCGGCGGAGCCCGTCGTTACCGACGAGAAGGAGCCCTACGCTCTCACCGAAGCGGAGCTTCCGCGCATTTACAGCGAGTACGACAGTCTCTGCGAGGTAATGGCGAACCGCACAGAGGATAAGTTCAACTTCTTCCATTTCATGGTGGACTTGGATCAAGGTCCGTGCGCGATAAAACGACTGCGCGGGTGCGGCTGCGGAAACGATTATGTGGCTGTCGATCCGCACGGAGACATCTATCCGTGTCATCAGTTCGTGGGTATCGACGAATGGAAAATGGGAAATCTAAACGACGGGACGTTCAATGACGAGATAAAGACGTATTTCTCGAAAACGCACCTCTACTCAAAACAGGGCTGCCGCGACTGCTGGGCGAAGTTCTACTGCTCGGGCGGGTGCAACGCGAACAGCTTCATTTACGAGGGCGACTGCCGCAAGCCGCATAAGCTCTCCTGCGAGCTCCAGAGAAAGCGCCTTGAGTGCGCGCTGGCGCTTGCGGTTGACAAAGCGGTCAAATCACAAAACGGATAAATAATGTACATTTTACTCACAAACGGATAATTGACTTATCGTCGGAGTTTAATTTTTTATTCAAATTTGCTTCACAAATTCTACACATTGGAGCGTTATAATCAAGTCATAAAATAAAACATACGCGGGACACCCGCTTTTGAAAGGACTGTTTTTATGAACGACATGAATAATCTCAATAACGAACAGCAGGCGCAGCAGATACCCGAGGCTTCACAGACCGGGCTCCCCGCTCGGAAAGCGCCCAAAAAGCGCAAGTCTCACACAACGGCTATGGTGGCGGGGCTTCTCGCGGGCGTTATCATCATCGGCGGGGGCGCGGGATTCGGCGGAGCTTATTTCGGAAACAAACTTAAAAGCCACGCAGTTATCGGAAACAACAACAGCATCTACAACTCGCAGGGCGGCACGAAGGATAACACCATAACAAGCAGAGGCAGCTCGACGCTCGACGATATGCAAAAGGACGTTACGGTACCTCAGCGCAATCTCACAAGCAACGTGGAATTTAAAACGGACGGAAGCTATATGTATACCCGCGATCTTGTGAACGCGGTGCGCGACACTATCGTATATATTGAAACATTCGCGGATTACCGCGGAAAAAAGGTGCAGGTCGGTTCGGCAAGCGGCGTTATCATTTCCAAGGACGGCTATATCGTTACGAACAACCACGTCGTTGAGGACTCCACGAGCTATACCGTAAAGGTATACAACACAGACCCCGCAACCGGAGAGAGTACCTATGAGACATACGACGCGGAGCTATGCGGAACGGACGAGGACACCGATCTCGCGGTCATCAAGATAGACGCGGCAGACCTTCAGCCCGCGAAGCTCGGCAACTCCGACGAGCTGATGATAGGCGACGATGTTGTAGCGATAGGAAATCCTCTCGGCTATGAGAGGTCTGTATCCAAGGGAATTATTTCGGGACTTAACCGCCAGGTATCGGACAGCAAGCGCGGACTTACCGCGATACAGACGGACGCTCCGATAAACAGCGGAAACTCGGGCGGCGCTTTGTTCAACGCTTACGGCGAGGTCGTCGGGATCGTAAACGAGAAGCGCGTTGACAGCTATGCGGAAAGCATGGGCTTCGCTATCACGATAAACGAGGCGAAGAGCGTTATCGACGATCTTATACTCAACGGCTATGTTACGGGACGTGCGATGCTCGGCATAACGTATGTGAACGTTACCGAAGCGGCGGCGCTTTATCGCGGAGACACGGCGGGCTGGCAGGTCAAGTCGATAAATCCCAATATGGCTGTTGCGGACAGCGGATTGACGGTCGGCGATACTATTGTTGAGATAGACGGCGTATCCGTGTTTGACGACGACGTTCAGGACATATTCTCCGACAAAAAGCCCGGTGATACCGTTATCGTCACGGTAGTGCGCACGAACTCCATGGGTCGGGACAAGTACGTTGATATTGAGATAGAGCTTTCCGAATACAAAGGAGAATGACGCTAAACAAAGATACAAAGAGCTCCCCGAGGATATCCCCGGGGAGCTTCTTTTTTTTAATCCTCGGCGTAGACCTCCTCGGTCTCGTCGAGGTCGGAATGAGTTCCGTCCGCGGAGGCGTGATCCGGCTTGTCCTCGCCCCTGTACAGTACCTTCAACAGTATCGGAGAAGCCACCGAGCTCAGCAGGATAAGCAGGATAACGGACGTGAAATATTTCGGCTCCACCATTCCTACCGCCAAGCCCTTCTGCGCGACTATAAGCGCGACCTCGCCGCGCGTCATCATTCCCACGCCGCACTTTAAAGCGTCTCGGTTGGAGAATTTCCACAGCTTCGCCGTAAATCCGCACCCCACTACCTTCGCCGCCATTGCCACGAACGCGAACGCGAGCGAGAACCACAGAAGCTGTATCGTAAACCCGTCAAAGTTGGTTTTAAGTCCTATAGAAGCGAAGAACACGGGACCGAACAGCATATAGCTCGAAATGTCCATTTTGCCCGCTATGTATTCCGCGTCGCGCAGATTGCAAAGAATTATTCCGGCAACGTAAGCGCCCGTTATGTCGGCGATACCGAAGAACTTCTCCGCGCAATACGCCATAACGAAGCACAGCGCGAGACCGAAAATCGGTATCCGGCGGTGGTGGAACGAACGCTTGTCGAGAAACTTGAACAAAACATATATCCCAAATCCCACCGCAAGGCTGAACACAATAAACAGCACAGTCTTTATCACAACGTCGAGCGGCTTGGCGTCCGCGGACTTGAAGCCGATAACGAACGTGAGAAGGATTATCCCCAGAACATCGTCGATTATCGCCGAGGACACGATAACAGTCCCGATCTTTCCCTTAAGATGCCCCAGCTCCCGCAGAGCCTGGACAGTTATGCTGACGGAGGTCGCCGTCATTATCGTGCCGATAAACACGCCGCGGAAGAATTCGTCCGAACCGAACGGCGCGAACCCGAAAAAGCACCCGTAAAGCGCCCAGCCCGCCACAAGCGGCACGAAAACTCCCGCGCAGGCGATAGAGACCGCAACGGGACCCGTTTTCACGAGGTCGCGGAGATTGGTCTCCAATCCCGCCGAGAACATCAGCAGCACTACGCCTATCTCCGCCATTGTCGTGATGAAATCGGATTGCCCCACCCAATTCAGCACGCACGGACCTATCAGAAGTCCCGCGGCTATCTGCCCCACAACCTGCGGGGCCTTCAGCTTCTTAGCCGCCAATCCCAACAGCTTCGCGGAGATTATGATTATCGCCAAGTCCTTGAAAAACTCATACGCCTCCAAAACAAACACCTCCGATTTTGTGCGCTTCCCCCGCCTCCGGCATGGGAAGCCGCGCGGGAATATTTAATTGGCAGAGCAATAAATTATGCCTTATTTATTATAGGATTTTTTCCTCTTTATTGCAATAACGATATTTCACAATCTTTCTGTTGAAACGTGGGATTTTTTTGTTGATTGTATTGACATCAAGGTGTTTTTGTGTTATAATAAATTTGTATAAGCGGGAATAGTTGAACTTTTCCAAATCCTTGCTTTTCCCCGCCGCCGGCGGGGAAAAGCCGAAAAAAGTTATAAATAACGTTTCTTACCGCGTGAAAAACAAGTACAAAACACATAAATAAACACTTGGAGGGAATTACCGGTGCAGGCAAAAAATTACACAAATCCCGAAGACAGAGGACGTTTCGGGTTCAGTATGAGCGGAGAGTACCGCTCCCCTTATAAAGTCGAGGGGCTGTTGGTAACGCTGTTTATCGGCTTGGGCGTTGTTGCGGGTCTGGTGATTTTTTTCTCGCTCAACACGCTGTGGCGGCGAAACCAAATGGAGCAGGACACCTCGTCAACTTTCGTGTTTATCGGGTGCATCATCGCACTCGTCGCATCTATTCTCGCAATCATAGCGATATTCGGCGTCGGGATAAGGAGCGTCAAAAAAGGTTTTTTGTGCAAGTACAGCGCAAACGACGAGACCTTCACCGCCACGATAGGCGGAGACCTCCACGTTATCCACTACAAAGATGTTATCGGCGTGACGTTCCAGCCGCGCTCCTCGTTCGGAAAGATACGCGGATATGACGTTATCGTGAGGATCGGCGCTGCGGCGGAGAAATTTTCAATTTGCTCGGACGGTTACCTGTCTCCGCAGTCTACGCCCTTCTATATCATTCAGGAGCGCATGGAGATGCTGCGCAGACCGGGCTCTGCCTCCGCTCCGACCGTAAACACCGCACATTCCGACACAAGAGCGATAACCAAGGCGGAGGTTGAGAGGGCGCAGACCGGAAGCGTCAGCGCGATGGACAGAATGGCGCAGCTCCTCGGCGAGACCTCTAATATGCCGGAGCTTTCCGCGAGCAAATCATATTCGGAGAGAGCGATCGATGAGGTCAACAAGCTGCTGAACACCTACCCGAGCGAGGAAATGCCGGCTGTCGGACAAAAGCCGCGGCACTCGCCCGACACATACATTGGTATGGAAGGCAGGGAGCACCCGATAACCGAGATACACTCGCAGGGCATCT
This sequence comes from uncultured Ruminococcus sp., assembly GCA_964454205.1. GTDB lineage: Bacteria > Bacillota > Clostridia > Oscillospirales > Ruminococcaceae > CAG-115. The sequence continues at coordinate 11,735 of CAYVSV010000010.1, forward strand.
ACTACATCAAACCCAAGGACTCCACGCTTCGTTTGATAGGGTTCTTGTCTGTTCTTGGGGACGCGGCACTGATATTTGCTCTGGCTTATTTCATCTCGATACACAATCTTCTGGGCTATGTTATCCCGTGGCAAATATATCCGCTGGCATTTTTGATAACTGCTCCTATGGCGGTCTACCACTTTGTGACAAGAGCCCGCGGTCAGCTTTTCAACTACCGCGCGGACGGACGCGGATTTTATATCACAAGCAAGGCAGGCAACAGCCAGATACTTTATAAGGACGTTCTGAGCGTTGACTACACCGCGACAAAAATTTTCCGTAAAGCCTACGGCTACAAGGTGGACATCCTCACGACATACGGTCTTATAACCTACGACTACATCTACCCGTATTTCGGGCACAAGGTGCCCTCGCAGTATATTCCGTTCACGGTTATCCGCGATAATATCCCCAAGAAGGAAAAGGAAGAACAGTGAGCGGCAATAAATTGAGAACGTACTAAAGTGAAAACGTTTCCGCTCAAATACGATCAAAATATGCCGGCGAAGCCGACACAATAATTGTCAATTGACAAGTTTCTTACACAAACCAACGCCGCTCATTCCAAATGAGCGGCGTTACCGTTCGGTTTACTTTTGGTTCTTAAGCACGTCCCGCAGCATTTTGCGGTAGCTTTCCGCGAGCTCGAGCGGGGCGAGTATCCTGGCGCCTGTTCCGAACTGAAACAGCCAGCCGAAAAACGTCCCGGGCTGATCGGCTCGGACATTCACGCGGACGGTGAAGTGCCCGTCGTCGTAGCGGCTCATGCGCACGCTCTTCCCGAAACGGTCAATAACCGCATTGACAAGCCCGTTTTCAAACAGAAGCTGCACCTCCGTATCATCGCCGCTGAACATCGAAAACGTGGATCTAAGATACTCCGAAAGCCGAAAATCCTTCGGCTTTTTTTCGCAGGGCTCGTCCGTTATCTCCACGCCCTCCATCTTATCAACGCGGAAATGCGATATCCCGCCGTATTTTTCGTAATGCGCGATGAGATAGTATCTTTCTCCGCTCCAGGCGAGCGCGTAGGGCGAGCAGGTGCGCAAGCCCTCGCGATAGACCTTCTGCTTTTTTATGTTGTAGTCAAAATACCTGAAGGTTATCTTTTTCTTTTCGGAGATCGCGCGGTGTATCGCGTCGACGTTCAGATATATCCGCTCGTTGTCGAAGCTCTCGCGATCGGCGGCGCTGTATACCTTGCGCTCGATCTGCGCCGCTTCGTGAACGCTGCACAGGCTCTCAAGCTTCTCTATGAGCTCCTTCGCCTTTTTGTTCGTAAAGAACGGCGAGCACACCACCGCGTCCGCGAGCAGCGTGAGCTCGGGCATTTCAAAACTGCGGCTGACGATTGCGTAGCTTGCCCATTTCCCGCGGCTCGAAACGATGTCCACGCCGAATTCCCTAAGCGCCTCGATGTCCTCATAAAGCGCCTTCCGCCCCGCCGAGAACCCGTATTCCTCCAACTGCTCGATTATTTGCGGCATTGTTATCGCGTGATACTCGTCCGTCTGCTCAAAAAGGATCTTGTAGAGATACAATATCTTCAGCCGCTGATACGCGTTGCTTTCGCTCATAGTCGTCCTCCGCCCGTAGTTTTAATTAGATTATAATACATTATCCGCCGTTTGTCAAGGGAGACGCTGAATAAAAAAGTTTTATTTTAAGCGTTTTCCCAGCCTTCGGCGAGGAAAACGCCATTTGATCGGTTGTTTTCTTAAACGTTCGCAGCGGCGGAGCACGCTATCTTCGCGTTGGAATATACGTCGGGCTCATGACCGAGCATACGCATTATCTCCAGCTCGTCGAGCGCGTCGGTGAGCGCGTTGTGAAGCTCGCGGTAACGCGCGTTCCCGCTTAACATTCTGTAAACGCTCTCCACGCCGTAGCCGCTTTTCAGCCTGCCCGTGCCGAAGCAATCCGCGGCGGGCGGTATTTTGGGGTTGTATTGCCGATACGCGGCAAGCTTCATTATATCGTACCAATCGAGATATTGCAGCTCGGGCAGGTGGCGATAGTCGAAAAGCGCGTTATACGCGAAGATCTCCGTCACGCCGAAGCTCTCCAGAAATCCGCGAAGGTCTCTCATCGCCGCGGCTCGCGGACATTCGAGATCGGGCTTGCGGACATACAGCGCACCCGAGTACATCCCGCCGTGATCTTTGTACGGAGTGAGTATGCAGTACCTCGCGGCGGCGAGCTTAAAGCTGCCGAATTCAGAAACGGCAATCCCGATAGACATCACGTCGTCGCGCCATGTTGTTTCAGTGTCTATTACAGCGAACATTCTACCTCCCCGCTTCCCGCATTTTCCTCCGCCGAAGGCAGAGGAAAACCGCCATTAGCTCGGCGAAAATATCCCCCCGAATTCTCGGAGGGACAGAATATTACGTTCTCGCGCAGCCGTCAACGGAAAGTATCTCGCCGGTGACATACGAAGCGAGAGGGCTTGCGAGGAAGAGGAACGCGTTCGCAATGTCCTGCGGCGTGCCTATCCTTCCGAGCGGTATGGTGGAGGTGATATACTGCCTAGTCTGCTCGGGAAGCGCAGAGACCATATCGGTATCGGTAACGCCCGGAGCTACCGCGTTCACGCGTATCTGATCCTTCGCAAGCTCACGCGCAAGGGACTTCGTAAGACCGTTCACCGCAAACTTAGAAGCGGGGTATCCCGCGCCCGCGGGCTGTCCGTAGATAGACACCATGGAGGAAGTGTTGAGGATAACGCCGCCGCCGTTTTCCTTCATAATGGGCGCGGCTGCTCTGGCGGTGTAGAAGCAGGAATTTACGTTGAGCTGCATTATCTTGTCGAAATTTGCGGGATCGTAGCTGTAAAGAGGGTCGGAAGCGCTTATGCCGGCGTTGTTTACAACGATGTCGATCCTGCCGTACTTTGCCTTAACGTCGTTTATCGCTTTTTCGACGCTTGCGTAGTCCGTAAGATCGGGGGACATACCCTCTACCTCAAAGTCGCTGTTTTCGGCTTTCAGCGCGTCGACAGCCTTTTGAGCGGTCTCGGGTCTCGAACCGCAAAGCACGACCTTCGCCTTGTTTTCGAGGAAGGTGTGCACGATGGCATACCCGATACCGCGCGTTCCGCCCGTCACAAAGGCTACCTTGTCTTTTAAAAGCTCCATAATAAATACCTCCTGAATGTTTGTTGCTTCTCCAATTAAAAACGTGTTTCGATGTTTTCTCTGCCTTCGGCGGAGGAAACATTGATAATAGATTGGAGTATCAATAAGATAATTATACCACAAAGCGCCAAAAATGTCAACCCCGCCCATGCCCGTCGGCGATGCGTCAACATCCGGCATTATTCACGGCTGCGCGAAACGGTGCTAACGGAACCGTTGAGGCAACTGTAAATCCCTCCTCGGCAAACGCAGAGTACGGTTTCAGCGGCTTAAATGTATCAAAATCGGGATATATAAACATTGACATTCCGTCGCGAAAGCGCTATAATATAAATGTAAACAAACACATGTTTGTTTCACAATCCCAATATTTCCCCCTTTCCCAATTATTTTGCGAAATGATTTAGCGCCCTGCGAACGCAAGGCGCGATTTTTTTTAGCGGGGATAACTTCCTCAAGCAAAAGCCCGCTAGATAACGGCGGGCTTGAAATATTACGCGTTCACGCTTTCGTCGCAATAGCGCTTTATGCTCTTGATAAACACCTGAACCCTCTCTTCGGGAACATTGGTCTCCACCCATATACCGCTGCTAAGCTGAACGGGTTTACTAAGGTCGCGCTTTGCCGCGGTCTCGTCGTCTCTAAAAAACTTGCCGATCTTGTCGTGCTTCGAGATGAGCTTCATCGAGAACGGAAAACGTGTGATGAGCTCCTCGCAAGCGAGGATTATCGGGTTGTTCGGATCGGGCTTCGGCGTTTCATCAATGTCGTCCATCTCGAAATCAAGCCGTGTAACGTTCTCCACGGGTCTGACAGCTTGAACCGCAGGCGCGGGCTTGGATTGTGCCGGAGCGGGAGCTGGTTTAGGCTGCGCGGGCGCGGGTTTGGACTGCGCCGGAGCGGGAGCGGGCTTAGGCTGTACGGGAGCGGGGGCGGGTTTGGGCTGCGCAGGAGCGGGAGCCGGCTTGGGCTGCGCGGGCGCAAGAGCGGGTTTGGGCTGCGCAGGAGCGGGCGCAGGTTTAGGCTGTTCCGCGGGCTTTGCGGGTTCGGCAGGTTTGGGAGCTTCCGCGGGTTTGGAAGGAGCCGGCTGTGCCTCGGCATCGGGCTTTGCTTTTTCCGCGGGTTCGGAAGCGGGAGCCGCCTTTGCCGCCTCGGCAGGCTTATCCTGTTCCGGTTTTGAGCCGTCCGCCGGAACGAACCCCAGCTTGGCGGCCTCGCCCTTGAACTCGACGAACTTGCCCTTTAAGCTCTCGATACGAGCGATGTTGTTCTTGGTGCGCGCCAATATTTCCTCCGCTTTGCTCCAATCGTCCATATCAATAGCGGTATGCGCGGACTTGCGCTGTTCTGCGAGCATCGAATCCAGACATTTCTCCAAAGCGTTCATGCTTTCGGACAAGGCAGAGTTTTGCAGATTCTCGTTTGCCATATATTCCACTCCTTTAATCGGTAAAATTCCACCGGAAATGCTGATCAAATGACATTTTTAAAGATCAAGGTTTTATTTTTGTGGTTCCTCCGCCTGAGGCGGGTGGAAAACCACCATTAAATCAGTATCTCCCACTGCATATATTATAGCACATCTCTTGTGAAATTGCAAGAATTTTTTCAAAATTTTGTCCGGAAATTGTCCAAAGTGTTCATCAAGAAAAAAATTCCCGCGGACAAGGGGGTGTCCGCGGAAGGTGAAATCAATTGCCGCCTGTTTGGGGAAAACAGATATCGGCTGAAAATAATTGGGGAAAATATATTAAGAAGTACGTGGCATAGCCACAATACTATCTCACTAAATTACCTTACATTCCAATTATACCATTATTTATTGGAAAATTCAACTCCATTTTTACACAAAATTCGCTATATGTTTTTTAGCATTTTGCACAATTCCGACAAATGTTCACATTTCAAATATTCCGGACATAATTCCCGAAAGGGTCAGGATGAGCGGAATGGTCACTATGCTTGCTATCGTTGAGAGCGCGAAGTGGTTGGATGCGTACTTCTCGTCTCTGCCGTATTTATACGCGAACATTATCGTAGAGGAAGCCGTCGGCGCGGAAGCGGCGATAAGCACCGCGTTCACGACAGCGGGTTCGATCCCGAGAATACGCACGGGCACGAGCAGCGCCGCAAGCAGTATCGGCACGAGAATGAGTTTTATTGTCTGAAGAAGATACACACGCTTGCTTTTGAAGCAATCCAAAAGCCCCGCGCGAGCTATCGTCGCTCCGGAAACTATCATCGCGAGCGGCGTGTTCATAGCGCCGAGGTAGGTAAGAGGTTCGCTTAATATCTTCGGGAGGCGGATACCCGTGAAAAAGAACAACAGCCCCAGCACGATGGAAAGTATCGCGGGAGAGAGCAGTATCTTCAGGAGAGACTTCGCGCTTTCTTTCGCGGACTTCTCTCCGCCGCCGCTCATCAGGATAACGCCCTGCGTCCACATAAACACGTTGAACGCCGTGATAAACGCCGTGAGGTAGAACACTCCCTCCGCACCGAACGTCGCCTCAACGAGCGGTATTCCCATAAAAGCGCAGTTGGAGTAAGATACCGCAAAGCGCTCCGTCTCGAAATTCTTTCGCGTAGGGCGTATCAGAACAGCCGCCGCGCCCACAAACAGCCCCTGCGCCGCAAACGACAGAATAAGCGCAACTATTAGCCCGCGGAGCTTTTGCGGGTCAAAATCCGTCTGATACGCGTTGAAAATGACGATAGGGTTGATTATCGTGATGGCAATGTTTGAAAGCTGCTTTGTTGCTTCATCGCCGAGGAGTTTTCCCTTGTAGAGCCCATAGCCCGCCGCGAGAAGCAGCATCATAACAACAGCTTGAAAGGCAACGATAAGCGCGGTTTCCATAAGTGATTCAGTTCCGCTTTGTCGTGCCGAACATCGCGTTATTCAGCTTTGCTTTGAGCGGCACGGAGATCGCCGCAACGCACGCGATCTTTATAGCGTCGCCCGGGATAAACGGCAGGGCGCACAACGTGAGTGCCGTAATGAGATCCTTCCCCGTAAGCACCATATACCACGCCGTACCGAACGTGTACAAAGCGGCAGTTGCCAAAATCATTCCGATAACCGTTATGAACGCGCGGTTTTTCTTGGAGTTCATTTCAGCAAATATTCCCGTGATGATAACAACCGGGATATACCCGATAAGATAACCTCCCGTAGGACCGAGCAAAGCCCCGAACCCTCCGCTGAAGTTCGAGAACACGGGAAGTCCCACCGCGCCCAGCAGAATGTACACGCACACCGAAACAGCTCCGCGCCGAGCTCCTAAGATAGCGCCCGTAAGATAGCACGCGAAGGTCGCGAGCGTTATCGGTATCGGACCTATCTGTATCGAAAACGGGGCGGCAACGCAGATGATTGCCGCGAAAACCGCCATAAATACCATTCCTCTTACGGAAAACAATTTTTCTTCTGTCTTACTCATATAAATGACCTCTCAGTTTAACCGCATCGCGGTAAGTTTCTCTTCGGAGATGTAAGCGGAGAGCCCGCGTGTTACCATATTCACGGCGGTCTCGGTTATGAACGCCAGATCGTCCGCGCAGTCGTTGTCGAACCACGCCGAATACAGCGCCAGCACGCCCGAAACGGAAAACTCCGCCGCCGCGTTCAGCGCCTTTTCGTTCTCGGTAAGCGCGCCCGCGTTTTTCATCGAAACGGTGAGCACCCTGCACAGCATTGCTTTCAGCTTGCCCTTGTTGAACAAATCGGGGTTGCGGTTCATAAAGCTCTTGAAAAAATCGCGGCGCTGTTCGATAGTCGCGCTTATATCGCGTATCGCCGCGCCGACGTCGAGCAGAGAATTTCCGCCGCGCCTGAGCGTCGCGGAAAATTCGCCGAGAACCTCGTTCTCAAGCTCCTCGATAACGTCCGCGGGCGCGGCGTAGTGCCGATAAAACGTCTTGCGGTTTATCCGCGCCCGCGCGCATATCTCCGAAATGGTTATTTTCTCGAACCGTTTCTCGCCCATCAGCTCGAACAGCGCGGAGCGTATGCACTCCTTTGTTTTGACGACCCTTAAGTCCTCGCGCATTACTTTATCTCGGTCTTGCCGTTGGATTTCTTGGATTTCACGGGAGCAGCCTCCTCCGCGGGAGCCTCGTGCTCCGTGTTGCACTTCGCGATAGCGGATTTCAGCACGCGTATCTTGGTGCGGTCGCTTCCCGTCTCGATAAGCACGGTGTCCTTGCTTACGGATACCACAAGTCCGATTATGCCGCCGTTTGTAACCACCTCGTCGGCTACCTGAAGGCTGTTGAGCATTGCCTGCATTTCCTTAGAGCGCTTCTTTTCGGGTCTTATGATAAAGAACCAGAAAATAAGAACCATAACAGCCAGCGGCACTATCATCGAGAATATCCCGAGAGTACCGCCCATAGCCGCCGTTGTATCGGCAGCAGCCGCCATTGTAATAAGAAAACTGTTCATAATTATCCTCCTGTCATTTGTTCATACTTGGTTTATATTATGCCGTTTTCGGCTTTAAAACACGCTGATGTTCGCTTCGGAGAGAGCTTTTGTGACATCGGCAGCAGCCGCGCTGCCGAGCTCCGGAGACAGGCGAACGGAGAACTCCGCTTCGCCGAGCAGCGCTTTCGCCGCCGCAATGAAGCTCTTCGCCATATCGTAGTCGCTTGTGCCGTTCGGCACGGTCGTTATCGGAGTGCCGGGCGTTCCCGTGTAGTCGACCTTGTTCGTCGTGCTCCCGGATGTAGTTGCGCGCGATGTCGCCGCGGAGAGCGCGGAAGAAGTCACAGTGACCGTGGAGGTCGTGGATGTTGTGGATGTTGTGGAGGTCGTGGATGTTGTAGAAGTCGCGGAAGTCGTGTTCTGCGAAGAGGCGGGTTTAGAGTCAGTCGATTGAGAGGTAGTAGTTTGCGAAACAGTTGTTTGAGAGGCGGTCGTCTGCGAAGTGTTGGACGAAGCCGCGCTCTTTCTTCCTATATCGTAGTTTATGATGATAGGCACGGTCTTCAGCTTCTCCTTGTCGTAGGTGAGCTCGGTATCGAGGCAGCTCTTGTTTTCCGCCATGATACAGGAGGCGCTCATCTCGATAACTATGTCCGCGCCGTTCTTTTCGGAGTTGGTTTTCGCGGAGTTCACAACGTTCCACAAAGCCTCCGAGCGCTTTGCGTAGTCTTTAAGCGGGAGCTGCGTGAGATACGTCGAGATATCCACCGTGTGGAACGCCGGGAAGCGCGTGTTCGCGCAGATAACGTGCTTAAATCCCGCCTTCGTGAGCTCGTCGGTGATGCCGCCGATATATTTCACGGCATTCTCGTTGAAGGGAGAGAGCCAGTATTTTCCGCCGTTTTCGGGACGGTTGTCGTGCCAGCTTCCGCCGCCCTGCGCCTCTGCGAGACGATAACCGCCGTTGTTGATGGGGTGCGCGAGTCTGTCCATAAGCGTGTTGATCCTCGCGGCGGGCGTGAAGCCCTCCCCGCTTATCCGCGCCGCTATCTGCTGCGCGGTGAGCGTTCCCGTTACGATTTCCGTGTCCTTTATGCCCTCGATGTCCGTTTTGTAGAGCATATACCCCGTCGTGTCCTTAACGGTCACCGCGACTACGGAGCACCCGGAGCTCTTCGCCGCGGAAAGAGCGGCGGCGAGGTTCGCTTCGTTAAGCGCGGCGTTGTCGTCGAGATACCACACCTTCTCGCTCGAAAGAGGTATAGGTTCGGGTTCGCTCGTTTCCGCGGAGGATACTATCCCCATAACGGAGCTCTCGGCGTTTCCGGAATTCATTATGCTCGAAAGCAGCGCGGAGGTGTTGCTTTCCACCTGCGAACGGTTGTTCCCGCGCTCTTGTATATAATTCAAAAGCGGCTTTCCGAGCCCGTAGCCCAGCACGCCCAGACCGCACACCGCGACTATCGTGAGGACTATTCTCAAAGCCCTTCGCGCTTTGCTTTTCTTTTTGTTGTAGAGATTGAATTTGCTGCGTTTTATTTTGATGTTGGTTTTCTTTGGAGCCATGGGAGGCTTCTCCTTTCACGAGAGGTCTTATACTAATTCACCGTCAAAGTGTAGACAAAAATCAAGCCTTGACCTGAATAAATAACGCCCAAACAAATCTATGCGTTGATCGCGAATTAGTATCATACTAATTCACCGTCAAAGTGTAGACAAAAATCAAGCCTTGACCTGAATAAATAACGCCCAAACAAGTCTATGCGTTGATCGCGAATTAGTATCATACTAATTCACCGTCGAAGGGCGGACAAAAACAAACCGGACGTTGAACGCGAATCAATATTAAAAATCCGATGTGTAGCCTATCAGTACGTTAAACGATAGCGAGACTATTCCTATATAAATGAGCATTATTGGATATCCGCGGAACGCGCGGGGTATTTTGTCGGAATTGAGCCGCTCGTGCGCGATGTTGAGCAGGAAGCTCGCGAGGAAAAATCCCACGCCCGAACCGAACCCGTATCCGATATAGCTCGGCAGATCGTTGCCGTAGTTTGTGTTGAGGAACAGCGCGCCTATAACGGCGCAGTTGAATATCGCGAGGTGCGCGTATTTTCTCACGCGCTTGTACGTTTTGTGGAAGAACTTCCACAAAATAAGCAGCCCCGCGACGTAAAGCACGCCTATAACTCCTATATAAATAAGAGGGAGAAAGTAGTATCCGTGCTCTGTCGCCAGTATCGGCTTGTCTATGAAGTAGGTGACGAACGAAGCCGCGGTCGTCATCGCGGTGATGCCGAGCGTAAAGCCCGCAACGTGCGTGTCCTTGCGCGAAGCGTAAATAGCCACATTCGCGCCGAACGCTCTGTCGAATATCGCGTTCTGCGTGAAGATCGAGATCATCGCGAGGCTTACTATTTTCGCTAAAACTCCGCTGAATGTCATGAAGCGTCCTCCTTTTTACCTGCGGAGAACATACCGCCGCGACCCACGCGCTTGCCGGAGATAACGCGGCAGACCGCCGCCAATATCCCCACCGAAACGAACCCGAAAAACGGCGAATTCGCCGCGGGCATAAGCGGCTCGAACAAACGGGAGCCGAAAAACGTCCCGTAAGCCAGCAGCTCGCGCAATATCCCGACAATAAACGCCACGATAGCGTAACCTATTATATAAACGAGCGCGTCCACCGTCATTTCGCCGTAAGGCATGTGGTAGAAGCGGCTCTCCGTTTTCGCCAGAAGCAGCGAGTTTACCGTAAGCAGCTCTATATAGAGCATAACGCTCTGCGTCGTCTCGGGGAACCAGCTCTCTAAAAGTATCACCGTCGGGATAAACATCACCGCCGCGACAGCCGCGTAAAGCAGCGTTCTTACCGTATATACTATCTTGCGGGGAATTATGCGGCAGATGAGAATGCTCGTATAGCTCATCATAAAAAAGCTTAAGACAAGCACCACCGCGCGTTCGCCGGAGGTCGCCGCCACGATTATCGGCGCGGTGACAAGCCCGCTCATCAGCACGATGTTCTGCCGAAACAGCCCGTCAAGGTTCACGGAGAATTTATTTTTGCTCATCGTTCTTGTCCTCCTCCGTGCTTTGATCGTTTGCGGGAGTCTGCGCGCTCTTGCGTTTTCTTCCGGTTATCTTGCTGTCTATCGGCGGCATATTGAAGCGGTATTTTTCCGGGAGCACTATCTCCTGCGTATCGGTGAGCTTCAGCGCGCTTCCGCCCTGAACCTGCGTTTTCGATTTCTCAAAGGAGTTGAGGTAGGTCTTTTTCCAATAGACCATATTGTCGACAACTCTGTCGAAGCTGTCGCAAAGGGCGCAGGTTATCAGCAGCGCGAACAAAAATCCGCCCTCCGTCTGCCCGAACACCCTGAACATCATCGTCGTGTAGCCGAGCATCATTCCGTAGATTATCTTTCCCGCGTTTGTCTGCGGTATTCTGTGTGGCTCTGCCGCAAGGAACACCAGCCCGAACAGGAAATACCCCGAAGAGAGCTCGTATGCCGCGGACTGTAGTCCCGTTATTCCCGCCCGCGGGAAGAGGAACGCCAAAAGTCCCGCCGTAAGAACGCCCGGCAGAGTTACAAAAGCGCTGCTGCTCCTGTGGAGCGCCATACACACTCCGCACACGAATATGACCCCCGCGTAAACCGCGCCGATAGGACCGGCGACGAGCCCGATAAGCGTATCGGAAACGCTTTGCGAGGGCACGCTTCGGAGATTGAGGTAGTATTCCGCAGAGCGTGTGAGCGTTCCGGCGTACTGCGCGAAGGCAGCCGCTTTTTCACCGTATCTCGGGAAATAGAGCATATCCGCGGGATAGCAGATGATGAGGAACGTCGCCGAAATTGCGGGCGGACAGAATATGATGTTGTCCGAGCCGCCGAACAGGTGCTTGCCCACAGCCACGCATATTATTGAGGACAGAATGATAAGCCCCGTGGGGATAGTCGCGGGCATCATAAGCGCCGCGCCCATTCCCCAGAACGGCACGGCGAAGTCCGCCATATCATATCGTATCCGCCTTAAAAAGCAGCACAGCGCGTCCGTTATCATACAAGTGAGAACGGACATCAGCACGGTATACAAGCTCCGCGTGCCCTGCAAAAAAACGGATGGCACGAGCAGGAGCGTCATTATCAATAACCTTTCGAGATAAACCGCGCGGGGCTCTCGAGGGCTCAGCTTCAACATTATCGTTTATCCTTTCAGCGCGGCGTTCAGCGCGCGCATATCTTCCGAACCAAACAGGCTTGTCCCCGCAACGAGAACGTTCGCGCCGGCGGCTCTGGCTTTCGCGGCAGTCCGGGCGTTTATCCCGCCGTCCACCTCTATATCGAGCTCCGAAAAGCCGTTTTCATCGGCGTAGCGGCGTATCTCCGCGACTTTCGGCATCATATCCTCCATAAAGCCCTGCCCGCCGTAGCCCGGCTCTACCGTCATCACAAGCACCATGTCGCACTGCGGGATAAAATCAAACGCGCGCTTTGCCGGAGTGTTCGGCTTTATCGCGACGGAAGCCTTCATCCCGAGCTCGTGTATGCGCTCGAGACACCGCGGCACGTCGCAGGAGCTCTCGGCATGGACCGTTATAAGCTCCGCCCCCGCTTTCGCGAAGAGCTCTATCTGCCTCGCCGCGTCCTCAACCATAAGGTGAATGTCAAACGGGAGCCCCGTGATCTTTTTCACGCATTTCAGCACCGGCGAGCCGTAGGTTATCTGCTCCACGAAGCGCCCGTCCATAACGTCGAAATGTATCATATCCACGCCCGCCGATTCACAGCGGCGCACCTCGTTTTCCATATTCGCGAGGTCGCTCGAAAGAAGCGAGGCCGAGGTCAAAATCTGTTTCGTAACGATCAATTCCTTTCAAAACCGCGGGGTGTTTTCCGCTTTATCGCGGTAGGGCAGCGTCCCGCTTTTACACCATACATTTATATTTTATAATAAATCCGCCGTTTAGTCAATAGCGAAAAGCCGATTTTTTGCAATTTTTCTTCAAGTGCGTTAAAATGTTCCAAACTCGGCGGAAAAATTTAAAGATATTTGGTTATTTTTATTTTTGGTTAGTCTTGAAAAAAATGTCGTTCTGTAGTATAATATAAATAATATAATTTGAAACAGAGAAAAACGAGCAATTTGGGAGGTACTTCTTATGTTAAACTGCGACTTCGAGAAAAAATTCATAAAGGAAGGGCTTACTTTCGACGACGTTTTGCTTATCCCGGCAAAAAGCGACGTTACACCGAATATGGTGGACATCAAAACGAGGCTCACAAAGACCATCACGCTCAACACGCCCGTTATGACGGCGGCTATGGATACCGTAACGGAATCCAGAATGGCGATAGCGGTAGCTCGCGAGGGCGGCATCGGCATCATTCACAAGAATATGAGTATAGAGCGTCAGGTAGACGAGGTAGATAAAGTAAAGCGTTCGGAAAACGGCGTTATCGTGAACCCGTTCTTCCTGTCGCCTTCCGATACGGTAACGGACGCGGACAAGCTTATGGGCAAGTACAAAATATCCGGCGTGCCGATCGTTGAGAACGGAAAGCTCGTCGGGATATTCACCAACCGCGACCTGCGCTTCATTTCCGACCCTAATCAAATTATTGGAGAGGTAATGACGAAGGAGAACCTCATCACAGCGCCTGTCGGAACCGATCTCGGACAGGCACAGGAGATACTCCGCCGCCACAAGATCGAAAAGCTCCCGCTTGTCGATGAAAACGGCAATTTAAAGGGACTTATTACTATAAAGGACATCGAGAAATCCGTGCAGTACCCCAACACCGCCCGCGATAAGAGCGGCAGACTGCTCTGCGGCGCGGCTATCGGAATAACGCCGGACGTGCTCGAGCGCGCGGGAGCGCTTATCAAGGCGCAGGCGGACGTTCTGGTGCTCGATTCGGCGCACGGACATTCCAAGAACATCATGGTAACGCTCGATAAGGTGAAGAACGCGTTCCCGGATATACAGGTCATCGCAGGCAACGTCGCGACGGCGGCTGCCGCCGAGGACTTGATAAAGGCGGGAGCGGACGCGGTCAAGGTCGGCATAGGACCGGGCTCGATATGCACGACGAGAGTTGTCGCGGGTATCGGCGTGCCGCAGATAACGGCGGTTTACGACTGCGCGTGCGCGGCGGCGAAGTACGGCGTGCCCGTTATCGCGGACGGCGGCATCAAGTATTCGGGAGACATCGTAAAGGCGCTCGCGGCGGGCGCTAACACGGTAATGCTCGGCTCGCTTCTCGCGGGCTGCGAGGAAGCCCCCGGAGACGTGGAGATATACCAAGGCCGCTCGTTCAAGGTATACCGCGGAATGGGAAGTCTTGCGGCAATGAAGCAGGGCTCGGCGGACAGATATTTCCAGGAAAAGGACAAGAAGCTCGTTCCCGAGGGCGTTGAGGGGCGCGTACCCTACAAGGGAGCGGTCGCGGACACGATCTTCCAGCTCGTCGGCGGTATCAGAAGCGGCATGGGCTACTGCGGCTGTCCGACTATCCCGGAGCTTCAGGAGCGCGCGGAATTCGTCAGAATAACCGGCGCGGGTCTTAAGGAATCGCACCCGCACGACATCTACATCACCAAGGAAGCGCCGAACTATTCGGCATCTATTTAAATTTGATATGAGTGTATGCCCGCTGACCGGCGGGCATATTTTTTGCGGCTCTTACCTCTTATTTCTTACTTCTTGCTCCTAATTCTTACACCTAATTTGCTCTTGACTTTTCGGCGAAAAAATGCTATAATAAAGTATGTTGTGGCATATACAACATTATCTGAAAGAACGTTTTACCGTTTATGGAAGGAAATGTAAATATAATGAAAAAAGTTGGATTTGACATCGGATCGACTACCGTCAAGGCGGCGGTCGTCGGGGAGAATAACGAGCTGCTGTTCAGCCGCTATCAGCGTCATTTCTCCGACATACGCAAAACCGTGTCGGATATAATCGGAGAGGTGGGAAAAGAGCTCGAGGGCGAGAAGGCTCTCGCGGCTGTTACCGGCTCGGGCGGAATTTCCGTGGCGAAGTGGCTCGGGATACCGTTCGTTCAGGAGGTGGCTGCCGGCACGGAAGCCATAAAAGCGCTTATCCCTCAGACGGACGTCGCGGTGGAGCTCGGCGGAGAGGACGCAAAGATAACCTACCTCACCGGGGGTCTGGAGCAGCGCATGAACGGCACCTGCGCCGGCGGCACGGGCGCGTTCATAGATCAGATGGCGGCGCTTCTCAATACGGACGCGCCGGGTCTTAACGAGCTGGCGAAAAAGCACGAGACGATATACCCAATAGCTTCGCGCTGCGGCGTATTCGCGAAGAGCGATATTCAGCCGCTGATAAACGACGGCGCGAAGAAGAGCGATCTCGCGGCTTCGGTGTTCCAATCCGTTGTCAATCAGACGATAAGCGGACTTGCGTGCGGCAAGCCTATCCGCGGGAACGTCGCGTTTCTGGGCGGTCCGCTGCACTATCTTTCGGAGCTTCGCGCGCGTTTCGTGGAAACGCTTAATCTCGCGCCCGAAAACGTCATCTGTCCCGAAAACGCGAATTTGTTCGTGGCAATGGGCTGCGCTCTCTCGGAGGAAACGGAGGAGATCGATCTTGACGAGCTCGTCGAAAAGGCGAACGATCTCGGCGACAGCCAGCTCCGCGAGGTAGAGCGCCTTGAGCCGCTTTTCAAAAACGAGAAGGAGCTAAAATCCTTCCGCAAGCGCCACGCGAGATCCGTTATCCCCACCTCGGAGATACTCGACCACCGCGGAGCGTGCTATCTCGGCATAGACGCGGGCTCTACGACCACGAAAGCAGTCGTGCTGAACTCCAACGCCGAGATACTGTATTCGCATTACGCCGGCAACCAGGGCGATCCGCTGAAATCCGCCATAGGTATCCTGAAGGAGGTTTACGAAAAGCTGCCTTCGGGAGCGTTTATCGCCAAGGTGTGCACGACGGGCTACGGCGAGCATCTCATAAAGGCGGCTCTCGGCGCTGATTACGGCGAGATCGAGACAATGGCGCATTATAAAGCCGCCGACAGGATACTTCCCGGCGCGGAGTTTATCCTCGACATAGGCGGGCAGGATATGAAATGTATGCGCGTGAAGGACGGCGAGATAGACAGTATCCTGCTCAACGAGGCGTGCTCTTCGGGATGCGGCTCATTTATAGAAAACTTCGCGAACGCGCTCGGCATGACAAGCGCCGAATTCGCCAAGCTCGGACTTTCGGCGGACAATCCCGTCGATCTCGGCTCGCGGTGTACGGTGTTTATGAACTCGCGAGTAAAGCAGGCTCAGAAGGAGGGGGCGACGGTCGCTGACATCTCCGCAGGGCTCTCGTATTCCGTTGTAAAGAACGCGCTCTTTAAGGTAATAAAGCTCCGCGATACCAATGCTATGGGCGAAAAGATAATCGTTCAGGGCGGCACGTTTATGAACGACAGCGTTCTCCGCGCGTTCGAGCTGATCGTGGGAAAACACGTTATCCGGCCGGACAAGGCGGGGCTCATGGGCGCGTATGGCGCGGCGCTCGTCGCTATGGAGCGCGACGACGGTCTTCCCTCGACGATAGCGAAGCAAGAGGCGCTCGACGGCTTCAAGCCGGAAAAGACTACGGCGCGCTGCGGAAAGTGCTCCAACAACTGCCTGCTCACAATAACGAAATTCCCGGACGGAAAGCGCTACATAAGCAACAACCGCTGCGAGCGCGGCGCTAAAAACAGCGGCGACAACAGCGCCTCGGAAGGCGAAAAGCTCCCGAATTTGTACGACTTCAAGTATCACCTGCTGTTCGACCGCGAGAGCCTGCCAGAGGACAAGGCTCCGCGCGGCGTGATAGGGCTTCCCCGTGTTCTGGGAATGTACGAGAACTATCCGTTCTGGCACACGCTGCTTACGGAGCTCGGATTTTCCGTAAAGCTCTCCCCGAAAACCACAAGAGCCGTTTACGATCTCGGCATAGAGACTATGCCCTCGGAGAGCGTATGCTACCCCGCTAAACTCGCGCACGGGCATATACAGTCGCTTATAAACGACGGCGTAAAGCTTATATTCTACCCCGCCCTTCCGTATGAGATGACGGACAACAACGGCGGAGACAACCACTATAACTGCCCCGTTGTGGCTACCTACAGCGAAGTCATTAAGAACTCCGTGCCGGAGCTTCGGCAGGACGTGAAGTTCCTCGATCCGTTTTTGCCTATCTTCGACAAAAAGCGCATGGTAACACGTCTTTTGGAGGAGACTGCAAAGGAGCTCCCCGAAAAGAACATCACCAAAGAGGAGCTGAAAGCGGCGCTCGACAAGGCATACGCCGAGGACACACTCTTTAAAGATGCGATGCGCAAAAAGGGCGAGGAGACAATCCAATACCTCAAGGAAAATCATCAGCGCGGCATAGTCCTCGCAGGCAGACCTTATCATGTAGACCCCGAGATAAACCACGGTCTCCCGGAAATGATAACGAGCTACGGCTTCGCGGTGCTCACGGAGGACAGCATAGCGCATCTCGCGAAGATAGTGAGACCCATACGCGTTGTAGATCAGTGGACATATCACACAAGATTGTACGCCGCGGCGCATTACGTCGGGAACAACAGCGGTCTGGAGCTCGTGCAGCTCAACTCCTTCGGCTGCGGGCTCGACGCTATCACCACGGACGAGGTGCAGGAGATACTCCACAGCAT
Organism: uncultured Ruminococcus sp.; assembly: GCA_964454205.1. Lineage (GTDB taxonomy): Bacteria > Bacillota > Clostridia > Oscillospirales > Ruminococcaceae > CAG-115. The sequence goes on from CAYVSV010000010.1 coordinate 29,053, forward strand.
GGGCAAGCTCTACACCTGCCTTAAGATAGACGAGGTAAACAACCTCGGCGCGGCTAGGATACGTCTGCGCTCTCTCATATCCGTCGTGGACGAGCGGCGGAGGCACAAATACAAGCCGGTGCGCGGTCAGCTCGGATACATACGCCAGCCCGAATTCACAAAGGAAATGCGCGAAAAGCACACCATTCTCTGCCCGCAGATGGCACCGATACACTTTGAATTTTTAGAGGCTTCGTTCAACCACTGCGGCTATAAGATCGTCATACTCAAAGACTGCTCAAAGTCGGTGGTAGATGTGGGGCTTAAGTATGTGAACAACGACGCGTGCTATCCCTCGATACTTGTCGTGGGTCAGCTTATCCACGCGCTCCAGAGCGGGGAGTACGATCTGGAAAACACGTCGGTCATGATAACGCAGACGGGCGGCGCGTGCAGAGCGACAAACTATGTCGGGATGCTGAAAAAATCGCTTAAAGACGCGGGCTTCGACAAAATCCCGCTCATATCCTTAAACGTAGTCGGGCTTGAAAAGCAGAGCGGCTTTAAGATAACTCCCGCTATGATGCTCCGCACGTTTATGGGAATGATATACGGAGACGTTTTGCAGCGTTGTCTGTACAAGGTCCGCCCGTATGAGAAGGTGAAGGGCAGCGCGAACGCGCTCTACGAGAAATGGCGCGCGTTTATCCGCGAAGAGCTTCAGTTTATGTCAGTGCGGCGCTTCAACAAAAACGTCCGCGCGATAGTAAAGGAGTTTTCGGAGTTCCCGGTGCTCGACATCAAAAAGCCGCGCATAGGCTTGGTGGGGGAGATACTCGTGAAATTCCACCCGATAGCGAACAACGACATCATAGGGCTTCTCGAAAGCGAGGGCTGCGAGGTGGTAGTGCCCGATCTTATGGGATTTTTCTACTATATATGCTCTCAGGGAGATACCAAATACGAGCTTTTGTCATACTCGAGAGCTTCCAGAGACATCAAGAACTTCGTTATAAAGGCGTTCATGTTTTTGGAAAAAAGCTACCGCGCCGCCGTTAAGGGAACGAAATTCGGCGAGCCGGGCGAGATATTCAAGATGCGCGAAAAGGTAGGGGAGATAGTCTCCCAAGGAAACATCGCCGGCGAGGGCTGGTTCCTTTCGGCGGAGATGCTCGATCTGATAGAAGAGGGCGTGCCGAACATCGTTTGTATGCAGCCGTTCGCGTGTCTGCCCAACCACGTTACGGGCAAGGGCGTTATCGGCGAGATACGCCGCCGTCACCCCGAAAGCAATATCGTGGCTGTCGATTTCGACCCGGGTGCTTCCGAAGTAAATCAGGTCAACCGAATAAAGCTTATGCTCACGCAGGCGTTCGCGCGGGCGGGCATAAGCCGCAAGTCGGCGGTCAATATCGCGGTGAGCGACAAGTATTCGGAGCTTATAAATAATTGATAAAGGAGTTGGCTTTATGCTGAATTTTTCCACTGAAAACAAGGAAGGTAAAAACAAGGGCGACCCCAAGGGCAAGACAGTGCTCGTTGTCCTTATAGCCGTTGTCGCGCTGATACTGATAATAAACAGCTTCTCTGTAGTGAACGAGGGCTTTATCGGAGTGAAATACCGTTTCGGAAAGATAGTCAACAGCTCTCTTACGGCGGGACTTAATTTCCATATCCCGTTCATCGAGGAGATAAGACCCGTTGATATCCGCGAGCAGGTATACGAGGTTCAGACGGACGCGTATACCTCCGATACCCAGACGGTAAACGAGCTGAAGCTAAAGCTGAACTATTGCTACGACGGCACGCAGCTCCCGGAGATAATCCGCACCATAGGTATCGAGAACGTGGAATCCAAGCTTCTCGTACCGAACGTCGCGAAGATCTCCAAGGACGAGATAGGCAAGGTGAAGGCGGAGGATCTTGTACAGAACCGCTCCACAGTTCAGAACGCGATCTACGAATCGCTCAAATCGACGCTTGAAAACCAAGGCGTTATCGTGTCGGCGTTCGCAATCGAAAATATCTCGTTCGACGACGCGTTTGAGCAGTCCATCCAGGCAAAGGTCATCGCGGCGCAGGACGCTCTTAAAATGCAGAACAAGACCGCCGAGCGAGAGGAAGAGGCAAAGCAGAAGGTAATTGCGGCGCAGGCGGAGGCGGATTCCCAGAAGATAAAGGCGGACGCGGAGGCGTACGCTATCGAAGCCGTACAGAAACAGCTCCAGAACAGCCCCAACTATATCGACTATATGAAGATACAGAATTGGGACGGAAAGCTCCCCGCGGCGGTCGGCGACATCAATCCGTTCGTGGCGATAGACGCTTCGGCGGGCACGGCGGCGGCTCCCGCGAACAACAATAACAACACCAACAGCAGCGCTGAACAGTGACGGAAGGATAACAAGGTGTGAATTGAATTACAAGGAACTGAAAATACGCGCGCTTGAATCGTATTTTTCACGCGCGAACGATATGCAGAAAAAGGCTATTTTCAAGATAAACGGCGCTGTGCTTATAATCGCGGGCGCGGGGAGCGGCAAAACGACCGTTCTCGTAAACCGCGTGGCGAATATGATGCGCTTCGGGAACGCTTATCACGACGAGGAAGAGCGCGAACTCACTCCCGAACAGGAGCGGTTTCTGGAGGATTTCCCAAATCTTCCGAAAACTCCCGAAAACGCGGCGAAGCTCGCGGAGATAGTCGCAGTGAACCCCGTAAACCCGTGGAACATTCTCGCGATAACCTTCACAAATAAGGCGGCGGGAGAGCTCCGCGACCGTCTTGCGGCAATGATAGGCGAGGAAGCCAAGAAAATAAACGCGGCGACGTTCCATTCAGCGTGCGTGAGAATACTCCGCCGCGAGATAGAAAATCTCGGCTATAAATCCGGCTTCGCCATCTATGACGACGACGATTCCAAGCGGCTTATCAAGGAAATTTTAAAGCAGCTTGATATAGACGAAAAAGTGATTCCCGTAAAGAGCGTGAAAAACCGCATTTCGCGGCTCAAAGACATGATGATCTCCGCGAGGGAGTTCGCGCAGACCGCTCAGGAGACCGCCGAGCCTCTCGACATAAAGGCTTCGGAGGTCTACATAGAGTATCAGAAGGCGCTGAAAGCCGCGAACGCCCTCGATTTCGACGACATCATTTTCCTCACGGTGCGGCTGTTCGAGGAAAACGCCGAGGTCTTGCGGCATTACCGCAATCTCTATAAGTATATCATGGTGGACGAGTATCAGGACACCAACTACGCGCAGTACCGCCTAATCTCGCTTTTGGCGGGCGAGAGCGGCAATCTGGGCGTTGTGGGAGACGACGACCAGTCCATTTACAAATTCCGCGGCGCTACCGTCGAGAATATCCTTAATTTTGAAAAGGAATACAAGGACTGCACGGTTATCCGCCTCGAGCAGAATTACCGTTCAACAACGAATATTCTGGAGGCGGCAAACGCCGTTATCAGCAACAACTCACGCCGCAAGGATAAGCACCTCTGGAGCGACTTGGGCAAGGGCGACAAGATACAGGTGAATATGTACCCTTCGGAGCAGACGGAGGCGAAGTCCATTGCGGACGACATCGCAGAAAACGTCAGAAACGGCGCCAAATACTCCGATCACGCGCTGCTGTACAGAAGCAACGCGCTTTCGCGAAGCTACGAGCAGGCGCTGGTGCGCGCAGGTATCCCTTATAAGATAGTCGGCGGTCTGCGGTTCTATGACCGCAAGGAGATACGCGACATAATGGCGTATCTTTCGCTTATCGACAATCCGTTTGACGTTATCCGCTTCCGCCGCGTGATAAACGAGCCGAAGCGCGGCATCGGCGATTCAACCGTTGACGAGGTGGTTCGCATCGCCGAAGGTCTGGGCGTGAGCCCGCTCGAGGTCTGCCGAAACGCGGACGAGTACGAAACGATAGCGAAACGAGCAAATCATCTCCGCGCTGCCGCGAATATCTTCGACGAGCTTGACGAACTCGCGGACACACTCCCGCTGGACGAGCTGATAGAAGCTACGGCGGAAACGAGCGGTTACATGGCGGCTCTGAAAACTCAGGGTATAGATGGAGCTGCGCGAATTGAAAACATCGGCGAGCTGAGATCAAACGCGGCGCTTTTGATGAAGGAAAACCCCGAGGCAACGCTCCCGGATTTTCTGGAGCAGGTGGCTCTGGTGTCGGATATCGACAACTACGACAGCGTTTCCGACCGCGTTTCGCTTATGACGATGCACGCGGCAAAGGGGTTGGAGTTCCCCGTGGTGTATCTCGTGGCGGCGGAGGACGGCATTTTCCCCTCCCTGATGAGCAGGGGCGATCCGACCGAGATGGAGGAGGAGCGCAGGCTCGCTTATGTCGCGATAACCCGCGCGAAAAAGCGCTTTATCGCGACCCACGCGCGTTACCGTATGCTCTACGGAAAGACGACAGCCAACAAGCTTTCGGAGTTTATCCGCGAGATACCCGAAGAGCTTGCGGAAAAACACGGCGAGCGCATTGTCACAAGAACGCCCTCTCCCAAGCCCGAAAAGCGCGATTACTTCAAGGAACAGAGCGAGAGGTGGAAGCAATCCACCATGCCCAAGACCTTCGAGAGCTTTTCCGCGGGAGAACGCATAAAGCACAACATTTTCGGCGAGGGCACCGTAAAAGAGGTCCTGTCGATGGGCAACGACCAGATGCTCACGATAGACTTCGACAAGCGCGGCACAAAAAAGCTCATGCGAAACAACGCCAAAATAACCAAGCTCTGACCACGCGCGCGTTGTGTATTTTACCGAAACGGAAAGCGGATTTTTGTGGAATGCTCCAAAACCCGAAAATCGCCGCTTTATCGCTAAAGAATTGGAAGAGTTTGCCGATATTATTTTCAAGAGGCGAGAGACTAACGGGAATTGGGTCTTGAGCTCTGATTGAAAAGCGTTCCCAAAAGGGAGTGCAATACGTTTGACCGTACAGACGTTCGCGGGTGTTCCCGCGCGGAACGGGGTCATGTGTCAGTGACAATGTTTGTGCGGTAAGAGAATTATCGCCGCGGGCTGAGGTTCGCGGCGTTTTGTTTGGAGGAATTATAATGACTTTGATACTTGTAATGGATAACGACTGCGCCATAGGCAAAGACGGTGGGCTTTTGTGCCGCCTCCCCGAGGATATGAAGCGTTTTCGCGAGATAACGCAGGGCTCTGTCGTTATAATGGGAAGAAAAACTTACGAGAGCTTCCCGAAGCGTCCTCTCCCGAACCGCGAGAATTTGGTGTTGTCGCGTTCGGTGAAGGAGATAGAGGGCGCGGAGGTCTTCGCGGACGTTGAGAGCGTTCTTTCGCGCGTAAAAGACAGCGAAAAGCCGGTGTTCGTGATAGGCGGCGCGGAAATCTACAAACAGCTCGCGCCCTATTGCGGCGAGGCGCAAATAACGCGCGTTTACGAAAACTTCGGCGGCGACGCGTTCTTCGAGGATATAGAGCACGATAACGATTGGGAGCTTTGCGAAAGCTCGTCCGTTATCGAAACGAATTGCAGAAAAATTCGTTTTCTAAAATTTGTAAGAAAATAGAGCGAGATTGCCAATAATAATCGGTGCTTATTTGCGGATAATATAAAAGCAACACCGCGCAAAAGCCGTAAAAACGCGACAAGCGGACGGTAAACGGTATTTGCGCGGCGTTTCTATACGCGTAAAATTTTTTGCGCATTATTATTTGTAAAGGAGAAACCGATATGAAGAAGAATATTTCAGCGGTATTGCTTTCAATGGCTTGCTTTTCCGCACTTTCCGCTGCGGCGTTTGCGGACGGACCTGTTGGCAGAATGATAGATGGTATTGGCAGAGCGGGTGAAGATATAGTCGATGGCGCGGGCGATGCCGTAGGCGACGTGGTTGATGGCGCGGGTGACGCTGTGGGCGACGTGACCAGCGGCGCAGGCGACGCCGTAAGCGACGTGGTTGACGGCGCGGGCGATACCTCCGGCGATGTTTCGGGAGACACGACAAGCGGCGCGGACAGCGTTACCACAAGCGACACAAGCTCCGTAGTATCCGATCCCGCGTCGGATAGCAGCATTGTGGCTTCCGTAGACAGCGACAGCAGCGGCGCGGTAGGCGGTATCACGGCTACCAACCCCGGCACCGGCGTGACCTACGGCTTGACCGCAGGCGCGGCGATACTCGCGGCAATGGGTGTTGTAGCGGCTGCTTCCCGCAAGAGCAAGTAAGACGACAGAACTTTTTACCAACACAGGAGCGCCCTCGGATGGGGGCGCTCTTATGCGGTTCTCCCCGCCTTCGGCGGGGAGAACCGCAATTGTGTACAAACCGGACAAGCTTTTGTTGAATTCCACCAAATATGCGATGAATTTTATGTGCATTTTTTCTTTCGTGAAAGGAAATTTCATCTAAAATCTCTTGAAAAAAAACTCGCATTATGTTATAATATATGCGGGGAATAAATCCAAAGTGCGCCGCGTAGGGGAATTGCTCGGCGCAGGGCGAAAAAAATGCATGACATTGGAGGAATTCTTATGAAAATCAGATCCGCTTTGGCGGCTGCTGCCGTCATGGCTGCGGCTTCCTGCGCTTCCGTGACCGCGTTCGCGGAATCCGTTGTCGCTTCGAGTGCCGACGCTTCAAGCAGCGACGTATCAACAACATCTGAAACAAGCACAGCTTCCGAGACGAGCACAGCCTCGGGAACGACCGAGACAAGCTCGCAGACCTCGACAGCAAGCGCTGTTGAGGCAGCCGACCCTATGGACGGCAACAACCCCGGCACCGGCGTTACCGGTGCGGCAGTGGTCTTCGGGATGGTCGCTGTTGCGGGTGCGGCGTTGGTCATCTCACATAAACGCGACTGATACGGTTTCCCGCGGAAACGGCTTATCGCCCGTTTCCGCGGAATTTTTTTCGTAAAGCTATTGACTAAAAAGGAAAAAAGAGGTATAATATATATTGTATTTCTGTTGAGAACTCGATTAAATCTCGCCGCTCTCTCCGCCGCCGGGGAGAACGGCGGGAAAAATTTAATGGTACTCAATATTAAGGAGGAACAACTATGAATATCACAAACGACATAAAATATATCGGCGTGGACGACCACGATATTGACCTTTTCGAGGGACAATACATCGTTCCGAACGGTATGGCGTATAACTCTTATGTTATCACGGACGAGAAAACGGCGGTGTTCGATACCGTTGACGCGCGTTTCGGCGAGGCGTGGCTCGGGCATCTTGAGGAGGCGCTCGACGGAAAAGCGCCCGACTATCTTATCGTTCAGCACATGGAACCCGACCATTCCGCGAATATCAAGGTTTTCGCAGACAAGTACCCGGCGGCGAAGCTCGTCGCTTCAAAGCAGGCGTTCGTGATGATGAAGCAGTTTTTTGGCACGGATTTCGCGGACAGACAGATAATAGTCGGCGAGGGGGACAAGCTTGAGCTCGGCAAACATACGCTGAATTTCATAACCGCGCCGATGGTTCACTGGCCGGAGGTCATTATGACCTACGACAGCGCGGACAAGGCGCTGTTCTCGGCGGACGGCTTCGGAAAGTTTGGCGCGCGCGACGCGGACGAGGATTGGGCGTGTGAGGCCCGGCGGTACTATTTCGGCATTGTCGGAAAATACGGCGCGCAGGTTCAGGCGGTTCTTAAAAAAGCGGCGGCTCTTGAAATAGAGAAGATACTCCCGCTGCACGGACCGTTCCTCACGGAAGATCTTGGCTATTACCTCGGGCTGTACAATACCTGGAGCAGCTACGGAATCGAGAGCGAGGGCGTTGTTATCGCGTATACCTCGATCTACGGTCACACGAAAGCGGCGGCTGAGCTTCTGGCGAAGAAGCTCGGCGAGAAGGGCTGCCCGAAGGTTGTTTTCACCGATCTCGCTCGGGACGATATGGCGGAGGCTGTCGAGGATGCGTTCCGCTACGGAAAGCTCGTTCTTGCGACCACCACCTATAACGCGGACATTTTCCCGTTCATGAGGACGTTTATTGAAGAGCTCACGGAGCGGAACTTCCAGAACCGTACTGTAGCGATAATCGAAAACGGCTCGTGGGCTCCTGTTGCCGCGAAGGTAATCAAGGGTATGCTCGAGGGCTGCAATAACATTACCATGCTCGATACCGTAACGGTAAGATCGGCGCTCAGCGCTGATAATGAAGCTCAGATAGACGCGCTTGCAAACGCGCTTATCTGAATCCTGAAAACGCCGGACCCGGTGTACACAATGCGGTTGATCTGTATTCAATTTGTATTCAATAGGAGAAAATTTCCCCCTTGTTTATCAAGGGGGAAATTTGTGTTTCATATCGCGGAGCAGAATTTCACTATCTCGTCTTTTCGGGGATTCAAATCGTCCTTATATTCTACGGAGCAGAGCCCCAGACTTCCGCAGCGCTCGATCTCCAGATGTCCGTAGAAATGCTCTATGCTTTCGATAATGCGTTCGCACTCTCTCATACTTGAGCCCGTCCGCAAAGCCACGGCGTAACCTTTCTTTCCGCTTTTTATGAAAGCGTACGGCTGATGTGTGTTGCACCACGGAGTGCACCTGTCGATGAACGCCTTGAACTGCCCGGGAACATCCGCCCAATATGAGGGCGACACCGATATGATAATGTCCGCGCGTTCATATTCTTCAATGACCTTTTCAACATCGTCTTTTTGAACGCATTTCGCGGTATTGTGACACGTTCTGCACCCTTTGCAGAACGCAATGTCGAAATCGTCGATACACACGCATTTTACAGTGTGCCTTTCCTTCAGACACTCGGCGATTATGTTCACCGTTTCGGCGGTCGCGCCGTTTCTTACGGGGCTGCAATTCATTACAAGAACATTCATGATCTCCTCCCGAAATATACGATTTCAATTAAACTTTTCCAAGATTTTCGCGGTTCTCCCCCGCCTGCGGCGGGGAGAACCGTAAGTTTTTATACGTTTGATTATAACATACGCTCCGTATAAAGTCAAGCGAAATTTCCAAAAATCTCCGCAAGCTTCGGAAGGATAAGTTAGTTTTGTCTAACATTACAAACCATGGAAACGTTTTCCGACTTTTTTTGTGCAAATTCAACGAAAAATGTAATGTAAATTCTACAAGGAAATCAATCTCAAAATGCGGGGTTTTTATAGATTTTTCAACAAAAATATGTTATAATTATAGTAATATATCGCGCTTTATACGCGCGGTAAATCAACATTAGGAGGCTATAATATGGCTTTGAAAAAAAGCGCAGTTCCCTTTTCGGGAACGCCCGAGCAGGAGGAACGTCTCCGCGCGGTGATCGCCGAGCATAAGGACGATCCCGGCGCGCTGATGCCCATTCTCCAGAAAGCACAGGACATCTACGGCTATCTGCCTATCGAGGTTCAGCAAATGATTGCGGACGCTATGGAGATACCGCTTGAAAAGGTGTACGGCGTCGTTACGTTCTACGCGCAGTTTTCTATCAACCCGAAGGGACAGTACAAAATATCCGTTTGCCTGGGAACCGCTTGCTATGTTAAGGGCTCGGGCGACATCTTCAATAAGCTCCAGGAAAGACTCGGTATAGGAAGCGGCGGGATAACGTCCGACGGCAAATTCTCGCTCGACGCGTGCCGCTGCATAGGCGCGTGCGGTCTCGCTCCCGTACTTACCGTCAACGAGGACGTTTACGGCAGACTTACCGTAGACGACGTTGATAAGATACTCGAAAAGTATTCATAAGCTTTAGTGATAAAAAGCAGACGCTCCGCGAAAAGGGCGGCTTTGCGCAAGCGGTCTCCCGGGCGGTTCGCGGACAGTTAATTTATAATGTAAGAAAGGAAAATCCGAACTATGGATAGGATTAAAACTTTAGACGAGCTTAACGCCATAAAAGCCAAATCCGCGGAGGTCGTAAACGTCCGCGTGGAGGCTAAGGACAACGGCGTTAAGGACGTTCTGGTCTGCGGAGGTACGGGCTGTACTTCCTCGGGCTCTATGAAGATAGTCGAGAAGCTGGAGGAAGAGATAAAGGCTCAGGGGCTGGAGGGCAAGGTAAACGTCATCAAAACGGGCTGCTTCGGTCTTTGCGCGCTCGGTCCCATTATGATAGTATATCCCGAGGGCACGTTCTACTCCAAAACAGAGCTCTCGCATATTCCCGAGATAGTTGAGTCGCACCTTAAAAACGGCGTTCCGGTTAAGAAGTATCTCTACGCGGAGACCGTTGACGGCGACACTATCAAATCTCTGAACGAAACTTCGTTCTACGCGCATCAGAACCGCGTGGCGCTCCGCAACTGCGGTCTCATCTCCCCGGAGCATATCGAGGAGTACATAGCGCGCGACGGTTATCAGGCACTGTATAAGGTTCTCACCTCAATGTCGCAGGACGACGTTATTGACGTTATGCTGAAATCCGGACTTCGCGGACGCGGCGGCGCGGGCTTTCCGACCGGACGCAAATGGCAGTTCGCAAAGGCTTCAGTGAACGAACAGAAGTACGTTTGCTGCAACGCCGACGAGGGCGACCCCGGCGCGTTTATGGATCGTTCCGTACTCGAGGGCGATCCCCACAGCGTTATCGAGGCTATGGCGATAGCGGGCTACACTATCGGTGCAAATCAAGGTTACATTTATGTACGCGCTGAGTACCCGATAGCTGTTGAGCGTCTTCAGATCGCGATAAAGCAGGCTGAAGAAGCGGGAATGCTCGGCGACAACATCTTCGGCACGAACTTCTCGTTCCGTCTCGGCTTGAGATTGGGCGCGGGCGCGTTCGTATGCGGCGAGGAGACCGCGCTTATGACCTCTATCGAGGGCAACCGCGGCGAGCCGCGCTGCCGTCCTCCGTTCCCCGCGGTAAAGGGTCTGTTCGGCAAGCCCACCATTCTCAACAATGTTGAGACTTATGCGAACGTTGCGCAGATCATTCTTAAAGGCGCGGACTGGTTCGCTTCCATGGGTACGGAAAAATCCAAGGGCACGAAGGTATTCGCGCTCGGCGGTAAGATACACAACACGGGTCTTGTTGAAGTTCCTATGGGAACAACTCTCCGCACGGTCATCGAGGACATCGGCGGCGGTATCCCGAACGGCAAGAAGTTCAAGGCGGCTCAGACGGGCGGACCTTCCGGCGGATGTATCCCTCCGCAGCATCTGGATATCCCGATCGATTACGATAACCTTATCGCTATCGGCTCCATGATGGGCTCGGGCGGACTTATCGTAATGGACGAGGACAACTGTATGGTTGATATCGCCAAGTTCTTCCTCGAGTTCACCGTGGACGAGTCCTGCGGAAAGTGCACGCCCTGCCGTATCGGCACAAAGCGTATGTATGAGATGCTTGAGAAGATCACCGAGGGCAAGGCTACCATGGAGGATCTTGACAAGCTCGAGAAGCTGTGCTACTACATCAAGGACAACGCGCTGTGCGGACTCGGACAAACAGCTCCGAATCCTGTGCTTTCAACGCTGCGGTACTTCAAGGATGAGTACATTGCACATGTTCAGGAAAAGAGATGTCCCGCGGGTGTCTGCAAGAAGCTCGTACAGATCAAGATCGATCCCGCAAAGTGCAAGGGCTGCTCGGCTTGCTCTAGAAAGTGCCCCGTGGGCGCTATCACAGGCGAGATCAGAAGTCCGTTCACCATCGACCAGAACAAGTGTATCAAGTGCGGCGCTTGTATCGCAACATGTAAGTTTGATGCTATCAAGAAGGGCTAATGACGGCTGACAGTTAGGATGTATACAAGCCTTTATTAAAATAAGGAGAATTTGCTAATATGGTAAATATAAAAATAAACGGCGTGGATTATTCCGTTGCAGAAGGCAGCACCATTCTCGAAGCTGCCCGCGCTGCCGGGATCAAGATCCCCACGTTGTGTTACTTAAAGGATATCAACGCTATCGGCGCGTGCCGTATCTGCGTTGTTGAGGTCAAGGGCGCGAGAACGCCCGTTGCGGCTTGCGTTTATCCCGTAAACGAGGGCATGGAGATCTTCACCAACACGCCCAAGATCATCGAGAGCCGCAAGACCACTCTCGAACTTATCCTGTCAAATCATAAGAAGGAGTGCCTGTCCTGTGTAAGAAGCGGTTCGTGCGAGCTTCAGGAGCTGTGCTACGAGTACGGCGTTGACGAGACCAACTTTGTCGGCGAGAACCCCGCTGTCGAGATGGACGAGAGCGCGGCGCACATGGTTCGCGATAACTCCAAGTGCATTCTCTGCCGCCGCTGCGTAGCAGCCTGCGCGGTAACTCAGGGTATCGGCGTTATCGGCGCGAACGAGCGCGGCTTCGCTACCCAGATCGCTTCACCGTTTGATATGGATCTTGCGGACACCGCCTGCGTATCCTGCGGACAGTGTATCACCGCCTGCCCGACCGGTGCTCTCCGCGAAAAGGATGACACCGACAAGGTTCGCGATGCTATCGCAGATCCCGACAAGATAGTAGTAGTTCAGGCGGCTCCCGCTGTACGCGCGTCGCTCGGCGAAGCGTTTGGTATGCCTATCGGCACAAACGTTGAGGGCAAGATGATCGCAGCTCTGCGCCGACTTGGCTTTGATAAGGTGTTTGATACCAATTTCTCGGCTGACCTTACTATAATGGAAGAAGCGACCGAGTTCCTGAACCGCGTTCAGAACGGCGGCAAGCTCCCGTTGATCACCTCCTGCTCGCCTGGATGGATCCGTTACTGCGAGAACTACTTCCCCGAATTTTTGGATAATCTTTCCACCTGCAAGTCGCCGCAGCAGATGTTCGGCGCGGTGGTAAAGACCTACTATGCAGAAAAGCTCGGAAAGGATCCCAAGGATATCGTAAGCGTGTCTATAATGCCGTGTACCGCCAAGAAATACGAGATCGGCCGTGACGATCAGTCGGCGGCGGGCGTTCCCGACGTTGATATCACGATCACCACACGAGAGCTCTCCAGAATGATCAAGCAGGCTGGTATCATGTTCAACGATCTGCCCGATGAGCAGTGTGATTCTCCGCTCGGCTCGGGCACGGGTGCTGCCGTTATCTTCGGCGCGACGGGCGGCGTTATGGAAGCGGCGCTCCGTACCGCGGTATGGAAGCTCACCGGCGAAAACGCCGATTCCCCCATCGAGTTCAAGGACGTTCGCGGCGTTGAGGGCATAAAGGAAGCAGAGTACGACGTTGCGGGCAAGAAGGTTCGCGTAGCAGTAGCCTCCGGACTTGCCAACGCAAAGGCTCTGCTTAAGAAGGTAAAGTCGGGCGAGGCAAGCTACGATTTTATCGAGATCATGGGCTGCCCCGGCGGCTGCGTAAACGGCGGCGGACAGATAATCCAGCCCGCGTCGGTTCGTAACTTCGTTGATATCCGCGCCGAGCGCGCAAAGGTTCTGTACGGAATCGACGAGAAGAATCCTCTCAGACGTTCACATGAGAACCCCGACGTTCAGGCGCTGTACAAGGAATATTTCGGCGAGCCGAACTCCCACAAGGCGCACGAGGTTCTCCACACAAGCTATCAGGCTAAAAAGCTTTACAAATAATCTATCATAAAATGCACACTTCTCGGGATCCGCAGTGTTTGCGCGCTGCGGATTTCGAGTCTTAAAGAAAGGAGAGACGATGGCAAAAGAATTTTTTTCATTGGGCTCAAAGAATTCCCTTCCGGAATTTGAAACGCTGGATCTTGGCGTATCCATTATCCGCTACAACGGCGGCGGCGGAGAGGTACATATCCCCGCTGAGATCAACGAGGAAAAGGTCGTTTCTATAGGTGAAGACGTTTTCGGCGAGAACAACACCCTCTCGAGCGTGACCATCCCGGGAAGCGTTTCCAAGATCGGAGAACGTGCGTTTAAGGACTGCACTCATCTCACAAGCCTGATCATTGAGGAAGGACTTTGTGAGATCGGAGAGCAAGCGTTTGCGGGCTGCAAAAATCTTGAAAGCGTATTTATCGGAGCGGGTCTGAAAAAGATCGGCAGCTCCGCGTTCGGTCTGTGCTCACACCTTGAAACTCTGGATATCCCAGAGGGCGTGGAAAGCATCGGAAGCGGCGCGTTCAGGAACTGCAAAAACCTGGAAAGCATAACGCTTCCGGACAGCGTTATCGAGATCGGCGAGGAAACGTTTATAAGCTGCAAGAATCTCGAAACCGTTGCGCTTGGAAGCAGTATAACAGCGATCCCCGCTCTTGCGTTCAGTGGCTGTACCAACCTCGAAAACATCGAGATCCCCGAAAGCGTTATCGAGATAGGCAACGAGGCTTTTGTAAACTGCAAGAATCTGCGGAAGCTGACGCTGCCCGATAACATAGTAAAGGTAGGTATGGACGCGTTCGGCGGCTGCCTTAACATTGAGGTCAAGTACAAGACCGAGACCTACGACCATTCACGCATGGAAGAGCTCTATGAGCTGCTTCCCGACGACGAATTTTAAATAAAGCATTATCCGCGGTACAAACAGTACCGCGGATCTTTCTTTCCTTCTCATTCTTTAAAAATTATAGCATGTTCACATAAACCGAAATGCCCGGAGTTTGAAGCGGATTTTTCGCAGAATAAGACCGCTTATGCCTGCGGCAAAACGCTAAATTCGCAGATGTACTGTAATTATGCGCTTCGCGCAAAACGCTCATTATGCGCTTCGCGCAAATCCAATCTCAGCAAACTAAAGCTGACGATGTGGTTCTCAGCGAATTCCATACCCTTATATGTGTTTGGGATAATAGGCTTGATAATGACTACTGACACGGCGTTGAAATATCATCCGAAGAATTGACAAATCATGCAGACACCCTCATCGAGAAATTATCCGGAGGGGGTGTTTCATCGTTTACGCAAGCGCTCTTCCGAAATCCTCTTTAAGCTTTCCGGAAGCGTCCTCAATAGGCGGAACGGCGCTGCTCCGCGGCATTTCAGCATTTTCATCGCCAAACAGTTCCTCAAGCATTTTGGAGAAGAGCTTCGGCAACGGCAGAAAATGCTCCTTGATCAGCAAGGCAAATTCCGCGTCGCCCTCCACCGCGGCATGCGGATCCTTGGAGCGCGAGTTGTAAAACTCGAACATATTCTCCAGCCTGGAAACAAACGCGCGGGACGCGCTGAGAAGATCGTTCTCCGAGCCTAAAGCTCCGCTTAACAAAATACTATTTGACGATGCGCTCCCTGGTCTTGTATCTATCGGCTCCGTCCACATATTTACAAGATCGTCGTAGGAAAATACGCCCAGATACACAATATCCGCGAGAAAATTGCTGTATTCTGCGGTCGACTTATAGCCATATCCTATTGTTCCCTCGGAAGACTTATAGCTGTAGGGCACATAACGCCGCATAGACGAAAAATCATGCCGCTGATCCAGCCACGCCTTCTGCTCGGGGGTCAGCTCATGCGTCGGCTCGATATCCTTCTCGCTGATCCCAAGCTCCTTTTCCCTGAATGAGAGCGCTTCTTTTATAACATTCCATGAAAAACACGCTTCCGTCACCCATTTGTCGGGAGCCTTTGCCATAAGAGTGTCATCGGCGGTCATCTCCGCCAATGTCTCGCCGAAGGAATTATCCGCGCTCTCGGTTTTCTTATCCGTGTTGGAATAGAGGAAATTCGCTCTGTAATCGCTCATTACACTGCCAATCATAATTTGATCACCTCTTAATGTATTTTTGAGGAACACCGCGCAAAGACTGCGCCTTTAACTTGTCCCTCTGTTATATACATCTGTTTTAAAGGACGATTAGCAACCTTAATTATCAGCGGTTTTCATATTTTGTGAATTTTTAATAAATACACCCTGTCGTCTTTATCCAAAACCGACAAATTTTTCGTTTGACTTTCGGATACATCATCAACCGGCAAATCGGAGTACAGCTTCTCAAGCAGCTCCAAAAAGCTCTTTGGAATCGGCAGATAACGCTTGCGGATCAATCCGGCAAACTCCGCGTCACCATCCATTGCACGGAACGGATCTTCCGCGCGTTCCTCATAAAATCCGATCATATTCTCCAGCCTTGTAACAAATTTGCGGACGCTGTCAAGCGGACTTTCACTCTCCGGAACCGTCTCTCCTATAAACGCAATGTCTTCAAGCAGAGGTTTTTCCTCGCTGCCGGGTCTTGTATCCAGCGGCAGCCGGCGTATTCTGATCTCGACCATCTCAGCTTCGGAATAAACTCCCAGATCCGCAAGATCGTCAAGAAAGCTGCTGTATTCCGGAGTTGTCTTATAGCTGTATTGTGTCGTTCCGTAGTCGTCTGTGAACGCCAAAACAACACTCTGCTTCATGGAGTGAAAATCATACCTGCCTCTGAGCCAATTGATCTGATCCTCCGAGATACCGCGGATCGGGATAAACCACCCTGCCAGCAGCGTCATAAGTATAATGACGATCAGCGCAAGCGTTACCCGCTGCTTAAGGCTGCCGCTCGGCACATATCCGGCGTTCTCGTTCGCTTGCTCCTTTTCCCGCAGCTTACGCTGCCGCTTTTCAAACCTCATAAACAGGAGCTTCATATTGATCCTGTGCCTTAACGAGAACTTATGCTCCGGAGCGTTATCGAACTCCGCGAACTCACGTCTATGTACCTCCAGCATAATTTCCTTTAATGTCGTTTCACTCATGATCCTCACCCCGTTCCTCAATAAACGCTCTGATCGCCTTGCGCGCCAGCATAAGGCGCTTTTTTGCGGCAGCCAGAGAGATCCCAAGCCTTTGCGCAGTCTCGTCTATCGTCAGATCAAACAGACAATGCAGCGTCAGAACGTTTCTTTGCAGCTCGGGCAGCCGCTCTATAAACTCAACGATCTCATCGCGCGATATTCTGCCGAACAGACCGTCATCAAGCGGGATATCGCTGTCCCCGATCCCGTCCTCCAACGGATCAACCGGTATCAGAGCTCTTCTGTTGAACATATCCACGGCAATGTTCCGCACGATAACGTCCGTGTACGCAATTCTTTCCTCGGGCGGTATATCAAAGAACCTCTCGGGCTTGTCTGCGATCCTTACGAAAACCTCCTGCACCGCGTCCTCGGCGTCGGAAGCGTTATGCAGCTTTGACAGCGCGATACGGAAAAGGCGGTTTTTGTTTTCGGAATAGAAATCCTCCAGCTCGCGGCGCTCTTCTTCGTTTTCAATGACCGCAAACGTAACGTCGATCATAAAACATCACTCCCGTTATAATACTGCTTTAATTCTAACACAATGCACATGAAAAGTCAAGCGTAAAAAGCGCCGCGGCAGATCTGCCGCGGTAAAAGGCATATGTAAGAAAGCTGTCAGAAATGGGTTTATTCCATCGGCTTAAATTCCAGATCATTCACATCAATGTAGTACAAATGGTCGGGCAAACTTTCCTTCGAGCCATAATATGGTACATACCCTATTTCAAGCAATATCTTGTCACCATCCCTAAGAGCCCAATCAAAGAGGTATTTTATGAACACCTTTCTATGTTTTTTCAAATAGCCGGCGGCAGCGAAAAACCGCTGCCGGTCAAACGATCAGAGTCTAAAGCATAATGAAAAGTCATCGGCGGTCAAAATATTTAATTTAGGTGGATACAGATCAAACAAGGAAATCCAGGTTCACCTCCTTAACCACTTCATCTAAACTCATGCGCCAGCCGTCCTCTGTTAAAACAAACTTGAAGTCCACATGATCAATGATGTATTCGTCGCGCAGCTCCGGGATCCATTCCTCAGCGGGCTTAAAATCCCTGTCGAACTCAAATACGTTCCTTCTGCATTCAATAACGGTATCGCTTTTGGAGATCAGCTCATATTCACGGTGAACCTCCCAAGCTCCTCCGCTTAAATAACTTCCGCCGCTTGAAGTAAGTTCACAAAGCAATGCCCCGTTAAAATTTAAAAAGAAATCATATTCTTTAAAAATTTTCTCGGCAGTTTCCTTTGTAAACGTGCTTAGAAACGAATTATAAAAGCTATTGTAGGTATATCCCCATTCTATGTATTCACCCGCGAATTTTCCGTCCACCGTTATATCGATACGTGCCGGCGTTCTCCCGTTTCCCTCCGCGGCAAATGTGCGGTTAAATTCCGTTGTGCTTAAGCGCGCATACAAACTTACCGCTCTCTTATATACGTCTTTAAGCTCGGGAATTTCAAGACTGTCAAAAAAATCTTCCTCTGTAGTTTCTAAAACAATACGGCTCGTGTAAGGCTCGATCGAGAACTCCTCAAGCTCCGACGCGTCAAGCAGCGTTCCCGTAAGCGTCATTCCGTTCCCGATATCAACCGGCTGAGGTTCGGGCTTGCTCCAGGAATCTGCCGAACTATCCGGATCATCGGAAGAAATATCGGATAGATCTGACGAATCCTGCGAGATTGAATTCTGTATGCTTTGTTCCGTACTGCTTTCTCTTGGATCGTTTCCATTGCCGTTGCACCCGCACAGTATTGCGAACATAAACAGTATTGCTAAGATCATGCTGAGTTTTTTGTTTTTCATAATGAACACCTTTCTATATTTTTTTGAAATAACCGGCGGCAGCGAAAAACCGCCGCCGGTCAAACGATCAGAATTTAAAGCCTGCAGATCGGCGTGCCAAATTGATCAGCATACCTTCTGTTTAAAATAACACATACGGTTTACAGGGCTGCTTTCATCAAAATGCAGCGAGTTGTCAAGCTTGCACGATTCCCCGGTCCACGGATCCAAGCACATAAAGTCGGAAGCATCGGATTTGTTGACATTCATTTTAGTTCCAGTGTATTGGTAAACTGTTACCCAATGTGATTTGAGATGTTCGGGATCGTGGTTTACCTCAACGATCACGGGATAGCCCTCTTTAAGAAGATCATACACCTTCTGCAGCGATGGATCACTAATTTTTTGATATGTATAGCCATACTTATTCGCAATGATCCCCCATTCAGCAGAATTAATAGGTATTCCGTCTTTAAGAAACTGCTTTTGTGTTTGACAAACACACATAGCGGCACAAGTCGCGGTGCAACCGGTCGAATGCTCCTGCTTCTGCGGCAAAATAAGATTCCGCGCGTTGAACTTGCAGGACTGCTCGATTGTGATCTCCTGAACATCATCCATATCGTCGCCGCTGATTATGTCCATCGAATCGCTGCGCGGATGTGAAGTGCTGTTTGCGCTTGCGGTCACCTTTACATTGTCCGAGCCCTGAGTTGCCGCACACCACCTTCCGGGGTGCTGTAGCTCCATCCTGGACGTCTGGCGTCAACCTCGATCATTATGGTTGCCCCCGCCACCGGGAAATTTAATCTTGTTGGAAAAATTCTGTCAATATCTGTCATTTTAATATCCTCCCTGTAAAAAACAGCCTGACCTCAAACGTAATTTTCAGATCTCCATTACAAAAATTCCACGGTCACGAGCAAAGCTCATCGTTCCGCATTGAAAGCCGCCCGAAACCCGGTATGATAAAATTGTGAAGATCATTATTTTAAAGTCCACATTAGTATTATATTATTTTTTGAAGACACCGTCAATAGCTTTCAAACAAAATGCACTTTTGGGAGAACAAAATCATTTATGCGCTTCTTCAATTCTATTTTAACGGTTTCTATCAGCGTTGTCAATAATAATTATAAAACTGTAACTATTTGTAACCGTTGTGTAATTATTTAAGAAAGCGCGGACAATGCTTTGTGTCCGCGCTCGGCTTGTAGAAAAAGCTCAAGTAAAAATTGAGAATGTACGCATTGTCAATTTCAACTTTATATGCAGACCGAAGCGCCGCGGATCCCGATCCGCGGCGCTTTTATATTATTCGCTGTCCATCATTATCTCCTTGACGGGCGTTCTCCCTATCTTCCTCGAACAGAAGAACATCACCGTTTCGTAAACGATCACGAACGAGACCGCCGCTATGATCAGCGCCTTGAAATTGAAATTGAACTCGGGAACGCTCTCGACGTCCTTGAACACCACGTCCACCGCGATCCTCAGCAAAAGATATTGATACCCCGTGCCGACCGCGAATCCGATAAGCGCCGCCGGACGATATCCTCCCAGCACCGCCGACGAGCAATCTCTGCCCGAGTATCCGAACACGCGCATTATCGCCGTGCTTTTGGCGTTGGAGCCGACCACCGAGACCGCCGCGATAAACAGCGTCATAAACGCCAACACCAGACCGATAACCAGAACCATTGCCGACATCAGCCCGCTCGAGAGCTTGTTCACTCCGAATGACATCTGCACCATAGCCGAGTAGCAAAACGACGCGAACGCGATAAAAAACACAAGCGATTTTCTGCTTCTGACGGTCACGCTGCGCATTTCTTTAAGGAACGGAAGATCCTTTTCGGTGCGTACTCCCTTGACATTATAAACGGCTTTACCCTTAAGCAGATCCATCACCGGAGTTTTCAGCTTTATCAGCGCATAAAGCACCGACAGCGCCGCGAAAGCCACAGTCGGCAGTATCACAAGAAACAGCAGCAGTTCAATATGAAACCCCGCTTCATATGTGGGAAGAAGTCCGTCCTTGTTCTGCGTTTCATAGAATTTAGGCATAAATAAATGCGCCGCCGCAAACCCGACCGCTGTCCCGAAGAGCACGCTCAGCCCGAACGCCCAGAACCCGAGCGCTATCTTGAAATTACTGTAGCCCAGCGCCTTTAAGATCCCAAGCTCCTTTCGGTGCGCGTCAATGTAGTGCTTGACGTAAAACACCAGCATGACGGCCGCCGTTATCAGCAGACAGCCGCCGCTCACCGAGATGACCACCGTCCCCGACATGACCATAGCGTCATACATCGCCCTCATCTCCTCGCCCGAGATCAGTTCCTCGATCTCCGCGAGATCCATATTGTAATTCAGAAACAGCGTGCAGACAAACACCGCGCATGCGGAAATAATCACGATCCCGACGAGCTTCAAAACGTTCTTTATTCCGACGATCATATGATCACCACCCTATCTCATAAGCGGACTTGCGCGTTTCGTTTTGGTATTCCCGAACGATCCGCCCGCTGTTCATCACAATGACCGAGTCCGCCATATCGGCGATGTTCGCGTTGTGCGTCACCATTATTATCGTGAATTTCAATTCGTCCTGCAGCTTCTGTATGTAGTCGAGAACCAACCGTCCCGTCTCCTCGTCAAGCGCGCCCGTAGGCTCGTCAAGAAACAGCACCTCTGGCTTTTTCGCAAGCGCTCTCGCCGCCGAAACACGCTGCTGCTCGCCTCCGCTCAGCTCGTGCGGATATTTGTTCCGCTTTTCGGATAACCCGAGCGCGTCGATGACCTCGCCGTAGTTCTTGTTCCCCGCAAGCTCCGCGCCCATTTTTACGTTCCTGTCGACCGTCAGATTCGGCAGCAGATAATACTGCTGAAAAATAAACCCGATCCTCCTTTTGCGGAACGCGGTGAGCTTGTCGTCGGAAAGCTCCGCGATATTTTCTCCATCGTAAATCACCCCGCCGCTGTCGGGACGCTCCAGCCCGGAAGCGACGTTCAGCAGCGTAGACTTTCCCGACCCCGACGCGCCGAGTATTACGGTAAATCCGCCGTTCTTAATTTTCAGACTGATGTTTTTCAGCACCTGAAAACGGCTTTCTCCCTTGCCGTAAAATTTGGTTATTTCCTTTGCTTCTATCATGGTTCTGCCTCCTAAATTATAAAGTATAGATATCAGCTTTATGTCAGGCTTTTTAACAGTCCGATAAAGACCTCCGTCATCATCGTGCTGATCTCCTCGCCCGTAAAGCGGCACATTTTTGTTGCGCACAAGGCGGCGATACCGTGGGTGTATACCCAAAGGTGATGATACAGCTTTTCCGCAGTTTCACGAGTCAATCCATAGCCGTCCTTTACGGACAAAAGTATCTCATCATAGTTTTCGTCAATGATCGGCAGTACCGTTGACAATTCCGGAACGTCGTCATGCTCCTTCATAAACAAAAGCTGAAACAGCTTCGGCTCGTTTATTGAAAAAAGAATATACTGCGTTCCCACGCCCTTAAACGCGGGAGTAGCTGAAAGTCCGCGTTTAATATATTCTCTGTACAGCGCTTTTGCCGCGTCAACAACGGCTTGCTGTACTTCCTCCATACTTTGGAATACCGTAAATATCGGTCTTGCCGAGCTGCCAAGCCTTGCGCCCAAAGCTCTTGCGGTCAACGCGGCGAAGCCCTCGTTCCTGACGATTTCCAATGCTGCTTGAATAATTTCTTCCCTTGTAAATTTTGCTTTCGGCGGCACATCATCATCTCCACTATTTTAAAACTTACGTTTTGCAACATCTGTTTTAATTATATACAAAATAAACGTAAATGTCAATAGGTTTTAAAAAAAATAATTAAAACGCTCACAAAACGCTGCCCTTTGGAATCCCAAAAAAGTATAATTAATTTATTAAAAAACGGGTTTCCAAAGGGCGAAGGTCTGTCGGTCAACCCCTCTGTCACTTTGTGACATCTCCCCGGCGGGGAGTCACCTTTGGCAGGGGGGGGGCGGAGCCCCCGCATCCTCCCCCCTCTCCCAGAGAGGGTTTTTATACAAGCTGCAATATCAATATAATTGGTATTCAACAATTAACACAACTTTTGCGCTTTATTTTAAATATCTGAAATTGTGCAATATTTACAAAAACATAAATACTTTTCAACAATATATGAATTTTGCTTCTGATTTTTCAGCGCTCAGACTGCCATTTATAAACATTTAGCTTAACAGAGCCATTTTATAAACGAACAAGCCGCCGATTTTCTCTTTTTCGGCGGCTTAAATTTTGTATTTTGCTTGACAATTTTTTGCATTTTTCGTGGCAGACAACACAGGGCGTCATGCCGAATTGATCAGCACACCTTATGTATTAAGCTTTTTTGAAGCAAAAACCTTTTTTTTGTTAATAATAAGACCCGCAAACAGGGCGCAAACAAATGTAATGAGGTAAACTATCCACCACACGCTGTAAGAAGCGTTGATCGCATTCACCACATACTCCGCATTGCTCAGATCCACAGCATTAAGTACCTCCATAGGCGGAGTGATCGCAAAGCAGCTGAGAGCAGCAAAAAATGTTGTTACAACATAACTTGCGAATGAGAACCTTCCACAATTCGCCGCAAACTCTCCCAAAGCAACAAGAAACAAAACCACAATAAATCCGAATAATATCGTGTTTTTAAGCGGAGTGTCAAGAAAAACGATAAGATCCGTCCTTCCTGAGAATTTTACCAGGAAGATCCAGCCAAATGCGAACAGCGCCGCTGCCGCAATACCGGAGATCATTAGCATAAGCGTTTTTTTAGTTAAAAGGCGTGAGATTCTCTCTGAAAGTGTCATGTATAAGCCCCTTTCTTATTTGATTTCTTCATATTCCGGACCCTTTTTGGGATCAAGATGCGGTTCGCCTTTAACATTAACATCAAGACTTAAATGAAAGGACTGTCTGTTATTGGCAAACCCGTTTGTCATAGTAACATCTACTCTTATTATTGCATACTTATTTCCAAAAAGGAAATTGGATCCCTGATCGCTGAGAGCCACAAATTTCGGCTCACCTACTAATTTAAAGCCGCCTTTTTCCTTGACAGTGGGTTTAGCTGTTTTTTCATCTACAACTATGTAGCTGTCGCCATCCCAAGTAAATGTTCCTTGAACCTCCAAATGAACCCAGGTATCCGGGTCAGTTATACCAAAACCGTATACTTTAGCATCATAAGTTGCTCTGTATGTTTTGGTTACCCTCGCGTTAGTTGATGCGGTACTGATCCCATCATCCAGTTCATAAAGGCAAATTCGATGGATGATATTATCCTCATCAACGAACTCCTCCTTCGAAATCAAAGTAAATCCCTCATCATCGACCTCCGCTGAATGAAGATCCTCGGCTTCAACTATATTGACATCTTCAACCTCACTCGCGCTAACAGTTAAAGCCGAACCGGACAATGCAGTTATCGCAGCCAGACAAGCCGCGATAAAGCTCTTGATCTTTCTTGTGTGTTTCATAATGAAATTCCTCCCTGATAAACATTATGCCGATAGTTTGTTTTGCCGTTTTAAATTTACGGCACCTTCTGTTCATTGCTGTAGATCGTGATAGTTTCGCTCTTACCGTTCTTGTCGGTCAAGGTGAAGACCGACTGCACGCGGTATGTGCCGCTGTCAAGACCGCTTATGGAATTTGACAGACGCACAGAACTGCGAGCCTCTGTTCTTGTCCACTCCGCGCCGTTAACGCGAGACCATGCTCCGCTCCCAAGGCTCTTTTGCAAGGTCTGTGTTATCGTAATGCTTGCAGCGTTTTTGCTAAATGTAGAACTTGTGCAGGAGGCTGTTCTGTCAACAATTTTCAAATCCGAAATTGGATTATTGGCAATTTCGTAAGCCAATGAAATGCCGTCGTCCACAAATGGCTCTGTGATATCGGCATAAGCAGCAGCATTAAAACAACCGCTTAAACAGACAAGCGTTCCAAGCGAAGCCATTATTTTTTTGAACCGCATTAATCATCCCTCCCTTCATTAAAATTTTTTGATTTCATTATTTATCACCACCCTTTATTTTTTCGAGGATCAACTCCTCTATAATATATATCCACTTTTTAGTGCAATTAGGGAATATAACTATTTAAAATTGTTGAAGTTTATTTATTTTTGCCAAATTTATTATAGATTTTTTGTCTAAATTTGCATCTATTTCAATTATATAGTCTCCATTATCCCAGACTACAAGCGAATTCTCCCATGAACTATCACCAAAATCAACATACAATCCCGCCTTGCCGTTTATTTCCACTTCCTCCAAAATTCCGTTTTCCGTATCAATATGCGGCATATAATGTGTTTTGACCCATTGTTGAAACACTATTGACTGACCTGTAGTATTGTTCATATATAAAATATAAACATCTGTCAAAGACACGCCCTCTTCTACCAATTCAAATCCCTCTGGAACAAACGCCAAAGTATATTCATATTCAATAGTTTCCGGACATCCGGCGGTATCAACAGCGAAAATATGCGTATTGTCCGGGTATACCGTACCGTAAAAGCCCCTTGATCTGTATATGACCACCCAGCCAGTGAAGAGCGTCAAAAGAACAATAATAACCAACGCAATAAGCAACCGCTGCTTCAGACCGCGGAGCGGTCTGTTTTCGGTAATTGGCGCGGATATAGTCGCCTCGGCTCCCCGGAGCTTACAAAGGTTTTCCCTGTATCTCGCAAAGATACGTTTCATTGCGCGACTGTGCTTCAGCGAGAATTTATGCTCGGGAACGCTGTCAAACTCGGCAAATTCACACTCCAGCGCCCTGCCCAGAATTTCACTAAATCTATCCTCGCTCACAGCTTTCCCTCCCTTTCATCAATAAATTTCCTGACAGCTCTTCGAGCCAGCGACAAGCGCTTATTGGCAGCGGTTATGGAAATATTCAATCTGTCCGCCGTTTCATCGATCGACAGCTCAAAAAAGCAATGCAGCATTAAAACGCTTCGCTGCGCCGGCGTAAGCCGATTCACAAACATAACGATCTCATCCTCCGCTATTTTGTCAAAGAGAGCGTCTTCCAAGGACACGCCGCCCGAATTCTCGTCATCATCGTCCCATTGTTCATTTTTTGCTTTGTTTTTGGATTTGAACATATTGACCGCAACGTTCTTTACCATAACTGCTATGTACGAAAATCTCTTTGCAAAAGGAATATCAAAAAATATCTCCGGTCTTTCGGCGATCTCGGCAAATACCTCCTGCACCGCGTCCTCGGCATCGGAAGCGTTATGCAGCTTTGACAGCGCGATACGGAAAAGGCGGCTGTTGTTTTCGGAATAGAAATCCTCCAGCTCACAGCGCTGTTCTTCATTTTCAATGACCGCAAACGTAACGTCGATCATAAAACCATCACTCCCAAGTTTGTTGATAAAAAGATCCGCCCGTTTGTAATATATCTTTTTCGGGCATGATAACGGAACGCGTTGTTTTTTCGTTCCTATGAATTAATTATAGTTCTTTTGGCAGAAAAAGTCAACACCTTCCGCATAAAACGCAAAAACAAATTGAGCCGCACGGCATCACACCGCGCGGCTCACAGCAAATATTTCGGTCAAATTACCTCGCCCTGAACAGGCTGCGCTCTCTTGATCTTTCTCGACGTGGTCTTCTCGAATTCAACGTCTCTGATCCTTATGCGCTTGATCTGCTTTGAGGACGGAAGCTCCTTGTTGACCTTCTTCACCTTATCTTTAATCTCGGCATAGATCTTTTCGTCGCTCTTGCCCTTGTACAGCTCCTTGCCGAGGAACAGCTCCAGTGTGAGCGTTTCGTCCTCGGAATACACCATAAGCTCCTGCGCTATCGAAGCGGCTTCAAACTTATTTTCAAGCTCCTCGGGAGATACGTTCTCGCCGTTGGAAAGAATGATCAGATTTTTCTTCCTGCCCGTGATGAACAGCCTGTTCTGATCGTCTACATAGCCGAGGTCGCCCGTGTACAGCCAGCCGTCAATGATCGTCTTGGCGGTCTCCGCCTCGTCCTTGTAATAGCCCTGCATTACCGACGGACTCTTAACCGTGATCTCGCCGTCAACGATACGCACCTCGCAGCCCTTGACAACGGTTCCCACATCGCCGACAGACTTTCTGGAAAGATCACCCGTAGTAATTCTCGGCGAACACTCCGTCATTCCGTAGCCCTGCGCGATCTTTATACCCAGCTTCTCATATGCGGTAATAAGCTCGGGATTTAAATACGCGCCGCCGCTGTACATCGTCTTGAGCCTGCCGCCGAAAGCCTTCTTCGCGATGACCTTCATAGGGATAAGCGGCATTGACTTGGATACGTTCTTTATCTGCTTGTAGATCGTTGAAACGATCATCGGAACGAGCAGAATAATAGTCGGCGCAAACAGCTTGAGGTTCTGCGCGACCTTCATCAGCGAATCGTTGACGCACACACAAGTCCCGTAACGCAACGAAAGCAGAATATCGCAAGTAAAGCAGTAAACGTGATGAATGGGCAGCACCGTCAGCAGCACATCATCGGGTGTACTCTCGTTATCGCAGCACATAACGTTGTCCATAAAATTGCCATGTGACAGCATAACGCCCTTTGCCTTGCCGGTAGTTCCCGACGTGAACAGGATAGCCGCAAGATCGCTCTCCTTGGGAGCCTCGGGAACATCGGGCGAGTATTTCGCCAATATGTCGCCGAGCGCGGTCACACCATCTTCTGCCTCGCCGGACATCATCACATATTCCTTGATCTTCGGGCAATTAGCCTTGAACACGGGAACAGCTGCCTCAAATTTCTTATCGAAAAACAGCACCTCTACGTCCGCTCTGTCCAGCAGCTCCGCGATATCCGCGGGAGCAAGCAGCGCGTCGATCGGAACGCCCGTATTGCCGCCGATCATCGAACCGATATGGCTCACTAGATAGTTGTAGCTGGTAGGTCCGATAGTCGCGGTGTGTATAGTCTTGCCGAACTTATCCTTCAAAAAAGCGGAAACGCGAAAAGCGTCGTCGCAGAACTGTCCGAAGGTCTTTTCCGAAACGCCGTCGCCTGCCTTCTCCTTGACGAATACCCTGTCGCCGAACTTGCTCTTTGCGTTGCTAACCAATTCAAATAATGTTTTCATAAAATTACCCTTTCAGCTTTCCGATATAATCGATAGCATCCTGTACAGTCGCGAGATCCAGAAGCTCTTCTTCATTTACATGTATACCGTACTTATCCTCGACCTCGCCGAGAAAGCTCATAAAGTCGAACGAGTTGAACCCGAGATCGTCAATGAACTTCGAGTCGGGTGTGATCTTGTCGGCCTCTACCTCTACATAGTTGCAAATAAGCTCCTTAAGTTCCTCAAACATAATTATCCTCCTTATTTAAAAGGCAAATTCTCGCACCGCGCAAACCTCCGCGCCTTCGGCGCTGCGGTTTCCGCTAGCCGCTTCACGTTGCTCCGCGCTGCGCGCTGCACAACGCGAAGCGCTTGCGAAATTTGCCCCTGCGATTTTTAATTGTTGATTTTTTCTTGTTAGATCATCTCGAGTATCTCGCCGATAGTCCGCTCCTTGTCCTCGATACCTCTGAACAGTACGCGGCAGAGATAGTAATAAAAGAACTCCATCTCCTGTTCGGTAACGCAGTCCTTGCGGTACTCGAAATTGAAGTTCAAGCCGTTGTCCTCGGGACGGTGCATTACCGTGAGATACAGCGGCTGACCCGCCACGCCGTTGGAATACCAGAACGTCTTGTAATCAATATCGGGAAGATCCGAGTCCCTGCTTCTGATAGTCAGCGGCTGATATGTCAGCGAAATGCTCTCATAGCTTGCGCCGGGAGTGAACTTACGATATTTCGAGCGCTTCATGGTAAGCTCGATCGGATCGTAATTCGCGTGGCGGAAGATCTTGCTCTGCTCCAGCTGAATGGTCTTGATACCGTCCATAAACGTCCGCTCGGGCTCGAGGATCGTTCTCAGCGGGAAGAAATGTATTCTCGTGCCGCCGCTGTGCTTTTCCAGCAGCGTTCCGCGCCTTGCAACGCAGGTCTTTATCGAAACGTCCTTCTCGTCGTTGTTGAACTTGGAAAGCACCGTTCTCAGACCCATAAGCAGCAGCCCCGCCATCGTGACCCTGTTCTCCTCGCAGAACTTCATCAGTCTTGCCGAAGGCTCCTCCTCCAGATGATATACCGAGATCCCCGCTGACGGATCCTTCGAGATGACCATCGCGCTTCTGAGGTTCGGGTTTCCGCTCTCGCGGCGCTGAGTGAGCAGTCTGCCGGGTCCCGTGAAATCCGTGTACATCGGCTCGTTCTTGTCCTCGATCTGCTCTTTCCAGAACGCCTCGTCCGCCTTGCGCGCGGGGCTGTTCTTCTTCTCATACTCGAGATCCTTCAGAAGCGCCTGGATATACGGCTGAAGCGGCTTGGGCTGCGGGTAGTCATACATCTTCGCGCAGTACAACTCCAGCACCAGCTTATTGAACTCGATCAGCGAGCTGGAATCCATCGTCATATGATCGACTTTGAGATAAATTCCGTTGTACCCGCCCGGATACTTGATCATCACTACCCTGTTCATCGGGGAATTATAGCGCTCGAACGGCTTCTGCGTCCACTGCTCCATCTCGCGGTGAGCGTCCTCCTCCTTCCAATTAGAGAAGTCGAAGAACCCGGGTTCTCTTTCGTCGAACGGCACCACATACTGATAAACCGTTCCGTCCTCGTCCTCGACGAAGCGCAGACGCATGGTGTCAAATCCCGCGATCGCCTCCATAACGCTCTGCTTCAGCACCCCGAAATCCACATCGTTCTTGATATACAGACCCGTGCCGATATTGGTCACCTGATGCGGCGCGTACTTGATCGTGTAGAAATGCAGACGCTGCGCCGCGCAAAGCGGATAACACTGCATCACTGTTCCGTTGATATTAAACTCTTTCATATTTTCTCCTTATTTGAAAAGCAATTTGCGAACCGCGCAAACCTCCGCTAGCGTTTTGCGCGGAGCGCATAATGCGCGCTCCGGCTTGCGCTAGCCGAGCGTCGCGGCAGGCTGTTCTCCGCGCTCTGCGCTCCGCCCATCCTGCCGCGCCAGCGTTTTGCGCATAGCGCATAATGCGCTCGCTTTCGCAAA
>CAYVSV010000011.1:0-52203 GCA_964454205.1 uncultured Ruminococcus sp.
ATGCTTTGCTCCCTTGTGACTGCGAGAAAATATTCCAAAACCCTTAATTCCATATCATTGACCTCCTTATCATTCTATATTATATCACATTTTAATATAACTGTCAAGCATATCTGAGTATTTAATATAAGCATTTGCTATTTTTAAAATTATGTGATAAAATATAATTATAAGCAATAGGCTGAAAGGAACCTTATTATGAAAAGAACGGTTTCCGTTCTTTAATACTCATTATGACTTTCGCAGCGACCCGCTGCGGAAATTCGACGGTATGAACGAAAAGGGGTGTGATGCGTTTACAGAGGGCGCATAAACCTTGAAGAACCGAATATGGAGCGTGGGAGGTAAATCTATGAAAAATAATGCTGTGAAAATAATCATCATTTTTGCTATGACTGCTGGTGTAGTTTTATTAAGCGGCTGCCAAAGCCGCTTTGATACAAGCGGCTCACAAAATACGTCCTATATCGGTTCGGAAGAAAGCTCTGTTCAAATCACATATTCCGTTCCCGGATCGGAAAAATCGGAGAGCACCGTACAGTCCGCGCCCGACAGCGCGGAACCCCATACCGTTTCCGAAAACTCCGTATCGGGAAACGATCAGGAAACGTCGAGAATCGATACCGAGCAAAGTATCGTCTCAAATATGCAAATCACCTCGGAACAGACCATATCAGGCAGCAAGCCGATGGCATCGGGAACAGATCCTATGGAAAGCACGGAGGAAAACATCATGGAAACGAATGAACTGTACATAAAAATAGGCGGAAATACGCTGAACGCGGTTTTAGAGGATAACGAGTCCGCCGCCGCACTAAAAAAGCTGCTCATCAATAAAACGCTGACGATTTCCGCGTCAAATTACGGCGGCTTTGAAAAGGTGTGCTCGCTCGGAACAAGTCTCCCGAGAAACGACGTTCAGACGACCGCTCGTGCGGGAGATATCTGCCTGTACAGCGGAAATCAGATCGTGATTTTCTACGGCTCAAATTCGTGGAGCTATACAAGGCTTGGAAAAATATCAAACGCGAACGGTTCGGAGCTGAAAAAAATTCTGAGCGGAACCGAAACGGAATTGACGCTTTCGCTTAAACCGTTTGATTGATCACAAAAGATGAAAAACATAAGCTCAAACGACGGCGATCCAATTCCGGCAATAGGCTTTGAAGTTTTTATGATACCGCGGTTGCGCGGTGCTGCCTTAAAAAAGTCTGTTCAAATCAATAAGATCAGTCGGATTCATTGTAAGCTTGTCAATGATATTGGAGAAATTTATTAAAGAATTCGACAGACGACAGCCAATAGAGCGGAGGCATGGGAAGATTATTAGTGCGACCTAAACGCGCGGGAGTAGAAGCTGTGACAGGGAATAGAATTTGTTATGTTCTTCGCGGTGTGAACGCTCTGCTTTACCGTTGTGGCGAGGAGTATACGGACGAATCAGCCTATGTTTAACGCTAAGACGAGCCAACGTGCTTTCAAAGAGTGTAGGTTTGGATGACTCAACCGCAATACCGCACTGCTTAAACCATTTCACAATACGCTCGGCAAAGTCCATCGTAACAATATGAAACCACATTTATTCAAAACGGCTCTATTAAAGTAAATATCTCCCTGTAAAAACCTCGGCAGCGCCTAAGCAACGCCGAGGTTTAAATTTATATGATATCAGTTAATACACCTTTATCCATCTCGCAGATCGTATCGCACAGCACATCAATATCCTCTGCCGAGTGCGAAGCTATCAAAATAGTTTTGCCCTGTGCTTTCAGGTCAAGGAGATACTGCCGCATATCCTTTACTCCGTCCTTGTCCAAGCCGTTCATCGGCTCGTCAAGAATAAGCAGATCGGGGTTTTCCATTATCGCTTGAGCAAGTCCTAAGCGCTGGCGCATACCAAGTGAGTATTTGCCGACGTGCTTTTTGTCATTGGGATTTAATCCGACGCTCTTTATTGAGGTCTTTATTTCTTCGGAGCCGATTTTATTGCGAATTTTCGCAAGGAATTTGAGATTATTAAATCCCGAATAGTTCGGCAAAAAGCCTAGAGTTTCGATAATCACTCCAACATTTTGCGGAATGTCAACATCTTTTCCGATCACTTTATCATTAACGCGGATCTCGCCGATCTTGTAAGGCACAATTCCGCATATACACTTCATCAGCATTGTCTTTCCCGAGCCGTTTCTGCCAATCAAGCCGTGCACTTTTCCCGCCTCAAAATCAACGCTGATGTTATCGAGAACGACCGCTTCCTTGAATTTTTCGTTAGATTTTTGATTGAAATCGCGTTCATAATTACTCCTTAAAATCAAGACTTTTCTTTCGCCCGAAAACGAATACCCCGATGATCATCGCTACTATTGATATTCCGAACACGGTCAAGCAATACGAGAGGGTCGGATAATGCGTCATACCGCCTACATCAATGTAATCCACCGTGATCCACGAGATAGGCGATAATTTGCGATACCGTTGAATTCCATCCGAGTACCTCACCCAAGATCCCCACACCACAAAAGCCGTTGCCACAACCGTTCCGACACTGCGTGTTTGAGTAATCAGATTAAGGGAAAACACTATCATTCCGAGGAAAACTCCCCCAATCCACGACAGCAAAAATGTAAACCAACACGCCTGTATCGGGGTGAAATATTCAACGACGAGCTTCGGTATTCGGATATACGGAACGCCATCTAGTTGCAGACTGCCGTAAGCAAGCGAATAGAATGTTCCTCCCCAATCAAGCGAGGGCTTTGCTGTGAAAACGGTCGATAATGTCGAAATCAGAAAAACAAACAGATAATACGCCGCGCTCGCAAGAATTATGTACAAAATCTGTCCGCAAAGCCACTTCGCGCGCGACGCTCTCATCATCACAAACGTCTGATTTTTGTCAAGGAACGGAGCATTGCAGAACATCAGCACTACGGGCATCGTGAATACCAACACCATAATAACATCGGTATAAAGAAAAGGAAATATCCACAGCGACACATCGGAGCCTATCGCAACGGCGTTTTTGCGCACATCGTCCGCGTAAATAAACGTCATCACGATTATCAGCGCGGCAATTACCCACATACGGTAATCAGAAGCCCATTTACGGAAATTTTGCGCGCAAATCGAGAAAACAGATTTAACCGAGCTCATTTTGCACCCTCTTTTCAACCTTCATCACAAACAGCGCTCCGCACACCGCCGACAGCCCTCCGAAAACCAATAAGGTGTAACAAAACCCCAAGCCATCGGTTACCCACGTTCTAAGGTTAAGCGTTTGTTTTATCTTTTCTACGGTTATTTTGTCAATCGCTGCTTCCTCAACGGAAACATCAGAATTCAGTTCTTGATGTTCGTCTATTTCATCTTTCGAGGGGTCAAAAAATAAAAAATTCGGATTATGGCATATTCGTGTGAATACGGAAAAATACATAAAAATAACCGCCGAGACAATAATCTCGGCGGTAGCGATGTATTGAACCTACAGCAATCATTTTCTTAAAAACACAGCCATCACCGCAGCTTCATCCCCTGCCGTAAAGCCGCTTCTGTCAAGCAGAACCTCCTTGCCCTCCTTTAATGTGAGTATCAATAGATTCCGTGTTTGACGTGTGGACAGCACATCATCATAATCAAACATGTCCTCCTTGTTTTCATCCGATAAAATATTGAAATAACTGCCGTAAAAATGCGTTTCGCGGCTTGGAGTTCCGTCCTTGGACATTTGCTTATAAACTCGCTTTCGTTCGCTCGATAAAAGATAAAATCTTACATAACATAAAACCGCTGCAACGCTCACGATCTCGCCGAATATCATAACGGGACTTCCTTCGATGATCCCCGTAATAAGCGAAATAACAAGCAGCAGTCCTATCAGTATGCCGCCGACCTTTAATGCGAGGCGATTGTATTTTTTCTTAAGTATCGGTACAGCCGCTTCGTTAAATACCTTTTCGGTAATGGTTATCTTATTTACCGCGATGAGTTTTTCCATATTATCACTCCCTATTCGTCAATGTGAAAGTCTATATCCTCGGTGTAAGTCGGCACTTGCTCCGGAAAATGCTTTTTGATCTCCTCCTCGATTGCAAAGGCTTCGTTAAGCCTGTTATAAAGGAAGAAAAACGCCAAAAACAAAACCGTCCATAAGCCTATGAATGGCAAAACGAATATGCTCCACGGAAAAAACAGCGCGATCAATACCCAAAACGCCACTTGAAGAAAAGCCGCGCCGAGAGTCCTAAAAAAGTATTTCATGCAGAACAATAAACAGTTCTTCAGCCTCTGAACCGCGCTTTGCTCGAACAAAACGATCTGCGCCCAATACACGGTAAACATCATAGTTGAAAGAGTAAGGCTCAGCAGAACAAGAACTATCGTTCCGACGCTCTGGGAAACCTCGCTCCATATAAACATCTGCATTCCCATAAATATGACCGTACTCAGAAACGCTCCCAAAAACATACCCGGCAGCAGAGCGCTTTTCCAATTCTTTCGGACGGAACGGTAATAATTCTGCACCCACGGTCCGGGAGCGTCACGCAGCGCCCTGAATATCCCGTCGATCAACGCGTACAGGAAAGGTCCCGCGACTGCTCCGCCGATTATCCCCGACGCAAGAGCTATCAGATAGCTGCTTGAAACAAAAGCTATCCACATTCCCGCGGCAAACGGTATAAATGCGGCGGTGGAAGCAAGCCCTCCCAAGATGAAATGCGTCCAGTCGCGTTCCAGTATCTCACGGTAACGGTCAAACCCCTTTGCCCGTCCGTTTACAGGAACGGGATCGCTCGGGAAAAACAAGCCCATAACAAACACTCCTTTCAGGCATAGTGCAAACCGTTCAAAAAATTCGTTAATACTTCATCGGCGTTTTCGGTAAAACTGTCTCTGCAAACGATCTCGACGCTTACCGCTCCGTTCTCCCATACCGTAAAGGCGGATAAGCCAAAGGAATACGGATTGTCTTCGTTGATAACACCGCACTTATAAACCGCAAACTCCTGCCCCGAATAATCTTTTACGAAGCTTTCCGTTATTTCATAGGTCTTTTCCGTGCGCTGTTTCCATTCCTCCGCAACATTCTCGGCAAGCTCCCGCGTCTTCGTTTCCTGAAGCAGGAGATATATCTGCGCGTCATAAACAGACGTCGCTTCCCCGTTACCGTTTATGTGCTCATTCGGTTCGCCCCATGCCCACTCGGCATAATAGATATTGGAAACGGAAAGAGCGTCCTTATTGTCAAGCAGCTTGAAACTTTCTGGAGGCTGTTCCGCGCCGAGGACAGTCCCCACGCGTATCCAAGCGTCGTCCCAGGGCTCGCCCGAGATCGTCGTATCGGGCAGCCCGCGGCAGCCGGTAAGTGACAGTAAAAGAATACTGCATATTAAAAATGCGGACAAGCGTTTCATTCCTTATTCTCCTTATTGCGGCATGATGCAAAATACGCATTTGCTTATTGCGTATCATTATTGGTAAGCGACTGCCAGAAAGCGTCGCAGCCGTCTTTGTTTTTAACGGTCTTTTTTCCGTCGAAGGTACGGCGTGAAATTTTCATATAATTTATATTCTCAATATGCGAAAGACAATTTATTGAAGAGACGGCGATATGATCCTCGTCCAGAATATCATAATTTTTATTAAATTCCTCGACGTCTTCCAATAAAAAGAAGTAGCTTTCGCACTCAAGCAGATCCGCCATAAGCTGCGTTTCCCAGCCGACATTCCCCAAGACAGTCTCCGGGTCGGCGTTATTCACCGAGGGATATTGATTTAATTTGAACACCACCCTGCCGTCGCCGTTCAGGTCCTTTCCCGCTGCCGCCAAGGCGGATTCAATAGAGGAAACCGTCTCCTCCGGCAGCGGATATGTGCCGACATAAGCCATTTGATAGTCGGGCTTTATCCTTTTCAGATTGCCGTATATAACGCTTGCGGCGGCAATGGCTATGGCGAGTCCCAGGATCACGAACCATTTATTATAATACCACCAATTTGCCCATGTGAAATCGGGTTTGTCTTTCATGCTATGCTCCTTTATTCCTTGGTAGTTCCTCCGAAAGCGTATTCAACAGGCAGACACACCAAGGAGGGCGTTCCCATTCTTTCCTCCGACAAAACGGTTTCAACGCTCATTTCCGCTATGCTTTCAAGGTTCTGAACGAGCGTTGAGCAAATCAGCTCGCCCGTCGCGTAATCTCTTATACCGTCAAAACCGATTATCTGAACGTCTCCCGGTACCTCAAGACCCGCCTGCTTCAAATAGTGCATAACGAAACGCGCCATGTGATCTGTAATACAAAATATCCCGTCAAAGTCTATTTTTCCTCCGCCGATATGTTTATTCAGATAATTGCCGAATGCATCATACGGAGTGCCGTCGGGAACATTAAATATATCGCATTCCATATTCAAGGCTTCGCAGGCGCTTCTGAACCCGTCGAAGCGTTTGGATGACTCGCTTGCAAGGGGAGATCCTATGCCCATAAACGCCACCCTTTTGCAGCCCAAAGCCAAAAACTTCTTTGCCGCCAGCTGTCCTCCGCCGAAATTATCGCTGGTTATGCACGGAACGGAGGGGTTTGTTTGCCTGTCAATAGTGACCATCGGCGTCTTGCTGAGAAAATTCAGCTCGCTGCTGTAGGACAGACAAATCACCCCATCGACCTTGCTTTGCTGAGCGGTTCCCAAAAAGAACTGTTCTATCTGCGGATCCTCGTCCGTACACCATAACAGCAGGCGATAATTCCGCTTGCTCAGGGCACGGCTTATATAATAAGTAAGCTGCCCGAAAAAGGGATTTATCGTATTTGGTATCAGCAGCGCAACAGTATTTGTAATGCTTGCCTTTAACCCCTGTGCATATGTGTTCGGCTTATAATTAAGCTTCTCAATTGCGGCAGCTACCTTTTCACGGTATTCCTCTCCGACCGGGATGCCGTTTACTACCTTTGATACCGTTCCCAAAGCCACGCCGGCTTCAGCGGCTACGTCTTTCATTGTTGGCGAAGTGTTTTTTCTGTTCATTATAATTAGCCTCGCTTTTACCGATATGTATTTCACATATATTATATATCTTTTTTTGTTATTTGTAAAGTGGTTTTATGGGGAAAATGAAATAATTTGTTGATTTCGTGAAATTTCACAAAAAATCAAATGAAATCGTCCGGCTCCGCGCTTGAAATTCGGCGTTTTCAACAAATTCTATGAAATATTGTTAAAACTATTGACAAATGCGCGTTATTTCGGTATAATGTAATCGTGAAATGTATATGTAACGTTTCACATAACGCCGAAACGGCGTTTCAAACCAAATTGAGGAAATACTTCCTCACAGCCATCGCGGCGCTGCTGCCCGAAACCGCACTCAAAGCTTTTGCCGGGGTCTGCGGCAAGTTTAAAACGCTTTCGGCGCGAAACACGCCGCGGGGAGAAATTTTTGAAAAAGGAGTGAATGATGTATGAGCACAAAAGATTCTGCGAAGACGGCAAAGACGCATAAAGCGTCGCTAGGCACAAGACTGAAAAACAACTGGCAATTGTACGTGCTGCTTTTTATTCCTGTTGTCTTGACCGTCATCTACAAGTACATTCCTATGTACGGCATTCAGATCGCGTTCCGCGATTTCAGTGCCAAAAAGGGATTTTTGGGCAGCCAGTGGGTAGGTTTAGACTGGTTCGTCCGTTTCTTCACGTCTCCCAACTGCTGGAGAATGATCAAAAACACGGTGTTACTCAGCGTATTCAGTCTGCTCTGGAGTTTTCCCATACCGATCGTTCTTTCGCTTGCGATCAATCAGCTGCGTTTTGCAAAGTTCAAACGGGTAGTTCAAACGGTGCTTTATGCCCCGCACTTTATCTCCACAATGGTCATCTGCGGTATGATACGCATTTTCCTCAATCCTTACGGTGGGCTTCTGAGCCTTATCCTCGGCTCGAACACCGACTTTTTGTCCATGTCGGAGGCGTTCAGAACGATTTATATCGTTTCCGGCATATGGCAGGACGCGGGTTGGGGCTGCATAATTTATCTGGCAACACTATCCAGCGTTGATACAAGCCTCTATGAAGCGGCAAAGGTTGACGGCGCTTCCATGATGCAGCGTATCATAAACATTGACGTCCCCACGCTTATTCCAATGGCTGTCCTTCAGCTTATCATGGCGGCGGGCGGACTTATGAACGTAGGCTTTGAAAAGGTATGGCTCCTGCAGACCGAGCTAAACAAGGCAACAAGCGACGTTATAGCGGTATATGTTTACGAACAGGGTATCGGAAACGCCAAATACAGTTATTCAACTGCCGTGGGCTTGTTCAACACCGTGGTGAATATTGTTCTCCTTGTTATCGTAAACAAAATAGCGTCCAAGGCTTCGGACGTAAGCTTTGTGTAAGGAGGCGTTGGTATGAAAGAAACTCAAAAAAATAAAGCATCGGGGCTTTCCGAGCGCGCGAGCGATATCATTCTGGTAATTTTCTGCGTTCTGATACTGATCATTATCGCGTATCCTCTTTATTACGTGCTGATAGCTTCGTTTTCCGATCCTTATGACGTTTACGCGGGAAAGACCTTTCTTCTCCCCAGCAAGTTTACGCTGCAGGGATATCAAGCGGTATTTTCCGATAAGAGCATATTCTCGGGTTTTGTGAATTCGATTATCTATACGGTGGTCGGAACGGCGTTTTCCGTTGTAATGCTCTACCTCACCGCTTACCCTATGAGCCAGAAGGATATGCCGGAAAGAAAGTTTTTAAGCATATTTTTCATTATTACTATGTATTTCGGCGGCGGACTTATCCCGACATTCCTTGTAGTTAAGAACACCGGTCTTATCGGAAGCATGTGGGCGCTTTTCCTGCCGGGCGGAGTGGCTGTGGGAAACATGATAATTGTGCGCAACTACATTGAAAATTCGATTCCCCGCGATCTTCTCGAAGCGGCGCGTATTGACGGCGCGGGACATTTCAGAATATTCCTTGAAATGATAATTCCTCTGTCAATGCCGATCATGGCGGTCATGGTCGTTTTCTCAATGGTTGCCTACTGGAACGACTGGTTCACCGCAATGATCTATCTTCCGGAGAAAATGGCGCCGCTCCCTCTTGTATTGAGGAACGTCCTGATAAAAAGCAGCGCAAGCTCCAGTATGACGGCAACTATTTCGGGCGGTTTCGCAGAGCTGAACAAGGTGACGGAAATGATAAAATTTGCGTCAATATTTGTAGCGGCAGCTCCCATGCTTATATTTTATCCTTTTGTACAGAAGTATTTTGAAAAAGGCTTCATGGCGGGCGCTGTGAAGGGTTAAGGAGGGAATTGCAATGATCGCAATAAGGAAAGCATTTGCGGCTGCGTTATCAACGGTGATGCTTGCCGGAACGCTGACGGGATGTGCGGCAAAACAAAAAGATCCGCCCGATCCGAACGACAGGTCACAAACGGAATTTGAAATACTCGCTTATCAGGGCGCTTTGAGCAGCGGCTATGAAAACAACCCCGTACTCAACGAGCTTCAGGAAAAAGCGGGTATTAAGATCAAATGGAACGCTATGTCCGAATCCGTTGGCGAACAGGTTAATATCAAAATAAACTGCGGCGATTATCCGGACGCTTTTATGGGCATAAGTTTCAGCGATTACGATCTTGCCCGGCATGGCGACGAGGGAACCTTTATCGATCTTACTCCCTATATCACGCCGGAAATAATGCCGAATCTTTCAAAGATCCTTGAGGAGCACCCCGAAATAAGAAGTGCTATTACCATGTCCGACGGCAAGATACTCGGTCTGCCGAACGGCGAACAGATGGGAACGGCGGGTATCGGCGCGGAAAAGAACCACTCCATTTTCACCATTCCGCAGTTCGCGTTCATAAACAAGGCATGGCTTGACGATCTCGGACTTGAGATACCGACTACCATGGATGAACTGACGACGGTGCTTCAGGCGTTCAAGGACAACGATATGTCCGCAAAATATTACGGGAACGCTCCCGGCTCGACTATACCGTTATGCACGGGATATGACGAATGGTGCTGGGGATTTAATTACTTCTATGCGGGCTTCGGCTTCACAAACTGGCCGAACGACGCGTGCAGAGATCTGATCCTCGATTCTTCCGGAAAGGCTCGTTTTGTTTCAACGGACGACGGTTATCGTGACGCGGTAACATATCTGCACAACTGGTATGAAAAAGGTCTGATGGACATTACCACCTTTTCCAACAAGGATTCCGATGTTATCTCCCGTACAACGCAGGGTCAGGTCGGCGTAAGCGTATGGTGGAACACCACCGATACCACCGGCGAGCATTCTGAAGACTATGTATATCTGCCTTTCCTTTCCGGCCCCGACGGCACGCTGAACGTTACAGTCCGCACAGGCGGCGCAACGGGACGCGGTCAGCTTTCGGTAACGGATAACTGTAAATCTCCGGCAAATCTGCTGAAATACTTTGATATGTGGTATGACGGCGAAACCGTAATGCAGCTTCATTACGGTCCTAAGGACGTATATTTCAACGGCACCGATGAAAACGGCGTGTGGATATCGCTTACCAATGATGAAGCGCAGGAGAAATTCGGAAAGACCCTGAGCGAACTCAAGGGACAGTATGAGATTTTCGGACCCAAGCTTATCCTTTCCGAATATTACAATGATGTGTTCTATATGGAGGATGCCGCGATCAGCCGTCTCAACGATATGCAGGACATATTCATGCCGTATGTCAGCGATGACGCGTTTTATCCGCCCGACGTTGTATTCTCTCCCGACGAGCTGTATATAATTGACCGTTACAGGGCAGATTTTGAAAGTGCGGTCGCGGAGCAGGAGGGTCTGTGGATAAAGAACGGCGGACCTACGGATGCGGAATGGGATGCTTATAAGAAAAAACTCACAGACAGATGCGGCATGGAGAAGCTTCTCGAGGTATATCAGGCGGCATATGACCGCTACGCTGCAGCGAAATGATTTTCACACTGTTTGCCCCGTGGCGGGCTGCTTCGGGGCAAATACACAGAGGATATGGTTATGAACAGTGAAAAGTTACTTAAGGCAAAAGAATATGAATCCGAATTTGCCCGTTATATTTCCGAGGAAGAGCGTCCGGCGTTTCATCTTACCCCTCCGATAGGATGGATGAATGACCCTAACGGCTTTTGCGTATACAAAGGCAGATATCATCTGTTCTTTCAGTATCATCCTTACAGCACGAAATGGGGTCCCATGCATTGGGGACACGCGGTAAGCGATGATTTGCTCCGCTGGGAATATCTTCCCTGCGCGCTTGCGCCCGATACGGAGTACGACTCGGACGGCTGTTATTCGGGAAGCGCCGCGGAGCTTCCGGACGGACGCTTGCTTCTGATGTACACGGGCGTTCGCAAGGAAGACGGAGCCGACGGCACAAATAAAGAGGTACAGACCCAATGTATCGCGGTAGGCGACGGAACAGACTTTGAAAAAATTCCTCAAAATCCCGTTCTGACCGAAGCCGATTTGCCTAAAGGCGGCAGCCGGTATGATTTCCGCGATCCAAAAATTTGGCGTGATAAAGACGGCTATGCCTGCGTGGCGGGAAATCGCACCGACGATACGTCGGGGTCGGTGCTTATGTTCCGCTCCGAGGACGGATTTTCATGGCGTTACGACCGTCTGATCGACCGCAGCCGGAATGAATACGGAAAGATGTGGGAATGTCCCGACTTTTTTGAGCTTGACGGCAAAAGCGTTCTTATGGTAAGTCCGCAGGATATGCAGGCAAGCGGTCTGGAATTTCACAACGGAAACAATACTATAGCGATCATCGGGCATATTGATCCCAAAACCGGTGACTTTGAAAGAGAACGCATACAATCCCTCGATTACGGCATCGACTATTACGCCGTACAGACGCTTCTTACGCCCGACGGCAGAAGGATAGCCGCCGCGTGGATGCAAAACTGGGACGCCTGCACTCCGCCGTCGGATAAACAGCGTTGGATGGGGCAAATGGCTTTGCCCAGGGAATTGTCAATCGTAAACGGCAGACTTATTCAAAACCCCATACGCGAATTGGAAAAGTACAGAGGCAGATGCGTTCGTCATGAAATAACGCTCGGCGAAGAAACAAGCCTCCCGGGAGTTTTCGGCAGAACGGTTGACATGACTGTCATCGTTACGCCGATCTCGAATAGTGTTTATGAACGTTTCCGCATGAAGATAGCAAGCGGGGGGCAGCATTACACGCTGCTGTCTTACCGTCCTCTGACCTCGGGGCTTCGCATCGACAGGTCGCACGCGGGATTTAACCGTGACGTAGTTCACGAGCGCAAATGTCTCGTAAGAAACCGTCAGGGGGAAATAAAGCTTCGTGTAATCATAGACCGTTTCAGCGTCGAGGTATTCGTGAACGACGGCGAGCAGGTGCTTTCCACTTCGATCTACACCCCCCTTACCGCCAACGGAATTAGCTTTGAGGCGCTGGGACAGGCGAATATACGGGTGGAAAAATACGATCTGCTGACAGAGGAGGCTGAACGCAATGATTGACGTAACGGCTATCGGGGAGCTGCTTATAGACTTTGCGGCAAAAAGCGTTGACGAAAACGGATACCCCACTATGGCGGCAAATCCCGGCGGCGCTCCCGGAAACTTTTTAGCCGCGCTCAGCGCTTACGGGTGTAAAACGGCTTTTCTCGGTAAAGTCGGCGATGACGATTTCGGGAAACG
Source organism: uncultured Ruminococcus sp. (assembly GCA_964454205.1). Taxonomy (GTDB): domain Bacteria; phylum Bacillota; class Clostridia; order Oscillospirales; family Ruminococcaceae; genus CAG-115. Next base: position 12,712 of record CAYVSV010000011.1, read on the forward strand.
CCTCATCGGTACACTGAAAAAGCACGGCATTGAAACAAAAGGCATCGTAACGGATCCGAATGTATTTACTACGTTGGCTTTCGTTACCATTGACGATACGGGCAACCGTTCGTTTTCCTTTGCACGAAAACCGGGAGCGGACACGCAGCTTCGGTTTGAGGAGCTGGATATATCGCTTATCGAGCAGGCGCGGGACATTCACTTTGGAACGCTGAGCCTGACGACGGAACCGTCCAGATCGGCAACCAGAAGGGCTGTGTACTTTGCAAAGGATCTGGGAAAATGGATATCCTTTGACCCCAATCTTCGCACTCCTCTCTGGGATAATCTCGAAGAAGCGAAGACTCAGATCCTGTGGGGGCTGGGTATGGCGGATATTGTGAAAATCAGCGATGAGGAAACGACATTCCTTTGGGGAGAAATCACTCCCGAGGACGCGGCGGCAAAGCTTCACGATATGGGCGTTTCCGTCGCGTTTGTAACGCTGGGTCCTAACGGCGCGTATTACAGCTGCAAGGACGGAGCGGGTTATGCAGATTCCCCTAAAGGCATTCACACCGTCGACACTACGGGCGCAGGCGACATATTCGGCGGAAGCGCGCTCAGCAGGCTGCTTTTGACAAATAAGGCTCTGTGCGAGCTGTCGGCGGACGATCTGAAAAACGCCGCGGAGTTTGCCTGCGCCGCAGCAAGCTTGTCTACGGAAGCTTTCGGCGGTATATCAAGCGTGCCGCCGTTGGAAGCGGTAACTAACTTAGGTAAATAAAACGACGGGCGATTCGATCCGAAGCCGCCCGAATAAAGAAAGGTTGTGTACAGTTATGGCGAGCATTTCTTTTAAAAATGTGAAAAAAATATACCCCGGAGGTATAACCGTCGTTCCCGATCTGAATCTTGATATAAAGGATAAGGAATTTGTTGTTTTGGTAGGACCCTCGGGCTGCGGAAAATCAACAACTCTGCGTATGATCGCGGGACTTGAGAATATATCGGAGGGCGAATTGTATATCGGAGACCGTCTGGTAAACAATGTTCAGCCTAAGGACCGCGATATTGCAATGGTATTCCAATCCTACGCGCTTTACCCTCATAAAACGGTTTACAAAAACATTGCCTTTGCGCTCAAGCTCAGAAAATTCCCCAAGGACGAAATAGACCGCCGCGTTCATGAGGCGGCAAAGGTGTTGGACTTGGAGCATCTGCTTGATCGCAAGCCCAAAAACCTCTCGGGCGGTCAGCGGCAGCGTGTTGCGCTGGGACGCGCGATGGTGCGCAATCCCGCGGTGTTCCTTCTGGACGAACCGCTTTCAAACCTTGACGCAAAGCTCCGCACGGCAATGCGCAGCGAGATAAGCAAGCTCCACAAGAAGCTTGATACCACGTTTGTCTATGTAACCCACGATCAGACCGAGGCTATGACTATGGGAGACAGGATCGTGGTCATGAAAGACGGTATCATCATGCAGAATGACACTCCGCAAATGCTTTACGACTATCCGGATAATTTGTTTGTGGCTGGCTTTATAGGTTCTCCGCAGATGAACTTTATGGATGCGGTGCTGCAAAAAGACGGCGGCAAATACAGCCTTAAGGTCGGCAATACCGTTCTTCCGCTTCCCAAGGAAAAAACCGCGGACACGAAGAAGCTTGACGATTATGTGGGAAAAACAGTCGTAATGGGTATCCGCCCGAGCGATTTCTCCGCGGATTTGGAAGCGGGCGCTCCTATCGAAGCCGATGTGGAGATCGCGGAGCTTATGGGCGACGAGATAAACCTCCATGTTTCCTTTGAAGGCAAAAAGGCCGTTGTTAAGCTGCCTTCTGACTTCCACGCGAAGAGCGGAGATCATCTCAAGATCTCCATTAAAATGAAAAAGGCTCATCTTTTTGATAAGGAGACCGAATTGGCGATCTGCCACTAAGAGGCAAGCGTTTTAGCGGCAGGAGGCAAGAATGATGTGTGCTTCTTTTCTCTAATGTGAAGCGATAAATTATAGGCTGCAAAAAACCGATAAATATGTTATAACAGAAGCAAGAGTTTTAAGAGACAGGAATAGCAAAAATGCTCCCTGTCTCTTAACTGTTGCTTCTATTTTTTGCATTCGGGATGTTTTACTATGTCTTCTGCCGATTACAAAGAAGCTCGTGAGCTTGGACAGAAAAAATACCGCGCGTTCGTTTCAAGCGGACGAAATCCGTATTTGTTGGTGCTGGACACCATACTGCTTTTTGTTGAAACCCAGGGAGAGGAATCCTTGGGTCTGGTCGATATTCCCATTGAGCGCATAGTCGGCACAAAAACAGCGGGGAGAACAAACGCCTTTGCCGCGAACTTTATGCCGCTTTTGGACGAGGACAGTGAATTTGCGGGCAAATGGGCGAATTTAGTTTATTCTCATATCAAGGAGGGAATTCATAACCCTATAATAGCCTATGAATTCATGAACAAATTCTTTGTGGTTGAGGGAAACAAAAGAGTAAGCGTTATGAAATATTTTAACGCTGCCGCAATACCCGGGATCGTAAAGAGAATAATTCCGAAGCCGCAAAACACGGAAAAAAGCAGGATATATTTTGATTTTCTTGAATTTTACAAGCTTACGGGAGTAAACTTCATCTGGTTCAGCCGGCCCGGAAGATTCAAATCGCTGCTTGGAGTGCTAAATGACGAAACTCATGTTTGGTCAGAGGAAGAACGCATTGATTTTTCCGCGGCGTATTACCGCTTCCGCAAAATATTCAAGGCTTCGGGCGGTGAGCGTTTGCCCGGAACTACGGGCGGCGCTTTTCTCGCTTATCTCACGATATACGATATCAATAACATATATTCCGGGTCGGATACCGCTTTGCGGAAAAAGATAGAAAAATGTTGCCGGCTGCGACGTCAGCAACACCGAAATATACGCTGAAATGCTTGACAAGATAATCGTTCCCGAATATCAACATCTTAATGTCTACCTTAACGGCATTCTAATGGGATTTCATCTGACTTATACCGTTAAAAAGCTCCGCGAGTAGAAATTTATGATATTATAATTGATTCCTGCGAAATTATTCCTTAAAATCGGTTTTCGGAAACGAATGGTACGCCAAGGACTGCAGTAAGAAGATCCGCACGGTCTGGAAGTCAAAAGGCTCTGCGGGAGAACGTTTAGCGGCAGTTCCCGTATATGGATATGTCAAAGATCCCGAAAACCCGAAGCACTAGCTTATTGACGAAGAAGCTGCGCCGATAGTTAAGCGCATTTTCAAGATGTGTTTATCTGGAATGGGTCCGTCACAAATCGCGAGAACGTTGGAAACTGAAAAAATTCTGCGCCCGTAATATCACCTGAATAATATCGGAATGAATCACCGCACCGATCTTGGCAAAAATCCCTACGGTTGGAGCGGCACGGGAATAGCGGCAATTCTTGAACGCGTGGATTATCTCGGACACACGGTAAATTTTAAATACCAAAGTAAATCCTACAAGTGCCATACGGCGGTCAAGCGTCCTAAAGACGAGCAGATGATTTTTTATAACACACATGAACCGATCATATCACAAGAGGATTGGGATATGGTACAGAAAATTCGCAGCGGCAGGCGCAGAAAAAACAGCACAGGCGAGGTCAACAAATTTTCGGGATTGCTCTATTGCGCAGATTGCGGCGCACGGCTTTATTACCACTCAAAACCGAATCCGAATGAATGTCATTTCCAATGCGGTACATACACTTATGTTCCGACAAGAGCCGAGTGCTCAACGCATTATATTCGCGAGGTGGTTATTGAAGAAATCGTTATAACCGAATTAAACGCGATAATTCGAGCTGCAAACATTGACTCAGAGGCGCTGATGGGAATTATCTCAAAGTGCAATGCGGATATTTCCGAGAGGGCGACCGCAAAACGCAAACGCGAATTAGCAGCAGCCAAAAAACGTTATGATGAACTCGACAGGCTCTTTACCAGAATTTACGAGGATAACGCAAGCGGCAAAATATCGGACGAACGTTTCGGTAAAATGTCGGCGGCATACGAAGCGGAGCAAGCCGAATTAAGCAAGACGATTTCCGAATATTCTTCGGCTATTATTGAGCAGACGAACCAAGCTTTGAACGCAAAGAAATTTTTATGTATCGCAAAAAAGTATTCGCAGATAACAGAGCTTACTCCGCAGATACTGCATGAGTTTATTGACAAGATCGTTGTTCACGCTCCCGATAGAAGTTCCGGGCGGCGCGTGGTGCAGATCGACATCCACTACAATTTCATCGGCACAATTGGATAAACATAAACAGGCAAACATTTTAAGAAAACTCCCGAAGCCGCATTACAACAGCCGCATTACAACGTGCTTCGGGAGGAAAGATGTTGATGTATCTTTATGACAGTGGCTCTGCTAAGCCGTTTGTCGGCTCTTGTTTTGCCCTCAAAAGCCCTTTTGTACATTGTTTGTACATTGTTTTGAAAAAATCGCGCTCTGCGCTCCTCGTGCTTGTCCATAATATTCAAAGCGTTCGTAATTACCGAAACCTTCGCCCTTGAGTTTTCCAATATAAGGCAGTAGATGTTGCTCGTGTAACCCTTTTAGTCACAGCTCTGCGTTGAAAAGATTATATTTAATGAAAGCACAGAACAGGAATTAGTTAATGGCAACCGATTTTCCTCACGATAATACTCCGAAGAAATTAAGAGTGGCAGCATTCCCGGACATCGCTAAAACATTCTCAATTACATGAGATCCGTGCAAAAGTATAAGCAAAAGTTACTCTGCCTTTCTCGGACTTCGTAAAATATTACAGCTCAAAAATGAAGCGGCAATCCCCGAATAATTTTTCGTATATTGCCGCCTCATATATGTTTATTCTCCCGAGAGCATATTTCTCGGAGCTATCTTCCTCACGCGCAGCGACAGCAGACAAGCCGATCCGAACGCGAACAGAACAAGCCCCGCGCCTGCCGCGATATCGAACAAAAGCGGTACCGGAAACGTGCATTTTACAATGCCTATACCGCCGAGGAACAACGCCAGCAGCGGGTTGATAACAAACGTGCTTAAAATGATCCCGACAGCGGTCGAAATAATTATCTGCGGAATAAAGCTCAGCGCGGTCTGCAAAACAAGCTGCTTTGTCGTAAAACCAAGAGCTTTTAATATACCGTAGTCGCGCTTTTTGTTGTTGAGCATGGTGCGAACGAGCAGATACAACACAAATACGGTAACGACCGCGCTTATTATCAGCACCGCGATAACTATCACCGTCATAAGCGACATATACACTCTTCCGGTCCCCTCAATGATTGCTTTCATGTTTACCTTTGTGTTTATCTCGCCAGAAAACGGTTCGGTGATCTCCTTGTTGAATTCGTCGATATCAGTGCCGTCGGTCACGTTTATATAGTAGCTTACATTAGTAAGCTCCGAAATGCGCTCAAAGCCCGAGCGGGTTATCAGGCAGTCCTTACCGAGATTGTTGGTTATCTGCGTAAAGCCCGAGATGATGTATTTTTCCGCGTTTGCGCCGAATGACAACTGAATTTCCTGTCCGATCTTCAATCCCTTTTCACGGGCGTATTTTATCGCGATCGCTGCCTCGTTATCGTATTTCGGGAAGCGTCCCTCAACGATTACCCGCTGATTTCTAATCTGCGAAAAATCATCGCACACAGTCGCCATAAGCTGTACTCCGCCTTCGTGAGTAATGAAATTTGAGGTATACTGATACGCGTTTTTCACGCGGCTGTCCGAGTCCAGCGCGTCTTTCAGCAATTCCTCCGATCCGATATTTGCGTTAATACAGGAATCAGCCGTTTCACCGACCACTAAATCCACAAACGTCTGTTTGTCAAGGATAAAGTTTTCCAGCATTACTCCCGAAAAAACGATCACCAACGACAGCACGAGCATAGTCACGCAGATCGTGAAGTTCTGCTTTTTGTTTGACATTACCGTTTTCAGAGCAAGCGCAAAGTTCAGCGGAGAGTTTGCCTTGTCGAGCGGAATATGGTTTTTCTTGAAGCAGTGCGTTTGGATGCCTTGGCGCAGCGCGGTTATCGGCTCTATTTTGCGAATACGCTTCGCGGAGAAATACACCGCAGCCGCGACAGCTCCCACTGTAAAAAGAATAGTGACCGCACACGGAACGATCAGAAATTTCACGGAATAAGGGATACCCGTCTGTGAGATCATCATTTCGTTCAGCGCGGGAAATATCGCGTAAGAAAGCGCTATCCCGACCGCCGACGTAACCAGCGCTACGCCCGAAAACTGCGATATCAGCGCACGGATCAATTGTCCCGACTTGTAGCCAATTGCTTTCATCGCGCCGAGGTTCTGCATATCCTCGTGAATGTAATTCATCACGTTCGAGGAGATCACGACCACTGCGATAAGCGTTACAAGAAGCGCCATCGCGCTGAGTATCGCGGCACAGAGCGACTGTGAGATATACCGCGAGGTTGACACCAGCATATAGGAATTGCTGACCGCGTTTATACCCGGGAAATCTCCTGCGATCATATCGTTAAGCTCCGCTTCAACCGTTTCGGAGTTGAATTTGTTGGTAATTCTCGCCGAAACAAGCGTCATGCTCGGGATAGTTCCCAAATCGGAAAGCTCCTTGTATTTGTCCTCAGTGAGCAGCATGGCGCACATACTGCAATTATGCGAGCCTGCCGTAACGCTGTTCAGAAAGCCGCATACAGTATATTTCAGAGTTTCGCTGCCCAAATTTATCTCGATCTCGTCGCCGACGGAGTAGCCTCCGCCTGTGCCGTAAAGCATCGGAATGTATATCCCGCTTGTATATTCGCTGTCCTCAACGATCTCGACCCTTCCGACGTTCCTCGCGAGTGAGGTTTCCTTTTCAAGAAAAATAAAGTTTGAGTTTATCTTGCCGCTGCCGTACTCAAATGTTCCGACCCAACCTAATACGTCCGTAACGCAGTATTCCGTAACGTCCGAGCGGTTTTCCAGCGTTTTTGTCACAAAGTCTTTGAACTCTTCGCCGCGCTGATAGGAGGAGATAGTGACGTGTCCGTCGTTCAATCTGTCAAGGGTACGGTCGAGATTTTTCTTGTAATCCGTCGCCAGCATCAGCCATAAATTCATCATGATTGAGGCGATCAGCACAAGTACGATTATGGCTACGGTCTGCCCCTTTGCCTTGCGGATATTCGACCGCGCGAGCATTAAACTTTTACTCGTATTCAAATTACCACCCCATTTCCGCAAGGAACGCCGAGAGCTTTTCATGGCGTTCGCTGTCATTGTGGCGGTATTTTCCGAGCTCGCACTCGCCGAGTATCGAGCCGTCCTTTAAGTAGAGAATACGGTTGCCGCGCCGCGCGGAGCGCATATCGTGCGTTACCATAACGACGCTCTGCCCCCGCTCGTTGAACTCGGTGAGCGTGTTCAGCACGTCCAGACCCGTCTGCGAATTGAGCGCGCCCGTCGGCTCGTCTGCAAACAGTATCTCGGGGGAGTTTATCAGCGCGCGAACTATCCCGGCTCTCTGCGCCTCGCCGCCCGATATCTGCGTCGGAAATTTCCGCTGCGTTTCTTCGGGGATATCAACAGCGGCGAACAGCTCTTTAGCGCGGGAAATAAGCGCCTTCTTATCATTGCTTACGAGCAGTCCCGCCGCCATTACATTGTCGAAAACGCTCATCGAATCGATAAGGTAGATCTGCTGAAACACGAACCCGCAGTGCTCGCGGCGGAACACCGCAAGCCCGTCGGAGCTTAGATCCGAAATGATCTTTTCGCCGAACGTGATCTTTCCGAGCGATGGCGTATCCATTCCCGAAAGCGCGTACAGCAGCGTGGATTTTCCCGCGCCCGACGCGCCCATAATTACCGTAAAATCGCCCTTGTACAGCTCCAGATCGACATTTTTAAGAACGTGCTGCATTGCGCCTCCGCTCGAGAAGCTCTTGCTCAAGCCTTCGGTCTTTAACAATATTTCTTTCATAACAGAACCTCCATAAATTGTCTTTACACGTTCTATTATAGCGTTTCAATTCTTAAATGTCTTTAAGGAATTCTTAAATTTTCCTTAAATATTCCCCGAAAGCGAAATTAAAACAGTGATCTTCAAGCCGTTACAACCGTTTTCGATAAGCAGTTCCCCTTTCATCTCTGTCATAAATCGATCCGAAATATAAAGCCCGAGCCCCGCGCCGTCAATGCCCTGCGTATTGCCGCCGCGCCCGAATTTCTCCTTCAGCAGCGGCAGCTCCTCGGCGCTCACCCCGCCGCCGGAATCCTCTATCTCAACGGCAAGCCGACCGTTATCCAACGCGGCTTTTACGTCAATTTCCGTGTTCGCGTATTTGTAGGAATTCGCGAAGATATTGTCGAAAACCTGCTGCAAACGCAGCTTATCCGCGTATATCATACACTCTGGAATTTCGGGGATATTTGCTTTGTGAAAGTAGTCCGCGCTTTCCAACATTCCCCAAAGCTCCGCGCTTGACATATCGGCAGGTGTTACGGTGAGTTGCTGAAGCTCCTCCAGCGTCGCCGAAAAAAGGTTCGCCACAAGCGTGTTGATCTGGTCGGCTTTGGACATTATCTGGGAGTAGCGTTCACGCGTTTTTTCGTCTTCGGAAACCGCCGTTCCAAGCTCCGAAACCGCTTTTATACTCGCGACGGGCGTGCGGATATCGTGAGATAATTTCGCGACAAGCTCCTTTTTCGAGGCGTTCGCCTTAGCTTCCGCAAGCCGCGCTTTCTTCAGCTCGGAGCGCATTATGTCGAAGCTCTCCGTAAACGCGCCGAAAAGATTTACTCTGTCCATTTCGAGCGGAACGTCGAGATTTCCTCCCGCGACGCGCTCCGCAAAGCCTTTTAATCCGCGGAACGGCTTTATGACAACGCGGTTCAGATAAAACGAATACCCAGCGCAAATGATAATTTGCACCGCCGCGGCTACACCGAACACGGCGGTCAGAGCGTTTCTGTCGCCTTTAAGAGTATCGGAGCTGTCGTTATATATGATGATCTTACCGAGAACTTCGCCGTTGACTTCAATATCCAGAACGGTATCGCGGTGTGAAACAGCGGCGTTTATATTTTCGGACAGCCCCGTTTTTGTTCTGAAAACGACCTCGCCGCCGCTGTTGACTACGACGTAATCAAGCTCGGTCTTGTTGGTGTGATCCGCAATATTATCCCAATCCCCGCGCACCGACTGCACCGCTTCGTTCACCGCGACGGCGTTCTGCCCGTTCTCCGTGCCGTGGAACGCGAACCAGATCAGCGCCGCGATTTCCAGCACGAATACAGCGATAAGAGCGCCCGTAAATATCCCGTTCTTCATCGCTTGCCCCCGCAGAATTTATAGCCGTCGCCCCACACGGTGACTATGTATTCGGGCGCGCTCGGATCGCGTTCTATCGCCTCGCGGAGCTTGCGTATATGCACGTTGAGCGTGCCGTCTCCCGTGAACTTGTCCTCCCAAACGTTATCGAAAAGCTCCCGCTTGGAAACGACTCTGTTTTCGTTTTTTATAAGGTACGCGAGCAGCTTGAATTCAAGTGCGGTGAGCTTCACGGGATTTCCGCGGACGGTAAGCGTTTTCGCGCCGAGGTCAACGCTCAGCCAACCGTCGTCATATCCGTCGGCGCTCTGTCCGTAACGCTTGAGCACCGCTTTTACCTTAGCCAGCAGCACGCCGAGCGAATACGGCTTTTGTATATAATCGTCGCCGCCGATATTCAGCGCGATTATCTGATCGTCGTCGCTTGTTCTCGCGGAAATAAACAGGATCGGTATTTGCGTTTTATCGCGCAGTTCCCTGCACAACTGAAAGCCGCTGTCATTGCCGAGGTTGATATCGAGCAATAGCAGATCGGCAACGTTTTCCTTCAAAAAGGCGCGGCACTCCTCTGCCGTATACACCGCGGCAGCAGTCACGCCGAACATATTGAAGTATTCCGCCGTGCTGTCGGCAAGCAGCTTTTCATCATCTATTATAAGGCAATCATATTTCATTTTAAAACCCCCGCAATCATTCTCAATATTAAGTATAACATATTTTAAGTGATATAGCAAGTGCCGCCGGACAAAAAATCGGCAGACCGAAATAAGTCTGCCGAAGCATTGCGAATATAACCAAATATTTTGCTGTTATCTAAAAATGGTATTGAAAATGTCTAAAAAGTGTGGTATAATTATAAAAATAGGTAAATATGTACTGAAAGGAAAGACAATGGACTTTATTAGCGTTAAACCGTTTGTCAAATGGGCAGGCGGTAAGAGCCAGCTGCTTGACGAAATAAGAAAGAAGTATCCCGATAAGGTTGATAGGTACTGCGAACCGTTCGTGGGCGGCGGAGCGGTTTTGTTTGATATTTTGGAGAATTTTTCTCCTAAAGAAATCTTGGTGAACGACATTAACCGCCAGCTTATCAATACGTATAATCATATAAAGGGCAATGTTGAATCGGTTATCAAAACACTTTCAAGCTGTCAGACAGACTTCTGGAGCAAGTCTGAAGATGAACGCAAGGAAATGTATTACGGGAAACGCGATATGTTTAATGCGGGAATCAGAGAAGGAGCGGATGATGCCGAAATGGCGGCGTTATTTATCTTCCTGAACAAGACTTGCTTTAACGGTCTGTATCGGGTAAACGGGAAGGGATATTTTAATGTTCCGATTGGCTCGTATAAAAAGCCTCCGATTTGCGACGCGGATAATTTGCGCAAGGTAAGCGGACTATTACGGAATGTGGAAATTAGATGCGGTGAGTATTCCGAGTGTTCGGATTTTATCGATAGGAATACTTTCGTATATATCGATCCGCCTTACCGTCCGCTTACTGCAACAGCTTCATTCACATCGTATTCGGAGAATGCGTTTGGTGATAAACAGCAGATCGAACTCGGCAAGTTTATAGATGAGATTTCAGAGAAGGGAGCAAAGGTCATTGCAAGTAATTCAGACCCCAAAAACAGTAATGACGATGATGATTTCTTTGACGACCTTTATTCCGACTATTCAATTTTGCGGGTTTCGGCAAAGAGAATGATTAACAGCAACGGCGGGAGCAGGGGAAATATTAACGAGTTATTGATTTGTAACTATTAAGCTGTGTTCGCCTTGGATTTCCAAGAACGCTAAACTCGCTGTTTCATTTTAATTATAGTGAAAGAGAAGGGTTATGTCTAAACGCAATTTTAACACATGGCTTTCGACATTTCGTAAAAGAGAAGTCGGCTTTCAATGGATAATATTTTAGAAGCCTTTGGAAAGTCCGGAGAGGACTTCAAAAAATAAAGTTATGAAAAAAATCATTAAATGGCAGCCCGAAAACTTTGAACTTGAAATGACCACCCATTGGTCGTTCCCTCAACGCGGGGATTGGGCTACGCACGACGCAAAGTGGCGCGGAAATTGGTCGCCTTATATTCCGCGAAACATAATCCTGCGTTACTCGCAGGAGGGCGATTTAATTCTTGATCAGTTTGCGGGCGGCGGCACGACGCTTGTTGAAGCAAAACTCCTTAACAGAGATATTATCGGCATTGACATAAACGATACTGCATTGGCGCGCTGTCGAGAGAAAACCGATTTTGAATATGAACCCGCCAAGGGCAAGGTTTATATTAACAAAGGTGACGCGCGTTATTTAGACGCTATTCCCGATGAAAGCATAGATCTTATATGCACTCACCCGCCATACGCCGACATAATAAAGTATAGTGATGAAATCGAGGGCGATTTATCACTGCTTAAAGTCAAGGATTTTCTTGAACAGATGAAGCCCGTAGCCGAGGAAAGTTACCGAGTTCTGAAGAAAGGTAAGTTTTGTGCTATCCTAATGGGTGACACCCGCCAAAAGGGTTGTATGATACCTATGAGCTTTGATGTGATGAGGATTTTTCAGGATGCCGGATTTACCCTCAAGGAGCTTATCATCAAGGAACAGCACAACTGTCGCGCTACGGGCTATTGGAAAACTAACAGTGTAAAATATAATTTTTTGTTGATTGCGCACGAATATCTGTTTGTGTTTAAAAAATAAAAACCTAAAAAAGCGCGCTTTTTATTGATATCAAGGCTTTTTTAAAGGAGGAATAATATGTCACGACAAGCAAATACCCACGGCGGAGGGTCACTAACTAATGCGCACGGATTGCATTTTGAGCAAACTACGTCTTTAGATGAATCACTTAAAAATTCCGGTTATATTGTTAAACTGGATGGTGAGACAACTAATAAGCAGGGCGTAATTCTGGGGTATAGCCGGTCGAAACATGATTTTATACATTTTCTCAAGATGCACAACGTGGATTTAAGCGTTAATTCAGACAAATTGTTGCCGGATGACGCTTTTTTTAATAAACTTTGTAAGACTCTTTACATAATTGAAAAGAAATTTCAAAACGTTGCCGGCTCAGTCGATGAGAAACTGCAAACCTGTTTGTATAAAAAGTTACAATATGAAAAGCTCGCTGCACAGATTGGGTATTCTGTCGCGTACACCTATGTTTTAAATGATTGGTTTCGTCAAGAAAAATATCGCGATGTTCGTGAATTTATAGAACGCGCAGGCTGCTATTACTTTTTTAATGAACTTCCGTTGTCGTTTTTAAGAATTTAGTTGAAAAAATTGATTAGCTGTTCGTTAAAACCAATCAAACAATCAACATTATACCTGCAAATCGGAAATATTGTAAAATGAAATGCGTTTTGATGATATAGCATATTCCGCCCGCAAATTGGCACCGCTTTGACACTATGCTATCAAATGAAGAAAGCCCTCAGCTTTTCAATTTTAACGATCCCGTTAAATGCCGTTCTAGATTTTTATCGTGCAGCCACACATACAACGCAGCGAATTCCATATTTCCAAACAGAGCGGGATACCTGAAACGAACTACCGGCGTTCTGATATATAGCGGCAAACCGGCAATAAATTCCGAACCGGATTTCCCGTCAATAACTTAGACGACGCCGCAGAACGCCGTTATTTTCTCGCCGAAATCTTTTTCCGCAGATCGGCGAGGCGGTTCAGCGCGTTGTTTAACGTTTCATCCTTTTTGGCGAAGTGCAGGCGTATCAGATCGTTCACCGGCTCACGGAAAAAGCTCGAGCCCGGGACAGCCCCAACTCCCACATCTCGCGCCAAAACCTCGCAGAATTCCAAGTCGGAAGCGAACCCGAACTCCGAAATATCCAGAAGTATGTAATAAGCGCCCTGCGGCACTGTGTGTGCTATTTTGAGGTCGTCAAGCCCTTTCAGAAACAAGTCGCGCTTCGCGGTGTATTTTTGCTGCAAATCCTTGTAATACTCACCGTCGAATTTCAGCCCGACAACCGCCGCCTCTTGCAGCGGCGCAGCCGCCCCGACAGTCAGAAAATCGTGAACCTTTTTCGCCGCTTCGATAATACGCGGCGGCGCGATTATATACCCAAGCCGCCAGCCCGTTATCGAATAGGTCTTCGAGAGCGAGGAACAGGAAACAGTCCGCTCCCACATACCGGGCAGCGACGCAAAATAAACGTGTCTGTTCGGCTCGTAAACGATATGCTCGTAAACCTCGTCCGTTATGATGAAAACGTCGTATTTTTCCGCAAGCTCCGCGATGAATTTCAGCTCTTCATAAGTGAATACCTTTCCGCAGGGATTGGACGGATTGCAGAGTATAATAGCCTTCGGGCGCTGCATAAACGCCTTTTCCAGCGTATCGCGATTGAAATTGAATTCGGGCGGCGTAAGCGGAACATAAATAGGCTCCGCGCCCGAAAGAATAGCGTCCGCGCCGTAATTTTCGTAGAACGGCGAGAAAACCACGACTTTATCCCCGGGGTTTACAACGGTCATCATAGCCGCCATCATTGCCTCGGTGCTGCCGCAGGTAACGACGATCTCCGAATTCGGGTCGATCGTTTTGCCCATAAGCTTCGACTGCTTCTCCGCCAGCGCCTCGCGGAAATTTTGCGCTCCCCATGTTACGGAATACTGGTGAAAATCCTCGCGCGATACCTCGGCAAGGCGGTCGAGTATCTCCCGCGGCGGCTCGAAATCGGGAAATCCCTGCGATAAATTCACCGCGCCGTATTGCAGAGATATTCTCGTCATACGGCGAATTACCGAATCTGTAAATCCCGCTGTTCTTTTTGATAATTCAGGCATTGTCGTTTTCCCCCGAAAGAATGTATGATTTTTTGTCGTTGAGTATGTGAAGCGGGTCGAGCGCGTTTTTAATGCTGTTCATAACTTCAAGGTTCTCGCGGCGCGTCTCGCGGAGAAAATACTCGCGCTTTGAAACTCCGATACCGTGCTCGCCCGAGGTCACTCCGCCAAGCTCGTAAGCCTTTTCGTAAATCCGCGACATGACCTCGTGCAGCTTGTTTTTCCACTCATCATCGCCGCGGTTTCCGCGCACAACGCACAGGTGAACGTTTCCGTCCCCCGCGTGACCGAAACTTACCATACGCACGCCCGTTTCCCGTTCGACTTCCTTGACGTAACGGATAAATTCGGCGGTCTTGCTTATCGGGACTACGATATCCACGGGCTCCTGCTCCGATGTCGCCTCGACAGCCTTGACAAGCGCCCCGCGAACCTTCCAGATGTCGGCGGCGTATTCGGGATCGTCAAGCGGAATATACTCCGTCGCGCCCGTGTTCAGCGCAAGTCCGCGAATTCGCTTTACGTTGTTTTCAACTTCCTCGCGCCTGCCGTCAAAGGTCAGCAGGATATACGAGCCGGCGTCGGGGCGCGGATATCTCACGCCCGAAAAATCCTCGCCGAGCTTCGCGACGTCCCGCCCGATAAACTCCACGGCGGTAGGGTCAGCGTTCGCGCGGAGAATTTCAAGAACGCTGCTTATCCCGCTGTCCAAGTCGGGATAGGCGATAAGCGCGGACTTTGAAAACTCCGGCTTCGGTATGAGCTTCAAAACGCATTTCGTGATGGCGCAAAGCGTTCCCTCCGAGCCGATGAACAGATTTTTCAGCGAAAGTCCACTCGCGTCCTTAACATTTTTTCCGCCGACTGTCATGATAGTTCCGTCGGCAAGCACGACCTCAAGTCCGCGGACGTAATCGCGCGTAACGCCGTACTTCACGGCGCGCATCCCGCCCGCGTTCGTGCTGATGTTGCCGCCTATCGTGGACTGCTTCTCTCCCGGGTCGGGCGGGTAGAAAAACCCCTCGCTCTCAACGTATTTCTGAAGATCCTCAAGCAGTATTCCCGGCTCGACGGTCGCGGTCATGGTTGATCTGTCAAGCTCCAGAACGCGGTTCATCAGCGAAAAATCGAGAATTACCCCGCCGTCCTCCGGAACGGTCGAGCCGACAAGATTTGTTCCCGCGCCGCGCGGAGTTACGGGAATACGCCGCTCGTGAGCCGCGCGCAGTATCGCGCTGACCTCATCCGCGCTCTTAACAAACACCAATGCCGCTGCGCTGCCCTTGAGCCGCCCGAGCGTGTCGCTGAGGTATTTTTCCTCGATGTTTTCCGTGACAACGCGGTTTTCGTCGCGAATTATATCACGCAGCCAATTCATAGTTACGCCCCCTTATCAAGCGTTCCACGCGGGAATAAAGAAGCCCTTGTAGTTCTCCTCAAAAAACTTTTCCGTGTCCGCGGAGCAGAACGCTTCCGCGACCTTTTTGTAGACCTCGTTGTTGATATCCGAGGACTTCACGGCGATAACGCACACGAAGCTCTTGTTGCTTAAGTCAACGTTTTCGTAGAATATAGCGGAGTTCGGATCAACTCCGTAGCTTGCGGCGTAGTTGCCGTTTACGACCGCCGCGGCTATCTCGCTGTCGTCTACATACTGATAGGTCATGCTCGCGTTTACCTCCACAAGCTCGACCTTAGACGAGGTAATGTCCGCGGTGGAAGGCGTGCCCTCGTATTCCCCCAGCGTGAGCAGTCCCGCGTCCCGAAGGAGGATAAGCGCGCGCCCGTAGTTCGTCGCGTCGTTCGGAACGGCTATTTTGCCGCCCTCCGGAATTTCCTCAACCTTTGTGTAGTTCTTTGAGAAAATATTCATCGCGATAACGAACGTGTCCGTAAGTATCGAAATATCATAGCCGTTGGTGCTCTTGTCGTTTTCAAAATAAGCGTGGTGCTGAAAAGCGTTCATCTGGATATCTCCGCCGTTCAGCGCGTTATTCGGCAGCGAGAAATCGGAGAACTGCACAAGCTTCACCGTAATGCCCTCTTTCGCGAGCTTTTCAATCGTCGGCTTCCACAGGTCCTCGTAGACCGCGCCGGTAACTCCCAGCTTAACGACCGTGTTTTCGCTGCTCTTTGAGCAGCCCGTAAATACCGTAAACAGCAATGTGACAACAAGCGCAAGCGCCGTAAATTTAATTGACTTTTTCATAATTATTTCCTCTCCCTGTCCTTTATTTTGTTAGTGTGTATTTTTCTTCGCGATAAGATTTCCGATAAACTGAATTACCGAAACTATCAGTATCACAAACAGCACGGACACCCAGATTATATCGTAATGTCCGTAATTGTACCCCCATGTAATGGCGTAGTCTCCAAGTCCCCCCGCGCCGACATATCCCGCCATCGCGGTGAGACCTATGAGGTTTATCAGCGTGATAGTCGTGCCGCGCGCTATAGACGGAATGCTTTCGCGCAGATAAACAGTGAAGATTATCGACAGCGGACTTTTTCCCATGGACTGCGCTGCCTCCACAACGCCGTGACCGACATTCGCGAGAGCGGTCTCGACCTGCCGCGCGAAAAACGGCACGGAAGCCGCGACAAGCGGCACGATAACTCCGCGCACACCTATCTTCGTTCCCATTATCGCCTTGGTAACGGGCAGCAGTATCGCTATAAAGATAACGAACGGCACGGAACGACAGACGTTTATTATCTTGTCGAGCACCTGATAAACGATGCGCTGCCGCATTATGCCGCCTTCTTTGGTCACTGTCAGCACTACTCCCAGCGTCAGACCGCACACGAACATCACCGCGCCCGACCACACGGTCATTTGCAGCGTTGCCAGCACGCTGCTGAACAACCTGCCGGTATCCGCCATTACGTTGGGGATCATTTTATTGAGAAGCTCCACCCTTTATCACCTCCACAGCGACGTTTTTTTCTATCAGATATTTTACAGCTTCCGTTATCTGTTCGCGCTTGCCGCTTATCACGGCGACAGTGCCGCCGATGGGCGCTCCCTGAACTATATCCACATCCGCGAAAACTATGTTCAGCAGCACCCCGAATTTCTGCGTGACGTCGGAGATAAGCGGCTCGGAAACGCTCCGCTCGGTATACGTCAGCTTCACTACGATATCGCTTTCGTTCAGAGGAACGGCGGCGGGGTTTTCCTCGAGCAGCGCGTGTATTTTCTTGAGGTTTGAGGTCGTGGCGATAAAGTCCTTGGTAAGCTTTTCCTGCGGGTCCGCGAAGATCGAGAAGGTCTCGCCCTCTTCGATAACGCGCCCTTTATCCATAACCGCCGTTCTGCCGCATATTTCCTTTACAGCCGCCATTTCGTGAGTTATCAGCACAACGGTTATCCCAAGAGTTTCATTAAGGCTTTTCAGAAGCGCGAGTATTTGCTTTGTGGTCTGCGGGTCGAGCGCTGAGGTCGCTTCGTCGCAGAGCAGTATCTTCGGGTCGTTGGCGAGCGCCCTCGCGATAGCCACGCGCTGCTTTTGTCCTCCCGAAAGGCTGCTCGGATAAGCGCCGGCTTTGTCCGCTATCTCCACGAGCGACAGCAGCTTCAGCGCCTTTTCGCGCATCTGCGCTCTTGAAAGCCCGCTTCCGCGCAGCGCGTAGACCACGTTATCGAGAACCGTGCGCGAAGGCATAAGGTTAAAGTGCTGAAAGATCATTCCGATCTTTCTCCGCGCCGCGCGCAGCTCCTTTGCCGAAAGCCTTGTGATGTCCCGTCCCTCGATAAGCACTTGCCCCGACGTAGGGCGCTCCAGCAGGTTTATACAGCGCACGAGCGTCGATTTCCCCGCGCCCGAAAACCCGATAATGCCGAATATGTCCCCGTCGTTTATCGTTAATGTAACGTCCCTCACCGCCTCGACGCTCTGCCCCGCCGAAGCGTAGGTTTTGCAGACGTTTTTCAGCTCTATCATCACGGATCGCCCCCTTTGATAAGTTATAACCTATTTAACAAGTAGGCTTAATATGCTTTAAATTATACCACATAATTCCGCCCTTGTCAAGAACTTTTCGGGAAAAAATACAAAGCTGTTGAATATACACAAAATACATCAACTTTATAGGATAAATTTGCGCATAAAGGCGATATTTGCGCTCCGCACAAAACCCCGAAAGCAAAGTTCACATTTGCGTTGTCAAGAGAAATCTCCATGTCAATTAAGTGATTTTTCTGTCAATTAAGTGATTTTTCACGAAAGATCCCTGCGGATATGTTATAATAAAAATGGCTTTATTATATTTAAGGAAGGTGTTTTTATGGAAAAACAACAAGATTTCTTTGAACAAAACGACGCTCGTGTGAACAAACGCATGACCAAGGTCTTGCTTTGGATGACATTGGTCTTCCCGGCGCTCTTCGGATTGACCGCGGCAGGTATATTCTGGATAGATTACGGAGACCTCACGCGGCTTTCCATTATCGGAGTTTTCTGCACGGTGGGTCCGTTTGTTCTGCAAAAGATAGGCGTGCCGGTAAAGGTAATGAAATATGTAGGCGTGCTGGCTGTCGGATTTATCGTGATGCTGCTCGGTATGAATTCCTCCGTGGGAATCTATATGACATACGGCATAGCACTTCTTTTCAGTTGTATGTATTACGACAAGAAGTTTACGATATCCATAGCGATAATTACATACATAATGTGCGGTATTTCAACGTGGTTCAGAGTTAAGGACGCCGTTGAAAACGGCAACGCCGCGCCGAATTTGGAATTTATTCCGTATATGCTGGGCTTCACCATAGAGTTTATACTTATGGGAAGCGTGTTTATCAGCGTTGCGGGCGGTTCTCACAAATTGCTCGAAAATCTCCGCGGCAGCGAACGCGTAAACGAGATAATGGGAAAATGCGGCAGCGTTTCCGAAAGCCTTGTGGGTATGATGAACGACCTCGCGGAGGATATGACGGAATCCGGCAGAGCCACAGACGCCATCGCGAAGTCCGCAAAAGATACTCTCGACAACTGCGCTCAAAGTATGGAGCATGTAAGCTCCATGCAGGAAACTATAAACGAGATGGTCGAAGCGACCGCGCTTATCGATACCAAAACAGGTGAAATGCTCGATATTTCGGACGATATATGCAAACGAATGGAAAGCTATGTCGGGCAGATGAACAGCGCCGTTGAAAGTATGCGCGAGATCGAGACCTCGGCGGATATGACGAACGAGTCCATACAAAGTCTCGAAAAGGTCATCGGCGAAATAACGGCGTTTGTCAAGGAAATAACGAACATTGCGGATCAGACCAACATTCTGGCTATAAACGCTTCGATAGAATCCTCGCGCGCCGGCGAATACGGCAAGGGCTTCTCGGTCGTCGCGGGCGAGATACGCGTTCTCGCGGAGCGCTCCAAGGCTTCGAGCGATTCCGTTTCCAAGACCGTCGAGAGAGTTTTGAAAATGTTAAACGAGGTAAAAAAGTCCAACGCGCAGAATTTGAGCTCCGTAGACAGCGGCATATCCGGAATAACCGCGGCGCGGGAAGCGGCGGAGGAGCTCGGGCAGCTTCAGGCGGATTCGCGCGGAAAAACCGAACAAATAGCCGAAAGCGGAAAGCAGACCGGCGAACGCAGCCGCCGCGCTCACGAAATGGTGCAGCAAATGGAAAAGCTGGTGCAGATCTCCTACTCGGAAGCGAACGCTATCGTTGAAGAAACGAGCGGTCAGAAAAAGATAACCGCTGCGACAGCCAAGACCTTCGACAGCGTGAAAAATATGGCGGACGAGCTGTACGGCTTAAGCACTACTCCATAATGATATAGTAATTAAGATCCCCCCGCAAAGCGGGGGGATCGGACTGTATAAAAGTTGAAAGCTGACAGTTAAAATGCGCCGTTTCGCGGCGCATTTAAATTTGTCCGCCGAAACTGTCATTTGTCAATTGTACATTGTCAATTGTTTACTTCGTTGCGCCCATAATATCGGCAGCTTCGCGGGCGTTGTCGGGGTGAACTACCAGATAAACATACCCGTCATCCTCACCGATCACCGCGTTCGCCCACGCGTCCTGAACCATGGGATACAGCATGTGGTCTTCCTTTTTGGCGTCGACAAGGTTGCTGAGGACTGTTTTTACGGCAGCTTCTTTGCCGCTCTTGGGCTTAAAGCAGTAGACCTCGTTGGGCACGGCGCTCAGCATGGGCATTACGCAGCAGAATTCGTCAAGATCGGCAGCGTCTACACCGATAGAGATCGAAAGCGCGTCCTCCTCGATCGGCATCAAAGCGCCCCATTCGCCGGAAGCCAGCGCCGCCTTTACCATGCGCCCGGCTCTGTTGTCGGGGAACTCGATCCCGCTGTTGTTAACGCCGCCCTCGCCGCCGTTGGGATCGGCGGGGTTATCGGGGTCATCGGGAACTACGATGGAGTTATCCGGATCCGCGGGAATGTCATTGCTCTCCCCGTCCGGAGTGCTGTCGGGAACAGCCGGAACATCGGAGCTCTCGTCCGTGACCTGCGCCGCGCTCGATACGGAAGCGGGGGTGTTCGCGCCCGTTGAGCCGGTCGAGTTGTTTTCGGTGTTATTGCAGCCCGCGAGCGTAAAAACAAGCGCCGCCGCGGAAATCAAGGCTATAGTCTTTTTCATGGTGTTATTTCTCCTTATTTGTTAAAATTCAGTTCTGATACTCCGTTAAAAACTTGATTGGAACTGCAATCGGAGCAAGAGTTTTAAGAAGCGAGAAAATATCCCTAACTCTTACCTTTTGAGCTCCGGGCAAGTTTTCAACAGGGGAAAGCACATGGGTCTCTCTATATAATCTAGATTATACACCATTCCTCCGAAAAAATCAATGGGAAAAAGTGATAATTAACTAAATGATTTATGATGATATTATGGACTTTTGCACAAATCAGAACCCGAAAAGCTGCCGTTCAAACCGCTCGAACGCGTATTCCAGCGCGTCGAGGCTGTCGATGTTCGAGGTGCCGTCGTCGAGCCTTACGTCCTTGTGAACGTCGCGCTCGTCCCAGACCGCGCCCTGAAGCGCCTCGATAACGTGCGGGCACTCGTCGAGGACGAAAAACCTGTCCGCCGCTATCAGGCGGTTGAGCATATTTATCCGCGTGTTTATCGGCTTTTTTAGAGCGTTTTTCACCTCTATCCCGTTTTGGCGGACGGCTTGCCGAAAGCTCTTTATCAAAAGCTGCTCGGCGCTGTCGCAGCAGGCGGTTTTAAGCATTGGAAAGCGCTTTTTTTCGCGCTTTGCGAACTCGGCGAAATTGGAGATAAGATTTTCCGCGGAACGGTTGCGCTTATCGTAGTATTCCGACAGTACATAGAGGTTTTTGAACCCCGCGTCCAGCCCGACAAGCACGAACGCCGAGGCGCTGCCGTTTCCGCCATAATCCACGCCGACTGCCGCCGTTATCAGCTTGTTTTCAGCGAGCCGCTCCGAAAGCTCCGCGGAGCTTATGATGTTCGCGGCGGAGAAGCTCTCGTATACCCTTCCCTCGGCGGCTACCCATTTTCCGAGAATGAAGCGGTCGTAAAACACCCCGCAGAATTCTCGCTTTAGCTGCTCGACATATTTTTTCGGAAGGAACACGTTGTCCTCCAGCGTGAATTTCAGACTCAAAAGATCGACCTTGCCGTTATCAAGATAGTCGCGCTTCACCCAGTGAGAGGGCGCGTCGGGATTGGTAGTCGCGAAGAGCTTAGCGCCCTTTTCGGACAAGCGCGAGAGCAGCATAACGAAAAAGTCCTCTCCGAACAGCGTAAGCTCGTCGCAATAAGCGCCTTTAAGCGTCATTCCGCGTATCTTGCTTTCCGCCTCCGCGTTCGCCGCGCCCTCCAGATAGATACGTCTGCCGAAAAGCGAACCCTCTTTTTTGGAGACGCTGTAGGAAAAGCTGTCTCCAAGCGCGCTTTTAAGCGGCTCCAAAACGTTGCGTTTAAGCGTCGTGAGCGTTTTTCCGCACATCAGATAAGCGCTGTCCTTCGGCGAGCTCCCCACCCAGAACGCCCACATTATCATCGAGATATACGTTTTCCCGCTCCGAACGCTCCCCTCGAAAATGTTAAGACGTTTCAGAGAGCCGTTTCGCAGCAGCCGCAGCGCCTCCTCCTGCTTAGGTGAAAATGTCATTCCTCATCGTCCTTTCCGAGCGCCGTATAAGCGCTTATAAGCTCCGAGAGCTTGTCCTCGCCGCTCCCCGCGGAGTTCTCGTCCAGCATCTCGAACACCAGCTTCCACACCTTCGCCAGCTTTTCCAAGTCCTTTTGGGCGAGCGAATTTATAAGCTCCTCGTCGTTTAACATATTCGCGAATTTCTCCCCGAATTTGATGAACCGCGAGGAATTTTTCTTGAAATATTCCTCCACGGTGATCATTTTTCTTGCCGCCATATAATTCCTCCTTATTTAAAAAAATTTGCGAACCGCTCCGTCGAGCTTCGCTCGACTGCGCTAGCCGAGTGACCTTGCCTCCGCTCCGCTGCGGCAAGGTCACTCGCTTTCGCAAATTTTACCCGCTTAGTACGGTTTACCTTATATTTTTACGCCCCTCTGATGCGCCGCCTGTCGGTTGACCGGTTAGCAGAGCTCCATCTCCGAAAATCCGCTCCCCCGTCTTTTCCCCTAAATAATACTTCCACACCCCCTGCAAATCACTGCATTTTGAGCGTTTTTGTGTGATTTTCACAAAATCATCAAACTACTATTGATAATTTCGTCAAAATGGCAAATTCTTTGGAGCTTATAATTAACAAAAAGTTAAAAATAAAATGTTACAATATATATTGTTAAGACAAAGATATAGTCTCATTATGTGGTTTTTCACAGAGTGCGGCGAAGATATTGATAATCCAATTAAATATTTCCAAAATTTTATTGTTTCCCCCGCCGAAGGCGGGGGAAACAATAAAAAGTGAAAGAAGGAACCGGAAACATTTAATTGACGCAGCAATATAAATTTAATGTGTGTGGTGGCAAATATGAAAACAGGACTTATACTTGAAGGCGGCGCTGTCCGCGGGATATTCACTGCGGGAGTGCTCGACAGACTTCTCGAGGAAAACGTAAGCTTCCCCTATGTAATAGGCGTATCCGCGGGCGGCGGCAACGCGATGAGCTACGTTTCGCGCCAGAAGGGGCGCACCTGCCGTATGATAAACGTTCCGCGAAACGAATCGTATTATGGCATAAGGCAGCTTCTCGGTTCGGGGAGGCTTATAAACCTCGATAAAATGGCGTTTGAATATCCGTATAAGCAGTTCCCCTTCGATTTCAATACATACTTCAACGGCGGTACGGAAACGGAATATGTCTGCACCTGCATGGAAACAGGCAAGGCGGAGTATCTTTCCGAGAGCCGGGACAGCGGCAGGCTTCTCACTATCGCGAAGGCGACTTGCTCCGTGCCGATGCTTTGCAGCCCCGTGGAGCTTGACGGAAAGCATTATCTCGACGGTTCGATAGCGGATTCCATTCCGATAGAGCACGCCCTCGAAATGGGCTGCGACAGGCTCGTGATAATCCTCACCAAGCCCGGAAAGGCAGTGCCTCCCACGGACTACACGAGGTTCCGCATGGTGATACACAGAATGTATAAGCAGTACCCCGAATTCGAGGAAGCGTGCATGACGCGCGTTGAACGCTACGCCAAGACCATAGAGCTTATGGAGCGGCTTGAGGAAGAGGGCAGACTTATCACTATCCGCCCGACGCTGCCTCCCATCTCGAAATTCGAGAAGGACAGCGATAAGATAATGGAATCCTACCGCGACGGCTACACCCAAGCTGACGAGCGCATCGAGGAGCTGGCGGAGTACATAGGCGCGGCGGTATGCTCGAAGGTCGGGTAAGGATATTGCGAGTTTTCCGTAAGGAAATCGTAAGCTAATGCGAATATTTTCCGAAAACACTTTTCCCCCTTGTGTGTTAGAATTAACACAAGGGGGAATGTTTTATGTACGATTTTCTGAACTCAAAAAACAAAGAAGAGTTTGAGCGCTTTGTGCTCTCGCAAAGCGGCTCGTTCACGCAATCGCCTTCCTGGGCGGAGGTCAAGGAGAATTGGGACAGCGGAGGCGTTTTGTCCCGGGACAAAAACGGAAACGTCCGCGGAGCGTGCCTTGTGCTCATAAAAAGAACGCCGTTTATCAAAAGCGCCTTGCTGTACGCGCCGAGGGGTCCTGTGTATTCCGATGAAATGGCGCTGTCGGAGCTTATGGAGGGGATAGGAGCTCTTGCCGAAAATGAACGCGCGTTCGTGTTCATCTGCGACCCGCCGATTATTGACCGCGGTCAATTGCAAAACGACGGGTTTTCACGAAAAACGACGGACGAAGATCGGACGATACAGTGCCGCTCCAACTACATACTGAATTTAGAGGGCAAAACGCTCTCGGAGATACGCGCGGGCTTCAAGCCGGAATACCGCAACAGAATAAGCAAGGCGCAGCGCCGCGGCGTTTGGTGTGAGGAGCTTCGCGCGGAAAACGCACTGGGCGCGCTCGATGATTTCTACGCGCTGATGGTCGAAACGGGCAGGCGCGATGGTTTTCCAATACGACCGCGGGAATATTTCGCGCGGCTGTTGAACGCTCTCGGGGAGCACGCGCGGCTGTATATGTGCTACACCGGCTTCGGCGGGAAAACGCCGCTTTCGGGCGCTGTGGCGGTGGAGTACGGCGGGCGCTTTTGCTACGTTTACGGCGCTTCCGGCGACAATTTCCGAAACCTTTATCCAAATTACCTTATGCAGTGGACGATGATATGCAGGGCTTGCGAGCTTGGCTGCCGCGTTTACGATTTCGGCGGCGTGCCGTTCTATAACGACGAAACGCGCCGCGAATACGGAATGTATCGCTTTAAAAAAGGCTGGGGTGGGGAAGTCGTGGACTACGCGGGGCAGTTTGTGAAGGTCTACCGCCCGGCGCTGTACCGCGCCGCCGCTATTTTCTCGGGAGCGTTACGGTAAATTCCACGGTCTCATCGGCGCTTTGAGCGGAGATAGTCCCGCCGTGCAGAACGACTATCTCCTTGGCTATCGCAAGTCCGAGCCCCGCGCCGCCCGTTTTGGACTGCCGCGCGCTATCCACACGGAAAAACTGCTCGAAAATGCGCGCGAGCTTTTCCGGCGGGATTGTGCGCCCGCGGTTTTTGCAGGTCACCGTTACGCTGCCGTCATCGGCGGTCATCGAAAACTCTATCTCGCTGTCGGGATAACTGTAGCTCACGGCGTTTCGCAGAAGATTATCGAACACGCGCTCGAGCTTGTCCGGGTCGCAGAGGAGCTCGACATTCGGCTGAATTTCCGTTTTCGCGCTCAAAGAATGTTCGGAGAGTATCGGCGAGAACTCGCTCAGCGTCTGGTTCAGCATAAGCGACAGATCGATATGCTGAGCCTCAAGCGTGAGAGTTGTAAGGCTGAACCGCGTGATGTCGAAAAACTCATTAATGAGCTCATCCAGTCTCTGCGAGCGGTCAAGCGCCACGGCGGTGTATTTCGCGCGGTTCTCTTCGGAAATGTCGGGCTCGTCGCGAAGCAGCGTGAGGTAGCCGATAACGCTCGTAAGCGGCGTTTTGAGGTCGTGCGCCAGGTAGACTATCATATCGTTTTTGCGCTGCTCCGCCTCCCTTGCAATAGCGGCGTTGCGCAGAGCGGTCTCGCGCACGGAATTGAGCTCGTACTGCGCCTCCGCCAGCGCGGGAGGCAGCTCTATGGGCTTGTCTGTAGGCTCGGTGAGCTCCTTTGCCACATTGATCACGTCGTTTACATATTTGATAGGCTTTCGCATAAATCGAATGGTGGTAAATACTCCCGTGCCCAGAACTATAAGCAGGATAATGGGAAAGAGGTTTTCTTTTACGGATTGGAGGAAGATGTAGAGCTTGTCGTCATAATACCATATCTTAAATCCGCATATCCACTGAACGAGCAGCGCGAGCGCCGCGGAAACTGCCGCGGGTAATATCAATGTCAAAAGGTATTGTATTACATACCGCTTTGTAAACGCGGAAAGGTTTTTATTCTTCAATGGTATACCCCACTCCCCAGACTGTTTTGATGTATTTCGGATTTCGCGGCGGCTCGCCGAGCTTTTCGCGGATACGCGCGATATGCGCCATCACGGTGTTGGAGCTGTCGAGATACTTCTCGCCCCAGACCGCCTCGAACAGCTCCTCGCCCGAGACGACCGTGTTTTTGTGACTGCATAGATACCACAGCACGGAAAACTCTATCGGCGTCAGAACTATCTCCTTGCCGTTGAGCGTGCACTTGTGGTTGTCGTTGTTTATCGAGAGCCCGCGTATATCTATCTCGTTCGCGCGCGGAGCGGCGGAATTATAGCGAGTGTACCGCCGAAGCTGAGTTTTCACCCTCGCGACTAGCTCGGGCGGGGAAAACGGTTTTGTTATGTAATCGTCCGCGCCGAGCATAAGCCCCGTTATCTTGTCGGCGTCCTCGCACTTGGCGGTAAGCATAATTATCGGGAACACAAAGCGCTCTCTCAGCCTGCGCACCAGCGAAAACCCGTCGATATCGGGCAGCATCACGTCCAGCACCGCGAGATCGCACGGCTCGTTTTGCACGAACTCCGCAACGCCCTCGCCGCTGTAAAACTTCCGCACCTCAAAACCCTCGTTCACGAGACAGACCTCCACAAGATCGGCTATCTCGCGCTCGTCATCGACTACCAAAATCTTCTCGTTCAATATATTCACCCCCACTTTAATAGTACAATAATTCCCGCGGAAGGTCAATACCCCGCGGGAAAAAATCATAATTTTGTAAGAACTTGTTCTGCGAATTTCAGCCGATAAACTCCCGTATAAGCGAGTTTTCGGGAACGTATTTCTTATCAACGCCCGAAAGCGCCTTCAAAAAGCGCTCGATCTCCGCGTAATCGGAGTAGCCCTCGTATGTGCGCGAGGTCTTTTCAAGCTCCGGAAGGAGTATGTCGCGGTAAACGGAAGCCTCGTACTCTATGAAGGTATCGATGTCGTGATCGGCACGATGCTTGTGCGGCATTATGTACAGATCCTCGCCTCGCTCCACGCTCTTAAAGAACTCGAACGTTTCCGAAAGATCGCGCCCGCGGTAGAGCTTATCGCGCATAAGCCGCCGCATAAGGCGTATCTTGGAGGGGTGCAGAAGCTCTTCTCCAAGCTGTATTCTCGTGCGCACGCTGACATAGATACGGTGCGTATAGTCGTCGCTTTCGCCGGTAACTTGAGGGTTCAGCGCGTGGATACCCTCGAGAATGACGAGATCGCCCTCCTCGCGCTTGAGCTTCATTCCCGGAATTCGATCCTGAAGAGCGAAATCAAATCCCGGCACGTCTATTTCCTCGCAGCGGTGAAGTCTCGCGAGATGATCCGAAAACAGCTCCGCGTCAAGGCGTTCGGGACTTTCGTAGTCGATATCCTCTCCGTGGAGCTCCTTGTCGCGCCTCAGCGGGAGAAAATAGTTGTCCATAGAAACAACGTGCGCCCCGCAGCCCCTTTGCTTTAAAGCTGCCGCCACGCGCATAGCGGATGTCGTTTTCCCCGAGCCGGAAGGTCCCGAGATAAGCACGATGGGCTTTTCCGCGCGCTGCTCGTAAATAGCCTCCGCCGCCCGCGAAAGCTGCTCGAAATAGAGCCGTTCGCCCTCTTCGACAAAGCTCTCCGGAGAGCCCGCCGCCTTATTCAGATACCCGACCTTTACACATCTCATAACCGTTCCTCACCGCAAAATAATTTCCTAAAACCTTCAAGATCGCCCGAATACTCCAACGCCCAGCGCGCCCGCGCGACGGCGTACTCCGCGGTCATCTCGCCCGTTTCAATAAGCGGA
Organism: uncultured Ruminococcus sp.; assembly: GCA_964454205.1. Classification (GTDB taxonomy): domain Bacteria; phylum Bacillota; class Clostridia; order Oscillospirales; family Ruminococcaceae; genus CAG-115. Next base: position 40,665 of record CAYVSV010000011.1, read on the forward strand.
ACGCGCCTTGCCGCCACAAGCCCGACTTCGTATTCATTCAAATTCGTGCCGCCGCGGGCGCACTGCGTCGCAATAATAATGTAAACGCCGCTTTCCGCGAGCCTTTGGACTTCCTCGAAAAGATAGTCGGGCACTCCGCCCGCGCCGTAGCTCTCCAGTATCACGGCTCTCGCTTCTTTTGGAATGTAAAGCCTCTGACCCGGAATGAGCCTGACATGGAAAACATCGTCCGACAAACGCTCGTAAAAGCGCGTTTCACCGCCGTATTCCTCGTCGAATATCAGTCTGCCCTCCGCGAAAAAGCCGCAAGCGTTTAAATCGAACGCCGCCTCTCCGCGAGAGCACACCTTAACGGCTCTCCGCCCGTCTATCACCGTTCCGCCGAACACCACGCGAACCCCGAAAGCGCGTTCGTCCGCGGCAAATCTCAGGGCGTTGCGGAGATTTTCGGGAGCGTCGGAGTTATCCGCCGTCATCGGCTTCATACTCCCGGTGAACACTATCGGTTTTCGGGAATTTTGGATAAGGCAGGACAAGGAAGCGGCAGCGTAACCGAGCGTGTCCGTGCCGTGGGTTATCACAAATCCGTCGAACTCATCGTAACGCTCGCGGATGAACCGCGCCAATGTCTCCCAATGACGCGGCGTCATATTCGTGCTGTCCAGCCCGAAGAGCTGCTCCGCGGATACCTCGCACGGCGCTTCTATCCTTTTAAGAAGCTCATCGGCTCGGAGCGCGGGCGCGAGCCCGTTTTCGCTTTCGGCACAGGAAATAGTCCCGCCCGTGCCGATAACGAGGATCTTCCGCATTATCGCGGCTCTACGATGAACTTCATCGCGGTGCGCTCCTCTCCGTCGATATCAACGGTCGTGAACGCCGGGATGCAGATGAGATCCACACCCGTAAGCGCCATATAGCTTCTCGCGATAGCTATGGACTTTACAGCCTGGTTTGCCGCGCCCGCGCCTACCGCCTGTACTTCCACCTCGCCGTTTTCGCGGATAACCGCCGCGATAGCGCCCGCTACGGACTTGGGCACGGAATGTGCCGATACCTTAACAACTTCCATTTTGCTCACCTTTTGGAACGCTTAAAGCCGCGCTCCAACCTTTCTGTTATCTGTAAAATATTTTTTATGCTTGCTTGTGAGTTACGCAAAAGCGTTCTATCGAGAGCGCCCTGCCGCTTTTCCTGTCGATCTCGAGAGCCGCGCCGCATATATTCACGTCGCCCTTCGCGAAAACGTGGCGCTGCGGGTGGTAGGTCAGGAACTTCTCGATTATCATGTCCTTTTCCACGCCGAGAACGCTGTCGGCGGGACCCGTCATTCCCACGTCCGTGATATACGCCGTGCCGTTTATTATCTGCTCGTCGGCGGTCTGGACGTGCGTGTGAGTGCCCAGCACGGCGCTCACTCTCCCCGCGAGGAAATATCCCATCGCGCGTTTTTCGCTTGTCGCTTCCGCGTGAAAATCCACGATTATCGTTTTGGCGCTTATTGTTTTCAGAAGCTCCTCGGCGCATTTGAAGGGGTTGTCGACCGGGGTCATAAACGCCGTTCCGATGAGGTTTACCACCGCTACGGAGCACGCCCCGAGATCGAGCTCGCAAACGCCCTTTCCGGGAACGCCGTCTCCGAAGTTCGCGGGGCGCAGCAGCGCGTCGAGCCGTTCATACTCCTCCTCGACGGAATGTTTTCGGAACGCGTGGTTACCTGTTGTGACAACGTCCGCGCCCGCGTTGAAGATAGCCTCCGCGCTTCTCGCGTCGATACCGTTTCCGTCCGCGCTGTTCTCTCCGTTTACTATAGTGACGTCCGCGCCGTGCTCGCGCTTTATCCGCGGAAGCTCCGCCGCCAGCGCCTCGCAGCCGACGCTTCCGACAACGTCTCCGATAAACAGCGCCTTCATCAGCGGAATATCACCTGGTCGCGCCCGGGTCCCACGCCGAGTATCGTGATGGGGCAGCCGCAAAGCTCTTCGAGACGGGAAATGTACGCCCTGCACTTTTCGGGAAGCTCCTCAAACGTTCTGCACTGCGACAGATCGCCCTCGTAGCCCTCTATCTCCTCGTACACCGGGGAGCAGTCGGCGAGCTCCTCAAGCGTTACCGGGAAATCCTTGAGGACAGTGCCGTCCGACTTTTTATAAGCCGTGCAGACCTTCAAAGCTCCGATGCCCGAAAGCGTGTCGAACTTGTTTATCGCGATAGCGGTAAGACCGTTCACGCGGACTGCGTGGCGCATTATCACCGCGTCGAACCAGCCCGTTCTGCGGGGTCTGCCGGTCGTCGTGCCGAATTCTCCGCCGCGGTTCCGGATAAGCTCGCCAAGCTCGTCGTTCAGCTCCGTCGGGAAAGGACCGTTGCCGACGCGCGTGGTGTAGCTCTTTCCGACGCCTATCACCTCGTCGATGATCTTCGGTCCAACGCCCGTGCCAACGCACGCGCCGCCCGCTATCGGGTGGCTCGACGTTACGAACGGATATGTTCCGAAATCTATGTCGAGCAGCGTTGCCTGCGCTCCCTCGAAAAGGACGTTCTTGCCCGCGTTGTACGCCTCGAACGTGATGACCGAGCCGTCCGCCATGTACTTCGCGAGCGCCTCGCCGTAGGCTTTGTACTCCTCATAGACAGCGTCCAGATCTATCGTCTTGCCGCCGTAGACCTTCTCGATGATGAGATTTTTAAGCTCCCCGGTGTTCTTCACGAGCTTTTTAAGGCACTCCGGGTGAACGAGGTCGTACATGCGAATTCCTATGCGGTCGTCCTTATCGGCGTAACACGGTCCTATGCCGCGCCCCGTCGTTCCTACGTTCACGCCCGTCTGCCGCGCCTTGAATTCCTCCTGGAGCTTATCGAGCTCTCGGTGCCACGGCATAATGATGTCAGCGCGAGCGTCTATGCGGAGATTTTCGCAGGTAACGCCGCGGCTCTTCATACCGGATATTTCCTCGAGAAGCACGGCTGGGTCGACGACCACGCCGCTTCCGATAAGGCAGACCGTTTCGGGGTAGAGAATGCCCGAGGGCAGAAGATGCAGCTTATACACGTCGTCTCCGTGGACGACGGTGTGCCCCGCGTTGTTTCCTCCGCTCGAGCGCACCACCAGGTCCGCCTTCGCCGCCATGATGTCGATAACCTTGCCCTTGCCCTCGTCGCCCCATTGCGTTCCCACTATAACACTAGAACTCATTTCAAATTCCTCTTTTCAAAGAATATATTACGCTAACGCTTGGTTTTTCGCGTTCTCCCCCGCCTTCGGCGGGGGAGAACGCCGTTAGATCCGCTGTTTTTTTACCGAATGACCTTTCCGCCCTTTTCCTTCTTTTCCTTTTTGAGAAGCACGGGGGCTTCTTCGCCGCCGCGGTCCTCAAAAACGCTCTCTTCCTCGTCTTCCTCGAGCTCCCACTCGGGTATCTCGGGGTTGGGCTCTCCGCTTCGCTCGTAGAATGGGTTAATGATGTGCTTTTGTATCGCGGGATAGCAGCAGAACACAGACAAAAACACCAGCCAAGCCCCCGGCACGAACGGCAAAAAGAACACCGCCGGAAACGTGAAGAACACGAACAGCGCACCTATCCCCGCCACCGCTGCGAGAGTGATAAGCTCGCCGGGCAAGTTCACGAAAACCATTATCATTGCGTTTTGGAAAACGTCGCCGAGCTTCAGATCCAGCGCGGCTATCTGCGGATAGATGTAGAAGTTCATCAAAAAGAACAGCACCTGCACCACGATAGACATAACATACGCCGCTTTCAGCGCAGCGCCGGGGTCTGTCTGCCTGTTGTACGCTATGAACGTGATAACGCCCACCGCTGCCACCGCGATGTCCAACAGACCCACAAAGAACGACCGCTTGAAGTTTTCCTTGAAGCTCTTCACGAAATCGTGCCATACGAACTGCGGACGCTCGAGGTAGATGTTTCTCATCATCGACGTGAGCGCCGCCGTCGCGGGACCAAACGTCACCACCGGCAGACAGAACAGAACGTATATCATATTGAGCTTGAAGAAGTCCCAGAACTTATTCGCGAAAAGCTCCCAGAAGCGGAAGAACGGCTTTTTCTTCGCGCCCTTCGCGACGCCGCTTCCTGAAACCCTGTTGTTATAAAATAAACCCATAACCGTCTCCGATCGTCTTATCTCAAAAACGACTGAAAAATAACGCCGAGCACCATTATGACCGCCAAAATCAGCGCTGCGACCCTGCATACCCGCATTATCTTCGCGCGTTTCTTCTCGTCCACGTTTATCAGCCTCCAAAGCACACATATTTATTATACACCAATCCGGGCGTTATGTCAAGACGATAACGTATAAAAATTAGTTCGGAATATTACCGCGGCACCATGATCCCGCCCGCGCATACCGCCTTTATCGTTCCCTCGTCGCTGAAAGCGGCGGTGAAGCCCTCCTTGTCGTCGAACACGGAAGCCGTTTTCGGCTGAGCGCCCTCAGCGAACACAACGTACACGTTATCGACCGAAACGCCGTCGAAATAGCTGTAAGCCGCGCCGCTCTGCCCGCTTTCGAGAACGACAGCCGCCGCCGCGCCGAATTTTACGGTCGCGAGCCTGTCCGCGGCAAATTCGCGGGAATACTCCGCGAGCCTTTTCGCGGAGCCGTTTTCGAGCCGCCAGCGCGTTATAACGAGCGCATTTTCCGTTGTCTCATAAGTCAAAGCCGAGCTCCCGGAAACAACGCCTACAGCCTCTGCAAGCGACACGCGTGAAGCTGCGGCGGGGTCTGCGCAGTCCACAACAACGAGCGTTCCCGAGCCGCCTATTATCAGCATACGTCCCTCAAACCGCATAAAATCGACGCTTGACGGCGCTCCCGTCAAAATGGACTTCAGCTTCATATCGCCGTCGTAAAGGCGGATATTGCCGCTGTCCTCTTCTTCGGCGACAGCGCAGATCCCGCTCCCGAATGCCGCGCGGGAGAGCTTGCCCGTCTTTTCCGCGGCGAGCTTTTCACCGTTCGTGTTTATGAGCACGCCTTCGTCTCCGTTCATCGCGAAGCGCCCGTCAGCCGAAGCCGAAACGGGGTCTCCGATGACCGCGCGTGAGCGCCTCGATTCGCCGCTCACCGTCGAGTACTCCACGCTGACGCCGTAGGAATAGCCCTTCCCGGAGCTTACCGCCACATTCTGCGCGGAGATTGGCTTTGGCGTGCCCGCGCCGAACCGCGGGAGATAAACGTCCTCGTCCGCTATGCCGAAGGTGCGCTCAAACACCGGCGTGTACACCGTCCCGAGGCTTATCGAGCCGTCCTTTATCTCGTAATCCGTGAGTATTCCGTCCTGCAAAACGGTGTGCTCCGCTATGCCCTCGGCTATTTTCATATACCCCGACTGCTTTCCGCTGAACAGCGCGTAGAGCTCTCCGCCGCTGTCGAACGCGGCGACGAAACGCGCGTTTTCGGGCGGAATAAGCTCTTCGAGCGATGTTACCGCGCCGTTTGAAACGAGGCTTACCGAAACGCTCTCTTCGGTGACGATATATTTTGTGCTCCCAAGCGTGAAGCTGCCTATCCCGCTTTCCTCGGAGGGCGCTATCAGCAGGTCGCCGAAGAGCGCCTGCGCTTCCGAGCCGACGGCGCGGGCGTTTTTGCCGCCCGTTATGCCGTCCTTATACGCAAAGTATATTTTGCTGAAAATATCATCGGTGTTTTCCGCGTAGCTTATCTCTGAGGCGGCACGGTTTTCGATGAGCCTCGGCACGGCAAAGCCTGCACCGACAAGCGCCGCCGCCCCGATAGCCGCGCCGACGATCGCGCCCTTATGATAACTGCGCTTGCCGCTCTCCTCCTCGAAGAGCCCGTCAACGTCGTATTCTTCCTCGTCGTCCTCGTACTCTTCTTCGTATTCTTCCTTTACTTTCGCCTTTTTCCGCGAGGCTTTCTGCTTTGCGGTTTTCGGCGGGAGCTTTTCCATCTCGCTTGTGAGAAGCTCGAACTTTTCGCGCAGCGATTCCTCGTCGACCTGCACGAAATCGGTCTCGTCGGTGCTGTCCTCGAACGAGTCGCTTTCGAGCTTGTTCTGCTTGTCGGATTTTATCTTATCGAACGCCTGACTGAACGTAAGGTCTTTGGGTTCTTCCTGCTCTTTCGGAGGCTTTGGCGTATCTTCGGGCGGAGCTTCAAAAACTGCTGTTTGGTCTATCTCCTCGCCCTCGAAAATGCGCCGTGCGTTCTTTCCGCTGTGGAGATCGTCCGCGTTTTCCGCCTCGCTCACCTCGGCGTTCATTCTGTCGAACTCCTCCGTGAAGGAAGCGCCGCTCTCCGCGGATTTCCCAGACAGGGTTTCCTCGTTTATCCTGTCGAGCACGGCAGTAAACGAGAGCTCCACCATATCCTCGTCGTAATTGTAATCGTAGTCCTCTTCATCTTCGGGCTCATCTTCGGGTGCTTCGGGCTCGTACTCTTCCTCCGGAGCGGCTTGGGCGCTCGTTTTGTAGAGCTCCATGGTGTCTGCCGTTCTGCCCTCTTCCATATCCTGAGTTATCTTCTCGGAGCGCTCCAGACGCAGCGTGAGAGTGCGCTCCCACACTTGCCGCGCGGTGAGCAGCATTCTCGTGTAATCCTCCGAATCGAGCTCCGAATTATCCAACGTCACTATCAGCCCCTGCAAATTCATCGCGGGGTTTGCCCGTATCTTCTCGACCACTTCCTCGGGAGCGCCGCAGCCGGAAAGCAGGTTCACGAAATCCGCGCTTCCTATCCCCAGCGCGCGAAGGCGCATAAGAAACGCGAACGCGTCGAGCTTCGGCGGCTCGGCTTCCTCGTCTATAAGGCAGTTTATCAGATTTTGAGGAACAAGCTCCTCGGGAACGACCTTTTCCCGCATCAAGTCGCGCATATATTCTATCGTCATTGCTGCACCCCTTTGAACGTTATGTTTATGATATTTATAAAATAAAGTTTTATTTTACGCGTTTTCCCCCGCCTACGGCGGGAAAAAGCGCCGTTAAATCGGTATTTCCCTGTGTTTGCCGGGCTTATTCAAGGTTTAACATCGGCAGAGCGTTCGCGAGCCGTTTTTTCACGCTGCCCTTCATCATTCCCGTATAAGCCGCTATAACGGAAGGTTCGAGCCGCGCCGCTATATACAGCACCGCGCAGAGCCTGTCGGTGTGGTCGAGCCTGAAGAACGCGCGTTTTATTTCCGGCGAGCCGCTCTCGGGGCGAACTTCGCCCATATAATCCTTGCAGTACATCTTTATCCGCGCGCAGAGCGTTTTCATCATAAAAACCTCGAACGCCTCCTGCGTGCGGAGCTTGCCTATCGCGTTAAAGCCGTCGCGCGCCGCGCCCGTTACCGCTTCCACCGCGTCGTCCTCGCTCGCGAGAGTATAATACGCGGTGTAATACATCTCGCGGTAAATGACCTCGTAAAGTCTCGAGAACGCCTTAGCGTCGCCGTCCGCGGCACGCGTGCTCAGGTCTCTGTAATATTCCTTGTCCATTCAGATCACTCCTTGTATTTAGCTGTTTAGATATTTAGAAATTTAGAGATAAGATGTTGTTTAGGTTTTATTCGGTTTTCCCCGCCTTCGGCGGGGAAAACCGCCATTTAAATCAGTATTTCCTTAGAGATGTTGTTAATTTTTGGGAGACGCTATCTTTATCCCCAGCTCCTCAAGCTGCTCCTCCGAGACAACGGAAGGTGCTTCGCTCATAAGCTCGGAGGCGTTCTGTACCTTCGGGAACGCTATAACGTCGCGCAGGCTGTCACAGCCGCACATCAGCATAGCAAGTCTGTCAAGACCTATTCCCGCGCCGCCGTGAGGGGGAGCGGCATATTTGTAAGCGTCCACAAGGAAGCCGAATTTTGCGGCTATCTCCTCCGCGGACATTCCGAGCATCTCAAACATGTGCTGCTGGAGCGCCGGGTCGTTTATTCTCATAGAGCCCGAAAGCAGCTCCACGCCGTTCAGAACAAGGTCGTAGCACTTCGCGCGGACTTTTTCCTTGTCCGTATCGAGGAGCGCTATGTGCTCGTCGAGCGGCATCGTGAACGGGTGGTGCATAGCTACCCAATCGCCCGTCTCGTCGTCGTGCTCGAAGAACGGGAACTCTGTTATCCAAAGGAAATCCCAGCCCGCGGGGATAATGTCGAGCTGCTTTGCGACCTTCAGACGGAGCGCTCCGAGCGTCGGAAGAACTACCTTGTCCTTATCCGCGACTATCAGCACCACGTCGCCCTTTTCCGCGCCGAGAGCGCCGAGTATCTTCTCAAGCTCGCCCTCTTTCATAAACTTCGCGAAAGAGCAGTTCGGCGCGTCGTCCACCCAGCGAACATAAGCCAAGCCCTTTGCGCCTATGCCCTTTGCGTATTCGGTGAGCTTGTCTATTTCCTTTCTCGTGAGCGTTCCCGCGGCGTTCTTCGCGACTATCGCACGAACCGAGCCGCCGCTCTCTATCGCCGATTTGAACACTACGAAATCCGTATCCTTCACAAGCTCCGAAATGTTGCTTATCTCCATTCCGAACCGCGTATCGGGCTTATCCGAGCCGTAGCGGCTCATTGCCTCGTCGTAGGTCAGTCTCGGGAGCGGAATTGCTATATCGACGCTCAATATCTCCTTGTAGAGACGTTTTACGAAGCCCTCCAAGCACTCCAGAATATCGTTGGTGTCCACGAACGACATCTCGAGGTCTATCTGCGTGAATTCGGGCTGTCTGTCGGCTCTGAGATCCTCGTCGCGGAAGCACCGCGCGAGCTGGATATATCTGTCAAATCCCGAGATCATCAGCAGCTGCTTGTACATCTGCGGAGACTGCGGCAGGGCGTAGAACTTTCCGTTGTGTATTCTTGAAGGAACGAGGTAGTCTCTCGCGCCCTCGGGCGTGGACTTCATCATCATCGGCGTTTCTATCTCGAGAAAGCCGTTTTCGTAGAAGTATTCGCGTGCCACTCTCGCGATATTGTGGCGCATTATGAGATTGCGCTGAAGCGGTTCGCGGCGCAGATCGAGGTAACGGTATCTCAAGCGGAGCTCCTCGTTAGTCTTGCTGTCGGACACTATCTCGAACGGCGGCGTCTGCGCCTTGGTGAGTACGCGAAGCTCTTCAGCGACTATTTCAAGAGAACCCGTTTTCATGTCGGGGTTCACGCTCTCGCGGGCTCTCACCGAGCCTTTTACCGCGAGAACGTCCTCGCTCCTTACGGTTTTCGCCTTCTCAAACACGGATTTTTCCGTGTTCTCGTCAAACACGAGCTGTACTATACCGCTTCTGTCGCGGAGATCTATAAACACGATTCCGCCCTTATCGCGAACTCTCGCCGTCCACCCGCAGACCGTTACCTCTTTCATGTCCTGCGTTACCTCGCCGCAATAACACGTTCTTTTCAAGCCCTGCATCGTTTCCATTTTGATTACCTCGTTTTCTTTTTTAGTTCGGGCATAATAATCCATTTAGTATTATACCATAAAATTCCGCATTTTTCAAGTATTTTTATTGACATTTCGGTGAATATTTGTTATAATTAGTTTATGGAAACGCCGATAAAATGAAATAAAGCTTTATTTTACGCGTTTTCCCCGCCTCCGGAGGGTGAAAACGCCGTTAAAACGGCATTTCCTTAGGACGGCATATCCGCCGCGGACAACCATAACGAAAGGAACATTTATTATGGGAAAATTTGTTATCAACAAGACCAACACGGGCTTCACCTACAGCCTTAAAGCAGGCAACGGCGAGATAATCGCTATCGGCGGCGAGGTCTACAACACCTTGGCAAGCGTTAAAAACGGCATCGAGAGCGTAAAGAAGAACGCGCCCATCGCAAATATCGAGGATCAGACCGAAGAGGGCTTCAAGGAAGAGAAGAACCCCAAGTTTGAGATTTATACCGACAAGAAGGGCGAGATACGTTTCCGTCTCACCGCGAGAAACGGTCAGACGATCGCCTGCAGCGAGGGCTACAAGAAGAAGGACAGCTGCAAAAACGGCATTGAGAGCGTAAAGAAAAACGCTCCCGAAGCCGAAGTAGTCGAGCCCGAAAAGTAAGTAAAAAAGCCGCCTTCGGCGGCTTTTTGTTTAGGTTTATAGATATGAAAGCTTCCCCGATTTTTCTGGGGAGTCAGCCGTCACAGACAAGGTATCTTATAAATATCATCGCCGAAAAACATTATCATATCCGAACGCTTTGTTTGTCTCAGCACCGATATCACGTTGTAAACGTCGGGGTAAGGGGAGGTCATTCCCATACACGCCAAACCGAACATTATACCGTTCAGAATAAGATTATAAGGCGCGGATATCAGGAATATACAAAGCGGTATCAGTCCCAGAACGAACGGCAGAAGGCACATAATAACAAATCGTCCGCGCTTCAGCGGGTATGACGCGAGCGCAACGAAGATCAGCTTGCCTTTCAGTCTGCCTATCGTGACGGACGCTTCTTTCGGATAAATGACCGCGTGCAGCAGCTCGTGAACCCAAAGCAACGCATATCCGACAGCCACTCCGAAGATCAAGGCTATCGGGGAAATGACACGCATATAATTAAAAAATGTTTTTAAAACCATCGTCGCTGCCAAAATCATAGACAGCACACCCGCTATCGGAGCAGCTTTCAGCATCATCTCGCCCGTGCTTGACGGCGATCTAAGTTTAACGGCTTCGGCGGGCAGATCGCCTTTTTGTAAGTCGCCCGCATTTTCGATTGCCGCGGAGAATCTGATCATGATTTTCCTCCAAATAAAAAGCGAGAGTGAGTTCACACTCTCGCTTGTTTTTTATTACTCTCCGTTCTGCGCCTTGCGCTTCGCTTCAATATCCGCGAGCGCGTCTTTTCTTGAAAGGTTGATACGTCCCTGCTGGTCTATCTCCATTACCTTAACGATTATCTCGTCGCCTATGGAAACAACGTCCTCCACCTTCTCAACGCGGCGGTTCTCCAGCTTGGAGATGTGCACCATACCGTCCTTGCCGGGAGCTATCTCAACAAACGCGCCGAAGTTCATGATGCGCACTACCTTGCCCTTGTAAATCGCGCCTATCTCCGGCGGGTTTACGATGGTGTGGATAACCTGAACGCAAGCGTTCGCCTTCTCGAGATCGGTACCGCAGATGAATACGTTTCCGTCCTCGTCCACGTCGATCTTGCACTCGAAATCCGCGCAGAGCTTCTGAATGACCTTGCCGCCCTTGCCGATAACGTCGCTTATCTTGTCTACGGGAACCTTCATCGTGAGCATCTTCGGAGCGTACTTGCCGACAGTCTCGCGCGGCGCCGGGATAGCCTTCAGCATTACCTCGTCGAGGATATAATCGCGCGCCTTGTGCGTTTTCTCAAACGCGCTCTTGATGATCTCGGGAGTGAGTCCGTCGATCTTAAGATCCATTTGAATAGCGGTGATGCCCTCGTGAGTGCCGGCTACCTTGAAGTCCATATCGCCGAAGAAGTCCTCAACGCCCTGAATGTCTACCATAGTCATCCAGCGCTCGCCCTCGGTGATAAGACCGCAGGAAATGCCCGCAACGGGCTTCTTTATCGGAACGCCCGCGTCCATAAGCGCAAGCGTAGAGC
>CAYVSV010000012.1:0-48716 GCA_964454205.1 uncultured Ruminococcus sp.
CTTGGAACGCAATTCATTTTTTGTGAATCCTAACATTTCACATGCTTCCTGGGCCCCACGTCGTGGAAATAATCAACCTTAGAACAGCAAAACAGCAAACACACCTGCAAAAAGTTTTTTACGCAAACTTGATTGGTTCAATTTTAATTTAAATTTCAACATAAAGACCGTTTTCTCTTCTCTTTCAGCTCCGAAAGACGCTTTTTATAATCCACATCTTCGTTCATAGACAGCTCGGCGATTTAGTAAAAAATGCCGTAAACCGCTTGCAATTTCCGTAAAACAGTGGTATAATAAAATAGTATATTACAAATTTCGAGTTGAAATGAGGAGAACAAATGCAGTTGGTGGCAATAGTAGGTCGTCCCAATGTCGGGAAGTCCACGCTTTTCAATAAACTTGTGGGTAAGCGCCTGTCTATCGTGGACGATACCCCTGGCGTAACGCGCGATAGGATATACAGCCGCTGCGAGTGGCTGAACAGGGAGTTTATGCTGATAGATACCGGCGGTATAGAGCCGAAAACGGACGACGTTATCTTGGCGCAGATGAGAGAGCAGGCAATGCTGGCTATCGAGAGCGCGGATTGTATAATCTTCGTCACCGATCTCACAACGGGAATCACGGCAAACGACGCGGAGGTCGCGGATATGCTGAAAAAAAGCGGAAAACCCGTTGTTCTCGCGGTGAATAAGGACGACAGCGTGGGCGAGCCTCCGCCGGAGTTCTACGAGTTCTATAATCTCGGATTGGGAGATCCGATCTCCGTTTCCGCGGTGCACGGTCACGGCACGGGCGACCTGCTGGAGGCGGTCTTTGAGAATATGCCGCCGGAAGAAGCCGAGCCGGAGTACGACAATGCGGTAAAGGTCGCCGTGATAGGAAAGCCTAACGTCGGGAAATCGTCGCTGATAAACCTCATCACGGGCGAGGAACGCTCCATCGTTTCGGATATAGCCGGCACAACGCGCGACGCGGTGGACAGCGAGGTCGTCCGCGGAGATAACCGCTATATCTTCATAGATACGGCGGGCATGAGACGGAAGGCTAAGGTCACGGAAAATATCGAGCATTTCAGCGTGCTGCGCGCGCTTATGGCTGTAGACCGCGCGGATGTGTGCGTGGTGATGATAGACGCGACGGTGGGCTTCACCGAACAGGACAGCAAGGTCGCGGGCTACGCGCACGACAAGGGCAAGGCTTGCGTTATCGCGGTTAATAAGTGGGACGCCGTAGAGGACAAGACCGACAAGACCATGAACGAAATGAAGAAAAAGCTGGAGATCGACTTTTCGTTTATGAGCTACGCGCCGTTTTTGTTCATCTCGGCGAAAACGGGGCAGCGCGTCGAAAAGCTGTTTGCGATGATAGACGAGGTGCACGAGCAGCACAGCCGCCGCGTCTCCACGGGCGTGCTGAACGATATGCTGGGCTACGCAACCTCGAGAGTACAGCCGCCCTCCGATAAGGGCAAGCGTTTAAAGCTTTACTATATGACGCAGGCTTCGTCAAACCCGCCGAATTTCGTGGTGTTCTGCAACAGTAAAGAGCTGTTCCATTACTCATACCAAAGGTATATCGAAAATCAGATACGCGAGACCTTCGGGCTGGATAAAACGCCGATAAAGCTCTCCGTCCGCGAACGAGGAGAATAGCATGGAAGGCGGCTTTAAAAAGATAGTCTCCGATTATCGGAAGGAGTATTGGCATACGCCGCTGCGCTATTGGATAATTACTGTCTGCGATACGGCGGGGTTTCTTTTAACGAACAGCTTCGTCAAAGAGAACACGCGCGTGTTGGCGTTCGCGGTCACGGCGGCGCTTGCCGCCGCGTCGCTGTACGTTACGTTCGATGTGCTGTTTTTCGAGCCCGCGCGCTTTAAAAAGCGGCTGAACGCGCTCCCGGAAAACGAGCGGGAGGCGGCGCTCTCGCAGTATGAAAAGGTGTCGGCTCTCGGGAAACGGCATTTTACGGAGGAATACCTTATCTACTTCGCCGGGGCGCGGATAGCTCTCGTAAAATTTTCTGAGATAAAGTCCGCGGAGCTGAAGGGTTATAAGCTGCTGTTGGATACGGGCGGCAAAAAGAGGCTTTCAATGCCGTTTTATCTGGACGAGAACCCCGCCGTGCTCATGGCTGCTCTCCGAAGCAAAAACGATGAGCTGGGCGTGATAATAAACGGAAAAGTCATTGAAAAAGACGGAAAGGAAAAGACCTGATGATCTGGGTTTGTTACTTGATAATGCTCGCGGTGCCTTATCTGATGTCGGGGATAAACACCTCGATAATCGTGTGCAAAATAAAAACGGGCAAGGATATACGCACAATGGGCAGCGGCAACGCGGGGCTCACGAATACGCTGCGGGTTCTCGGAAAGGGCGCGGCGGGAATAGTGCTGCTGGGAGACGTGGCAAAGTCCGCGATAGCGCTCTTGCTGGTGAGGCTGGCGTTTATGCACATCGGCGGCGTGAACACTATGGATCCCGCCTCGGATATGACGTGGGTGGAGTATATGGCTGTTTTTATGGCGATAGTCGGGCACTGCTTTCCGCCGTATTACGGCTTTAAGGGTGGAAAGGGCGTCCTCGCGGCGATCTCGGCGATATTCGTGCTGGATTGGCGGATAGCCTGCATACTGCTCGGGATATTCATAGTGATAGTCGCTTTGACGCGGTATGTGTCGCTCGGGAGCTGCATAGCGTCCTCCTGCTTTTGCATAGCGGCGGCGCTGTTCGGGTATTTTTCCGAGAGCGACCCGGCGTGGATAGTGAACACGGTCATAGCGGCGTTTTGCGGGGGACTCATTGACGTCCGCCACAGAGCAAACATCGGAAGGCTTTTGTCTCACACGGAGAAAAAGCTCGGAGAGAAGTCGAAGTAAGGGGGAAGAATATGGCAAAGATAGCGATACTCGGGTGCGGTTACGGCACGGCGCTGGGAGTTCTGTACACGACATACGGTCACGAGGTGACGACATGGACAAAATTCGAGGAGGAAGCGGAGGCGCTCCGCCGCGAGCGTGAGCACAAGCGCCTGCTCCCCGGGGTAAAGCTCCCGGACGAGCTGGGCGTGACTACCGACCCGAAATGCGTTTCGGGCGCGGACATCATCGTCGTGTGCATACCGTCGCGGTTCTACCGCGAGGCGCTTTGCGCGGTGAAGCCTTATGTCAATAAGGAGACCGTGATGGTAAACGCTTCAAAGGGTCTTGAAGAGGCGACCGGCAGGCGGCTTTCGGAGCTTATCCGCGAGGAATTCCCGCAAAACCCCGCCGCGGCTATAACCGGACCCTGCCACGCTGAGGAGATAGCGCGGCTTATGCCGACTACGGAGGTATGCGCGGCATATCTTCCCGAGACGGCGGAGTACATTCAAAGAACGCTCTCCAACGAGCGTTACAGGATATATGTAAACGACGATGTTATAGGCTGCGAGCTCGGCGGAGTGCTGAAAAATCCGATAGCCCTGAGCTGCGGTATAGCGCGTGGCATGGGTCTCGGCGACAACACAATAGCCGCCATAATGACGCGCGGTATGACGGAGATAACGCGGCTCGGAGTGTCGTTCGGGGCGAATTGGAAGACGTTCACCGGAATGGCGGGTATAGGCGATCTTATAGTGACGTGCACCTCGCAGCATTCGAGAAACTTCCGCGCGGGGCTGCTTATAGGCAAGGGCGAGCCCGCGGCGGAGGCGGTGGCGAAGGTCGGCACCGTAGAGGGCTACACGAACGCGAAAACGGCGTATCGTCTCGCGCGGGAGCATAACGTGGACACGCCGATAATAGAGCAGGTCGTGAAGATATGCTATGAAAACGCAGACCCGAAGGAGAGCATAGGGGCGCTTATGAGCAGAGCCTCGAAGCACGAGCGCGAGCTTTTCTGGACGGATTGAACCGAGCGAAAACAAACCGAACAAATCACCCTGCCCGCGTAACCGGGATTCCAAAGGGCGAAAGCCCTTTGGCGGGAGCCGAGGGCAGAGCCCTCGGTGGGAGTTTGAGGGCAAAGCCCTCAAAAACTTTTTGCGAAGCAAAAAGGCTGTGCGCAAAGCGCACAGCTCGCCGCGCAGCGGCGCGCGACAGCGAGGAAAGGGGTGTGGGGAAAACGTAGTTTTCCCCACAGAGGAGCGTTGCGTTCAAAAGCAACAACAGACAGAGGCAATACATTCCGGATCGGAGGTGCACTTCCATGCGCGAAAAAATCCCCGCAACGATAGACGAGCAAATAGCCAAGCTCAAAGAGCGCGGGTGCGTTATCGAGGATGAAGAGGCGGCACGCGAAACGCTTAAATATATAAACTACTTCCGGCTCTCGAATTATTTCGAGCCGTTTTCGGTAAACAAGCACGAGTATGAGGAAGGCACGAGCTTCGGGAAAATAATGCGGATATACGAGATGGACAGAAAGCTCCGGAGTATCCTGCTGGCGGCGCTCGAGGAGGTGGAGATAACCCTCCGCGCCGCCATTTCAAACTATCACGCGCTGAAATACGGGGCGCTGGGATATCTCAACCCTTCGGCGTTCGACCGTTCGCATAATCACCAGGGGTTTATCTCCAGAATAAATCATCTCATAGAGTCAAATTCGGAAAGGGAGCTCGTGCGGCATTATAAAAGGCATCACGACGGGAAATTCCCGCTTTGGGTGGTTATGGAGCTGTTCAGCTTCGGAACGCTGGCGTTTTTCTTTAAGGATATGCAGAGCGCGGATAAAAAGACGCTCGCGGGGGATTTTTTCGGGTGCTCCTCCGCGGAAATGGATAACTGGATTTTCTGCTTAAACGAGCTGCGCAATTACTGTGCCCATTACAGCCGCCTCTATGCCTCGAGCTTCCCCGTGTTTCCGCGTACTCCGAAGGTGCTTGATACGAAGCTTGAGCTCGCAAACGACGTTTTCGGGTATATGATGGTTATGAAGCAGCTCTATCATAATAAAAGCAACTGGAATGAGCGCGTTGTAAAGCCCGTTTCGAGACTTCTGCGCAAAAACGGCGGGATAATAAGGCTCGGCGACCTGGGCTTTCCCGAGGGCTGGGAGACTTTTCTCGCTTTTGTTGATACGGAGGACGGTCAATGAACGGTTCCAAAAAATTCCCCGATATGGACGGAATGTCTTTCGAGGATATAAGAAAGACGATCTCCGAATTTGTGAGCGAAGCGGTAAACAGTGCCGTAGACGGCATAGTTGACGCCGTCGTTGATGAAATAATGCAGTTTGCGCCGAGCGACGTCCGTAAAAGCGTGAAAAAGCGCGTGCGCGAAGCAAGGGCGCAGGAAACCCGGGCACGCGCAAAAGAGGGCGGCTACAGCTCCGAGAAGATACCGAAAACCTTCCCCGAACCCTCTCCCGAGCCTTCCGCGGAGATTTTACCGCCAATGCCGCTGCCCGAGGTTTACCCGCCCGACCACCCTCCGCGAAACGACCCGAATTTGATATATCAGCGCTACGCTCCATCTACCTCGCAGATATATTATCCGCCCGAGCGGCTCAGCGAGAATATGACCCCCCACGACGAGGAGATCGTGATGAAGATACGTCAGATGCGGGAGCTTCAGGTGTGTATCCGCGGACAGGGGATAGTAAAACGCGCCGTGGAGCTTACGATGATAGAGCAGGGCGAGTTTATGAAGGACGTGGAAGACGATTTCACGCACGAGACATTTTGCGCGCTTCCGCAGCCCATCTACGCCGCGATGTCGATATCGCAGCTCCGCTGGTTTTTTTCATGGCGTGCGGAGGCTCGGCACGGGCGCTACCACAAGACGGACAAGCCTTATGTTCTGCTGCTGTGCTACGAGCTCCTCAACAAAATAGGCGCGGACAGCTCCGTGGACGCTTTCGGGAAGCTTCTGGAGCTGTGGGAGAATTGCAGACCGTTCGCCTCGTCGTATCTGGATAGCTCGATGCCGCGCTGGCTGAAGGATTTCTATGTGTTCAACGACGTTACGGCGGTGTATCCGGATATAAACGCTGTGATGAAGAAGTACGACGTGGAGTATGAGTACGACAGCTACGGCGGCGAGATCGAGCAGTTCCTCGATATAGAGGAGCGGAGATTTTCGGGAAAGCTCGATTATCTTATGGGGCGTTCGTCGTACAATATGAAAAAGAGCGTTTTTTTGTCCGACGAGACAAAGCCGCTGATAGAGGGCGCGCTTACGGAAGCGCTCGCGGCGCTCGACGAGTATTTTCGCCGCCGCGGAATAGAGCTTTCGGAGCTTATATGCGGAAAGCTGCGGAAGGTGTACGCCTGGACGCCGTTTAAGGACGCGATAGTAAATCTCGATACCGCGGACGGTTTCCGTCCGCTGAAAATAAGCGCTGCGGAGCGCTATTGCGTAAAGCGCGGAGAGCCCGCTCTGGAGCAGTTTATTTTCGAGCCGTCGAAGGAATTTATCGGGTATATTCTGAAAAGCATAGAAGCGGAGCTCCGCGTAAAAACGGGGTTCAACCGCCGCATTACCGCGAAGCTCGACGCTGTAATCGAATGCGTCGATAACCGCGCGAAGCTTACGCAAGCAATAACCGACCCGGAATTCGCGAAGGTCATTCCGCGGGCGGTGGACGAATACTGCCGCAAAAACGGCATAAGACCGCCCGAAAAATCACCAAAGAACTCCGTCGGCGACGACCGCGTATACTACACCTCGCCCAAGGTGGAGATAGACGTTTCAAAGCTCGACGAGATACGCCGCCAGGCCGACGAGATAACGCGCAAGCTGATAGTGGACATAGAGCCGGACGAGCCCGCCGAGGCTGTAAGCGAGGAGGAATTCTCGGAGGCGATGGAGGAGTGTAAGGAGGAGCTCTCGCCGCGCGAGGACGAGGCGTTTGCTTTAGCGGACGGCGATCCGATCTTCAACGAGTTGGACGCGGATTGGCAGAGCTTTGCCCGCGATCTTATCCCGTCGCAAATCCGAGTGCTGAAGGCGCTTCTCGGTGGAAACGCGAGGGCGTTCTGCCGTGAGAACGGCATGCTCCCCGAAACGGTTTTTGAAGAGATTAATACGAGCTCGCTTTCGGCGTTCGGCGACGTTGTCATCGAATGCGGAGAGCTTGTGGCGGATTACGTTGAGGACGTGCGGAGGATAGTCAGCGCCGCGAATATTTGAACAAGTCACGCAATAACTTCGCGCGGAAAAACGCGGGAAGGGGAGCGGGGAAAAACGCAGTTTTCCCCGCTCCCTCTTTTTTCGTCCGCGCCGCCGCGGGCTGTTGGGCGTTTTTTACCGGATATCACAAAACGCCGCGCGCCTCTTTCAAAAAAAACAAATAACTCTTTTTAGTTCATCACTTTTTTTACACAATTATAGTCTATAATCAAAATCAAGAAAAAACCGGAGGTGAAAAAATGGCATACGCCAATACGTTTAAGCGCCGCGAGATGAAGTTCCTGCTCGACGAGCGCCAATACCGCGAAATATCGCACGCAATATCAGAATTTATGACAGAGGACGAGTTCGGGCTTCATACGATACTCAACATCTATATGGATAACCGCAATAACGACCTTATCCGAAGCTCTCTCGGAAAGCCGATATATAAGGAAAAAGTAAGGCTCAGATGCTACGGGAACGCGGCGGACGACGACTCCGAGGCGTTTTTGGAGATAAAGAAAAAATACCGCGGCATCACATATAAGCGCCGCCTCGAGGGACAATACAAAGAGCTCCACGAATACATAACGCGCGGCGACCCGCCGCAAAAGCGCGGGCAGGTATTTGAAGAGCTGGATTACCTTATAGGGCGCATGGGTCTTAGACCGAAGATAGTTATCTGCTATGACCGCGAGGCGTTCTACGGCAACGAGGACAGAGAGTTCCGCGTGACGTTCGACGGAAACATACGCTTTCGTCGTGAAGCTCTCGACCTGCGCGAGGGAGACGGCGGCGAAAGGCTGCTTTCCCAGCCGTTCCGCGTTATGGAGGTAAAGTCGGTCGGCGCGATACCGTTAGAGCTCGTGAAGCTGCTTTCGGAATTTAAGATATACCACGGCTCGTTCTCAAAATACGGCAGCATCTATTCCGCGGAGGTAAGACGTAAATTTATGGATCAAAGCGCATAACGCAGTTTTTGCGTTTTCCCCCGCCGGAGGCGGGGGAAACACCATTAAAGATGATGACAAAAGGGAGATAAATAGAAATGTTTTCAACGATAATAGACACAAATGTGGGACTTACCGCGCAAAGCGCCGTTTTCTGTACGCTGACATCGGCGGGGCTCGGGCTGATAGCCGCCATGCTCTATCGGCTGAATAACCCGAGAGCCTCCAAAAACCTTATGGTAACGCTTGTGGTGCTTCCCATTCTCGTGCAGAGCGTTATAATGCTCGTAAACGGTTCGGTGGGCGCAGGTCTGGCTGTTATGGGCGCGTTCAATCTGGTGAGATTTCGTTCCGCACCCGGCACTTCAAGAGAGCTCTGCTACGTCTTTCTTGTAATGGGAGTAGGTCTCGCGACCGGTATGGGGTACCTGGGATTTGCGCTTGTGATCACCCTCGCGGCGGGCGTGATACTGGCGCTGCTGGGATTTATCCCCGCGTTCGGTATAATAAGATCGGCAAAGCTCCTGCGCGTGATAATCCCCGAGGACCTTGATTATATGAGCTGTTTTAAAGACCTGTTCGCGGCATACACAAGCTCTCACCGCTTGTTGATGTCCAAGACCGTGAGCATGGGCACGCTCTACGAGCTGCGCTACGAGCTCGTTTTGAAGGAAGCGGACAAGGAGAAGGAATTCCTCGACAAGATACGCGCGAGAAACGGCAACCTTACGGTCATGTGCAGTATTATGACTGACAACCACGAGGAAATGTAAGAACTAACGGCATTTTTCCCCGCCGGAGGCGGCGGAAAACCGCATCTCCGGTAAATATAACCATAGACTCATTCGTTTGAAGGGAGTAACGATATGAAATTCAACTTTAAAACGCTGGCGGCGTTTATCTCGTTGTCGGCGCTGATGACAGGCTGCTCGAACGACGCGGGAAACGGCTCTTCGCCGCTGCTGGATACGAGCGGCAAAACCACCGTCTCGGCGGATAACAGCAAAGACTCGGCTTCCGCTCCCGCGGAGAAGAACGAGGGCTTGACATCTCCCTCCGCTGAAAACGTCACCTGTTCCGTAAAGCTTTCGGACAGCGGCATAACCGTGAACGGAAGCGGCGCGAAGGTCTCCGGGAAAACGGTGAATATAACGAGCTCGGGCGTTTACGAGCTCAGCGGAACCTGCTCCGACGGAAAGCTCTGTATAGAGGCGGACGATAAAGCCGAGATAACGCTCGTGCTGAACAACGCCTCGCTCACTTCAACGAGCGGCAGCGTTATCGACTGCGAGAAGGCGAAAACCCTTATGCTCTACACAAACGCGGGTACGGAAAACTCGCTTTCCGACAGCTCGGGCTACAAAACCGACGACAGCGCGGACGCGGCGGTTTTCACGCGTTCCGATCTTATTCTCGCGGGCGAGGGCACGCTTAATATAAACGGCGTTTACGGCGACGCGGTGAAATGTAAGGACGCGATTGAGATAACGGGCGGCAAGCTCGTCGTCAATTCCGAGGACGACGGGGTCACGGGCAAGGACAGCGTAACTGTAAGGGGCGGCGAGCTCGTGATAAACTCCGGCGGCGACGGCGTTAAATCCACAAACGACACGGACGCGGGCAGGGGCTTTATTCTGATAGAGGACGGCGAGATAAGTATAGAGAGCGGTACGGACGGTATTCAGGCGGAAACCTCTCTTACGGTGGAAGGCGGCAGTATCACGATAGTCTCGGGCGGAGCGGCCGCGGACGCGGAGATTGAGGCGAACGGCGATGATTGGGATTTCGACAAGCGCGGCGGCGGTGGTTTTTGGAACAACGGCGGCTCTCAAAGCTCAGGTTCCGATACAGAGAGC
This sequence comes from uncultured Ruminococcus sp., assembly GCA_964454205.1. GTDB lineage: Bacteria > Bacillota > Clostridia > Oscillospirales > Ruminococcaceae > CAG-115. The sequence continues at coordinate 9,904 of CAYVSV010000012.1, forward strand.
ATAAAGGGACTTAAAGCGGCGGGCGATCTCACGATAACGGGCGGCGACATCAATGTGAAGTCCGCGGACGACAGCGTTCACTCAAACTCCAACGTTAAAATAACCAACGGCACTCTGTTGCTTTCTTCGGGTGACGACGGCGTTCACGCGGACGAAAGCCTTACGATAACGGGCGGCACGATAACCGTCACAAAGAGCTACGAGGGTCTTGAGGGCAAGACGATAGACATAAGCGGCGGCGTTATCGACGTTACGGCAGCGGACGATGGCATAAACGCCGCGGGCGGCAGCGGTTTCTCGGCTCCGGGGCAGGGCAATTCGGAGAATTATCTTAGCATCTCCGGCGGCGAGATCACCGTAAATTCCGGCGGCGACGGCATAGACAGCAACGGCGACATCGCGCAGAGCGGCGGCGTGCTCGTCGTTTTCGGAGCGACAAGCAGCGCCAACTCCGCGATGGATTACGACGGGAGCTACGCTATGAGCGGCGGCACGCTGATAGCGGTCGGCTCGATAGGAATGGCGCAGGCGCCTTCCACGCTTTCGCAGCCTTGTTTGGCGATAAGCGCGAACGCCTCGGCTGGCAGCAAGATCGAAGTGAAGTCAGGCGGCGTGACTATTCTCGAGACCACCACGCCTAAGGCGGCGCAGTCGCTTATATTCTCCTGTGAGGAATTCAAGGCGGGCACGGAGTATGAGATTTACGTTGATGGCAAGCTTGCGAGCACGCTTACCGCGGAGGAAGGGCTTACGGGCAGCGTAGGTCAAGGCGGAATGGGCGGCTTTGGCGGCAATCACGGAGGTTTTGGCGGAGGACGTCAGCCCAACGGTGAAATGGGCGGCAGTATACCGGAAGGCGAAGGCGGCTTTGGCGGCTTCGGCGGGGGAGGACGTCCCGGGAATAACTTCGGCGGTCGCTTCGACGGCGGCATATCGTAAATGACAATTGCGGCGTTATATCTGTTAACGCCGCAATTCCTTTTGCCAAAAATAAAAAGCGGTTGACAAAAACGCACATTTGTGTTATAATTCATTATAACCAATATCAAAAACCGAAAGGAGGGGTTTCATGTCTATCACGGTGCAATGCTGCGGCATAGCCGTAATGCTCATTTTGCTCTACTTCTATAAGAGCCAGAAAAAAGTCAGCCTCGGTACGGAACGCGCTTATTTCCGTCTGTTCTGTATGGCATTCTTTTCGATAGTACTTGATATCCTCTCCTGCTTCGCCATTACCAATATCGAGACACTCCCGCCGTGGCTTACGGAGCTTTCCTGCAAGTCCTATCTCGTGTCCTTTGTCGGTTTGGCGGGCTTTATCCTGCAATACATAGGCTCGGATATTATTCCGATCCATAAGCAGTATGTAAAGATGATCATAATATACTCGGTATTCGGAGTGATAAGCGCCGCGATAGTGTACGCGCTGCCCATAAACTACTTCATCGACAGGGAAGAGGGGACGCTTTACACTTACGGACAGGCATGCACGGCGACGTATATCTTCGCGGCTCTCACATTCTTTGCGATATTCTTTATGCTCTTCCGTTCTTGGAATAAGATAGCCAAGCGCCGCCGCGAGGGTATCCTCATCGGAATAGGTATCATCTTCATCGCCGCGGTTGTACAGTTTTTGAACGCTAAGCTGCTCCTGCTGGGTTTTTCATTCGCGCTCTGCATGGTCGTGCTCTACCTCAAGCTCGAGAACCCGGGGTACAACATCGATTCCCGCACCGGGCTTTTCAATCAGAACGCCTTCCAGCTCTACGCTTCGCAGGCGTACACCAACAAAAGCGATTTTTCTCTTATCGAGATAATTTACATCTCCAACTCTCAATCCAATAAAATGGACGAGGACGAGGTACTCAACGAGGTCATGAGCTATCTTGCATCGGTGCCGGGCACTTTGGCGTTCAAGGGTGTTGGAAACGAGGTATTCATCTATGTAAAGCACTCCGGAAAGGCCGGAGCTATTCTCGAAAAGATGCGCCGCCGTTTTGACGAGGGCTGGGGCAAAAACCGCGAATTCCCGCTCAATCCCTATTGGGTGTATGTTCCCGACCCTTATGTCGTCGAGGACACTACAGAGCTTATGAACACTCTGCGTTACGCGAGACTGAACATCGCCTCGGTCACGGAAACGCACTGCTTCTATGTCGACGAGGCTTTAGCCGGAGTTATCAAGGAAGAAAAGCACATAACCGCGCTTATCGAGAACGCCCTTGCGAACGGCGGTCTCGAGGTCTATTACCAGCCGATTTACTCCACCAAAGAACGCCGCTTTACCGCCGCGGAAGCGCTTGTGCGTTTGCGGGACGAGAACGGCGAGATAGTTCCGCCCGGAAGATTTATCGGCGTTGCGGAGCACAACGGAATGATCCTCCGCATAGGCGAGGAGGTTTTCAAACAGGTTTGCCGCTTTATCAGCGCCAACGATCTCGAGAGCATGGGGCTTCATTATATCGAGGTGAACCTTTCGGTAATACAGTGCGGCTATGAGCCGCTCGCGGAGGACTATATCCGCATAATGAGGGAAAACAACGTCTCTCCCGATTCCATAAACCTTGAGATTACCGAGAGCGCATCGCTTGAAACCAAGAGCGTGCTTTTGCGGAATATGCGCCGGCTGCTTGATTTCGGCGTGAGCTTTTCGCTCGACGATTTCGGAACGGGGCAGTCGAACCTCAACTACATAATAGACATGCCTGTTGCCATCGTGAAGTTTGACAAGGATATGACAAGCGCGTATTTCGAGAACAGCCGCGCGAAATATATTATGAACGCGGCAATGAACATGATACACGGCATGAACCTGGACATAGTATCCGAGGGCGTTGAGAGCGAGGAGCAGCTTCGCACGCTCGAAAAGCTCAACATAAGCTACATTCAGGGCTACTATTTTTCAAAGCCGCTGCCTTCGCGCGAGTTTTTGAGGTTTATCGCGCAGCGGAACATATAGCGACATAAGTCGGAAAGCCGCGCGAAGCGCGGCTTTTAAGCATTATGGTACGTTGAACGCGTCACGCGCGGGATATACCGCCGCTGCGCCGAGCTCCTGCTCGATGCGGAGAAGGCGGTTGTACTTCTCGACGCGCTCCGAGCGCGAGGGGGCGCCGGTCTTGATTTGCCGGGTGTTCAGGGCGACGGCGAGATCGGCGATGAACGTATCGGCAGTCTCGCCGGAGCGGTGAGACGCTATCGCCGTGTAGCCCGCTTTGTGCGCTGTCTTGATAGCCTCCAGCGTTTCCGAAACTGTGCCTATCTGGTTCAGCTTTATCAGGACGGAGTTCGCGTATTTGTTATTTATTCCGTGTTTTATACGCTCGGTATTTGTGACAAAAAGGTCGTCCCCGACAAGCTGAACGCGTTTCCCGAGACGGGTCGTGAGGGTCTTCCAGCCGTCGACATCCTCCTCGTCCAGACCGTCCTCAAGTGAGATTATCGGATACGCTGATGTGAGCTCCTCCCAATGCGTTATGAGCTCCTCGGCGGTAAATTTCGCGCCCGATTTCGGGAGAAGATATTCGCCCTTGTTCGCGCTTTTCCACTCGCTCGCCGCGGCGTCCATCGCTATCATAAAGTCCGTGCCCGCTTTGTATCCTGCCTTTTCGACCGCGTTCAAGATACATTCAAGGACAGCCTTATCGCTTTCAAGATTGGGCGCGAAGCCGCCCTCGTCGCCGACTGCCGTCGGCAGACCCTTTCCCTTCAGTATCTCCGCCAGCGAGTGGAACACCTCGGCGCACTGCCGCAAAGCCTCCGCGAACGACGGCGCTCCGACGGGCATAATCATAAACTCCTGAATATCCACGGTGTTCGCCGCGTGCGCGCCGCCGTTGAGAATATTCATCATCGGAACGGGAAGGCGGTTTCCGTTCACACCGCCGAGAAAGCGGTATAGCGGCAGCTCCAGCGAGCACGCCGCCGCCCTCGCCGCCGCTATCGACACGGCGAGTATCGCGTTTGCCCCGAGCGCCGATTTGTCCTTTGTTCCGTCCGCGTTTATCATCGCCTCGTCGACGGCGTAGGTGTCGCGTGCGTCGATACCCGAAACTGCTTTCGCAAGCGTGTTTGTGATGTTTTCGGCGGCCTTTTTTGTCCCCTTGCCCTTGTAGCGCTTAGGATCGTTGTCGCGGAGCTCCAGCGCCTCGAACTCCCCCGTGGAAGCCCCCGAGGGCACAGCCCCGAACCCCACTGAGCCGTCTGCCAGATGCACCTCCGCTTCGACAGTAGGGTTTCCGCGGCTGTCAAGTATCTCGCGACCTATTACCTTTTCTATTCCCGTAAAATTCATAAAAACATACCTCCGAGTGGTTTACTTCTGTGGTAGTATTTGCATTTTTTCTTGGAATTATACGAGCTGTATATAGAGGAGCAGGGGAGGGTGTATTTTCAAGAGGAGCGCCTTCCGAGCAAGTCAGCTCTGCCTCATCTTTCTCTTAATCAGCGCTAATGAAAGAAATGTGCCTCCGAAAACCCTTTCGGAGGCACATTAACCGTATATTTTCTTGATAATTATATGCGGCGTATAGCGTTCAGCTTTTCCTTGAGCGCCTCGGCAACCTTTTGGGTTTCGATGTCGGCAATCTCGTCAGTCACGTCCTCGCTGTCCGCATAGGTCACGGTAAACGTGAGCGATTTCTTGCCGAAGCCCAGCTTTTCGCTCTCGAAGCTGTCTATAAGGCGAACGTCCGCCGCTTTTGTGCTGGCTGCTCTCACAACGTCCTCTATCTCCACGCAGAGCGTTTTCTTGTCGCAGATAAGCGAGATGTCGCGCTTCGCCTTTTGCTTGCCGTTGTCCGCGGTGTACTTCATTTCGCGCTTGCAGAGCTCCCCGATAAGCGAGTAGTCAAGCTCGGCGATGAAGATGTTGAGATCGCTCTTCTTGCCTTCGGCGATGTTGAGCTCGCCGATTATCTCATAGCGCAGCTTGCCGAGCTGCCCTATTTTCTTTCCCTCGCAGAAAATATCAGCGCAGACGCCTGGGTGGAGATAGCTGCGTTCTCCGCGCTCAAAGCGGAGCTTTAGTCCGTTCGCCGCCGCAAAGCCCTCTATCGTCTCTTTGAGAGTGAAGAAGTTCTCGTTCGCGCCGTAAGCGCCGATACAGAGCGTTTTTCGCTCTTCGGGCGCTTCGGTGAGCGGAAGAGCCTTCGGGCGGTATATGTTCGCTATCTCGAAAAAGCGCCCCGCCGGGTGATCGGACTTGATGTTGTCCACAATGACGTTTATCATGCAGGGAGCCATCACCGTGCGCATTATCGAAAGGTTGTCCGTTATCGGATTTATGAGCCTTACAGCCGTGCGCTCGGGTGCGTTTTCGGGCAGGAGGAGCATATCCAGCTCGCGGTCCGAATACATCGCGAGAGTTATCACTTCATAGCACCCTTGAGAACACAGGTACTCCTTCGCGGAGAGCTCCTTGCTCTGCGTATGCGACAGACCGCCGTTCGTCACCTTTGCGCTGTCTAGGAATGTGGGGACTATGTGCTCGTATCCGTATTCGCGGATGACTTCCTCGGCTATGTCCTGCGCGCCCTCAACATCCGTTCTCCAGCGCGGCACGGTTATCGAAAGCTCTTCGCCTTTTTCCTCTACGCCGAACTGCAAAGACTTCAGTATCCGGGTAATGTCCGCCTGCGGCACTTCTATGCCGAGTACGGAATTTATCTTGGAGACCGTAACGCAGAACTTCTTCTCGCCGGCGTCCTCGCCCGCGGAAACATCGAAGCTCGAGCTTCCTATCTTCGCTATCCCGAGCTTTTCAACGAGGTTCAGGGCGCGTTCCATTCCGCGCTCAACGCCGTACTCGTCCACGCCCTTCTCGAAACGCGCGGCAGCGTCGGTGTGAAGTCCGAGCGCGCGCGAGGTCTTGCGGACGCTGTCGCGGCGGAATTTAGCCGCTTCAAGAAGTATCTCGCTTGTTGTAGGCTCTATCTCGGAGTTCAGACCGCCCATTATTCCCGCGAGACCAACGCCCTTCACCTTGTCGCAGATGAGCAGGTTCTCGCGCGTGAGCTTGCGCTCCTTCTCATCGAGAGTGGTTATCGTCTCGCCGTCGGCGGCGCGGCGCACCAGTATCGACTTGCCCTCGAGAGTGTCGAGATCGTAAGCGTGCATGGGCTGCCCTATCTCCAGGAGGACGTAGTTCGTAACGTCAACGATAGCGTCTATCGCCGAAAAACCGCACACAGAAAGACGGCGCTTCATCCACTGCGGGCTCTCAAAGTGCTTCACATCGTAGATATAATCGCCAAGATACCGCGGGCAGAGATCCTTTGCCTCCACCGATACGGAGATCTCGGGTTTTGTGACCTCGGTGCGCGTATAGCTGTAATCGGGCTCCTTGAGAGGTTTCCCGAGGAACGCCGCTACCTCTCTCGCTATTCCGAGAACGCTCTGGCAGTCGGGACGGTTTGCGGTTATCGAAATATCCAGCACATAGTCGTCGAGCTCCAGCGTTTTCTTTATATCCTCGCCGACTTTCACGTCGTCGGGAAGTATCAGTATCCCGTGAACGTCCGCGCCTTTCTGCCAATCCTCGGTAATTCCCAGCTCCTCGCCCGAGCACAGCATTCCGTAGCTCACCATATCCGCCATTTTGCGCGGAGCTATCTCGATACCTCCGGGGAGCTTAGCGCCTACCACCGCCGCGGGGACCTTCGCGCCTTTAAACACGTTGTCCGCGCCCGTAAGTATCAGGTTATCCGCTCCGAACTCGCCGCAGTCCACATGACAGATATACAAATGAGTTCCCTCGTACTTTTCGATAGAAGTGACCTCGCCCACAACTACCTTTTCGATATCCTGTCCGAGATATACTATCTCCTCGACCTCAAAACCCGAGCCGAACAGCTTGTCCACAAGCTCAAGAGGCTTGCAGTCAATGTCGACATAATCCTTTAACCAACTGAATAATATCTTCATAAATGTTCCCCCCTTAAGCCTTGAACTGTTCCAAGAAATCCAGATCGTTCGCGAAGAACATTCCCATATTCGGGATACCGTACTTCAGCATAGTGATGCGCTCCACGCCGATACCGAACGCCAGACCGGAGTATACTTCGGGATCGATATTGCAGTTCTCAAGCACCTTATTATTGACAACTCCGCCGCCGAGCACCTCTATCCAGCCGGTGCCCTTGCAAAGCGAACAGCCCTTGCCGCCGCACTCGAAGCACGATACATCGACCTCTACCGACGGCTCGGTGAACGGGAAGTAGCTCGGGCGCAGACGAGTTTTCGTGCCTGTTCCGAACATCTGCTGTACGAACCTGTCAAGCATTCCCTGAAGATCGCAAAGCGTTATCCCCTTATCAACGACCAGACCCTCCATCTGCATAAACATCGGAGAGTGCGTAGCGTCCGAATCCGAACGGAATACCTTACCGGGAACCAGTACCTTTATCGGCGGTCTTTCCGCGTCCATGGTGCGTATTTGCCCGGGCGACGTGTGCGTCCTGAGCAAAAGCTCCTCCGTCAGCCAGAACGTGTCCTGCATATCTCTCGACGGGTGGTCTTTGAGTACGTTAAGTCTCGTGAAGTTGTGATCGTCGTCCTCTATCTCGGGGTACTCCAGTACCTCGAAGCCCATTCCCGCGAATACCGAGATCATCTGCTGCGTGATGTGCGTTATCGGGTGGAGATTGCCTGCCGGTCTGCGAAGCGCGGGCGCGGTAACATCGACAGCCTCGCGCTCATAGCGCTTTTCAAGCTCGTACCGCTTTATCTCCGCCTGTTTTTCGTTGTACAGACCCTGCGCCCACTCGCGCACCTCGTTCACCGCCTTGCCGAAAGTCGGCTTTTCCTCCGGCGGAACGGTCTTCATCTCCTTCATCAGCCCCGAGATAACGCCCGTTTTTCCGAGGTACTTCTGCCAGAAGTCCGAAAGCTGCACGCCGTCCGCGACCTCCGAAAGCTTCGCCTTTACCTGCTCCTTGATCTCACTGAAATCCTTCATGTAAATTAAGACCCCCTTAAGGTTATTTTTTGCGACAAAAAGCTCGTCCCAAATTCTTTGGGACGAGCTGAACCCGCGGTACCACCCAAATTCGCGGAGAAGCTCCGCGCACTTGAACCGCCTTAACGCGGCGAACGTCCGCTTAGTTTCTCGCGGAGGGCTCCGATGCTGAAATTCGCTTTTCGTGTTGCCGGAACGCTTGCAGCCCGTGACGTTCATTCTCTGAGACAATTGACGAACAGTTACTTACACATCTTCACAGCCTAATAATACAATTACATTATACCACATTTTTCATCATTTGTCAAGAGGTTTCCCGGGCTTTCACCTCATTTTTGAGTTCGTTGCCGCTAAGGAAGTCCGTGAAATTTTGCAGTGTCACCTCGGCGATGCTCTTCAGAGCCTCCTCGGTGAGGAACGCCTGGTGTGAGGTCATCAGCACGTTCGGGCGGCTGACCAGCAGCGAGAGCACCTCGTCCGTGACTATCTTGTCCGAGTTGTCCTCGAAGAACAGCCCGCTTTCCTCCTCGTAAACGTCCAGCGCCGCTCCGCCTATCCGCTTGTCGTTGAGGGCATTGAGCAGAGCTTCGCTGTCTATGAGCTGTCCCCGGGAGGTGTTTACGAGGAGCGCGGTCTTTTTCATCAGGTCTATCGCGCTGTCGTCGATGATATAGCGCGTTTCGCGGGTGAGGGGGCAGTGCAGCGAGATGATGTCGCTTTTCCCGAACAGCTCGTCCTTGTCTGCATACCGCACGCCCTCTATCTCGGCGGGGTGGGGGTCGAAGGCGAGCACGTTCATGCCGAAGCCCTTGCATATCTCAATAAACGCCCTGCCTATCCTGCCCGTGCCGATAACTCCGGCGGTCTTGCCGTGAAGATCGAAGCCCGTAAGTCCCACAAGACTGAAATTGAAATCGCGCGTGCGTATATAGGCGCGCGGTATCTTCCTGTTGAGCGCGAGTATCATACCCATTGCGTGCTCCGCGACGGCGTAGGGGGAGTACGCCGGCACGCGCAGTATCGTGAGCTTACCCTTGGCGGCTTGCAGCGCGATGTTGTTAAAGCCCGCACACCGCATAAGCAGCACCTTCACTCCCATTTCCGCGAGCTGTTCGATCGTCCTCGCGTTTATCACATCGTTTACGAACGCGCATACCGCTGTGCAGCCCTCCGCGAGACGGGCGCTTTCTGGGCGCAGACGGCTTTCGTAGTAGATTATCTCGTAGTCTCTGTTTATCCTGTCGAACCACTCCCTGTCGTAGGGCTTGGCGTCGAAAAACGCTATCTTTTCCATAAAAAAGCTCCTTTTTTGGAACTATTATGTTCCGAAAAAGGAGCGGTTATTCATTACAATATCGGTATGGATTTTTGGAACTGAGGTGTTATTATAACTATTCTTATGATTATAATTTATAGCAAAGCGAAGGATTTGTTTTTAGTAAAAAAATGCCGAAGCCAAATGGCTCCGGCAAAAGTTATGTTTTCTTTTTTGCTATAAGCCGCACAATAGTAAACGGTATAATTTCACGTATAAACATACCAAACGGAATGGATTTGAAAAAATTTTCGGAAAGACTGAATTCTATTCTCCCGGGACTGTATATTAGCAGGAATGCCGTATATAACACATTATAAAACAGGCATAGCCATATCGGGATACTGCCATTATATAAAATTCCCAAAACTACTGCCCCTGAAACATTTATAAATATAATGGCTAATCCACTAATTATACCACCAGTAGGCATAATACCATTATACATCACTCCGCAGGCTTTCATAATAGGTTCTACAATATGAATCCATATCAATTGCAGAATATACGATCCCACCGATACCGCAACCACGGATACAATATACTTTCCGTATGTCCTCACCTATTCCATCACCTCCACTCAGTGATTTTATTGTGAAAACACCTCTCCGTTATAAAGCCCCGTAACGGAAATGGTAAGGAACCTGAAATCGTTCATCAGATCGAGCTCCTCTCCAGCGAACTTGCCCATGATACGCACCACCGGGCGAAGCACGTTTTCGTTGTGCTTTATCACAACGCCGTATCTCTTGTCCGAGAGCTCCACCATCGTCCCTATCGGATATGGGTTGAACGCGCGCAGGAACGCCCGCGTCACTTCAAGATCGAAGTGCTGTCCGCTGCCGCCGAGTATGTATTCCTCCGTTTCCGCAACAGACCACGGTGTTCTGTAAGGACGGTTGGAGGTCAGCGCGTCAAAAACGTCGCAGACCGTGAGGATACGCGCGATGAGCGGTATCTTTTCCCCGACAAGCCCCGTGGGATATCCCGTGCCGTCGTACTTTTCCTGGTGGAAGAGTACGCCGGACATTATGTTGGAGTTGTATTCGCCGCTGTTTTTGAGGATATTGTAGCCTATCAGCGGGTGACGCTTTATCTCGGCGAACTCCTCGTCGGTGAGCTTGCCCGGCTTTATGATTATATCGTGATCTATGTTGGACTTGCCGATATCGTGCAGCAGTCCCGAAACGACGACCTCTTTGGTCTCTTCGTCGCTCATGCCGAGCTCCGCGCTTACCGAAGCCGCCATCATAGCAACGCGAAGACAGTGCTTGTAGGTATAGTCGTCGTAGTTCTGGAGCGCTATCATCTGGTTGCCGAGGAACGATGTGTCGTTGGCGATGTCGTGAATGATATCGTCGGCTATGTTGTCGACCTTCTGAACGGCAGCCTGCGAGAGCTCCTTTATTTCCTCGTTGCAATCGAATATCTCGTCGAGATCGGTGAGAGCGCGCGAAATGCGCTCGTTGCGCTTTTCCTCGAGCTCAGCCTTTGAGGGAGCTTCCATCGTTGCCGCTTCCTCGAGACCGCCCGTTACAATCTTTACGGATTTTATGCCCTTTTCTTTTATCATCGCTATCATCTGCGACGACAGGAACACGCCCCTTTTTATGAGCACCTTGTATTCCTTCGCGGTCGTGGTGCAGACATTTTCGGCGAGCTGCATGCCCTCGCGGAGCTTTTCGACATTTACGATTATCATAGCTTCACTCCTTAAAACAAAAAGGCGAAAATAATATACGATCCGTATATATACTTGCGGTTCTCCCCGCCTGCGGCGGGGAGAACCGCTTAAAATTACAGGCTGAATACAATTATATTTTACCATATATGACGGAAATTGTCAAGTGTTGTTTTACGCGAGCTCCACAACGGTAACTCCGGCTTCGCCCTCTCCGTAAGCGCCGAGACGGAAGCTCTTCACGCGCGGATTGCGCTTCAGCGCCGCATGAACCGCTTCCCTGAGCGCCCCCGTGCCTTTTCCGTGAATGATCACAACTTGACTTAAGCCCGACAGTATTGCGCCGTCAAGGAACATTTCCATCTGCATTACGCCCTCGTCGCCCATGCAGCCGCGTATGTCGAGCTCCATTCCGCCGCGGCGCGTGGCGTTCGAGGTCAGCGACTTCTTGATCTTTCCGGAAGGAACCGGCTGCTTTTTCGACGGCTCTTTTTCTATAAGCCTCAGGTTCGCGGAGTCGGTCTTTACGGTCATCGAGCCCACCTGAACGCGGCATTCTCCCTTTACGTTCGGCAATGTCAAAAGCTTGCCCTCGCGGTTCGTGTCCGCGAGCCGCACCATGTCGCCCTGCTTGAACGGGCGCGGCGGCACATAGTTCTCCGCTTTCCGCTCGATAACGGGGTTCGCGTCGTCCTGCATTCTGTTGAGCTTCCCGGAGACCTTGCCTTTCGCATCCGACAAGCCCTTTCGCAGAGCTTCCTTGTCCTTTTGCTTTTTGAGCTCCTCAAGCTCGTTAAGTAAAAGGTTCGCCTGCGTTCTTGTCTGTTCGATTATCGACATCGCCCTTTGCCTAGCGTTTTCGAGCTCCTTTTCCTTTTGCATTTCCAATTCGGAGAGCTTTTGCTTGAGCTCGCTTTCCGTGAGCTTCGCGTTGCGCTCCGAGAGTGCCATGCTCTCGCGCATTTGTTCGAGCTCCTTACGCGACTGCTCGAGTTTGTCTATAACCTGCTCGAAACGGCGGTTTTCTGTGCTTACGAGCTCCTCCGCGCGGGAGATCACATAGTCGCTCATACCGAGCCTCTTTGTGATCGCAAACGCGTTGGACTTTCCGGGAACTCCCACTATCAGCCTATATGTGGGCTTCAGCGTTTCCACGTTGAACTCGCACGAGGCGTTTTCCACGCCCTCCGTTTCCAGCGCGAACATCTTTACTTCCTGATAATGCGTGGTAGCGAGCACCTTCGCCCGATACGATTTCAACTGCGTGAGTATCGACACCGCGAGCGCCGCTCCCTCCACGGGATCGGTGCCGCTTCCGAGCTCGTCTATCAGCACGAGCGAGTTCTCGTACGCCGCCTCTATTATCTTTATCACGTTCGTCATGTGTGAAGAGAACGTCGAAAGGCTCTGCTCTATCGACTGCTCGTCGCCGATGTCCACATATATCCGCTCGAAGCAGCCGATCACCGAGCCGTCTCCCGCGGGGATCATAAGCCCGCACTGCGTCATCAGTGTGAGAAGTCCCACGGTTTTTATAGCGACTGTCTTGCCGCCCGTGTTCGGTCCCGTTATGATAAGGCAGTCGTATTTCTCGCCGATCTCCACGCTTATCGGAACGGCAAGATCGCGGTCAAGAAGCGGGTGCCGCGCGTTGTTCAGTATCACCTTGGGTTCGTTTACGACCTTCGCGGAAACGGCCTTCATCTTCGCGCCGAGGTTCGCTTTCGCGAAATACAGCTCGAGTATCTGCGAGAGCCTGAAATTCTCCGCGATAGCCTCGGCGTTCTCGCCGACCTGCGCGGAGAGCTTGCGCGTTATGCGCTCTATCTCCGCCTGCTCGCGGGACTTCAATACGCGTATCTCGTTGTTCGCCTCCACGACCTCCATAGGCTCTATAAAAAACGTCTGCCCGGTAGCGGACGTGTCGTGAACCAATCCGGGTACGTCGCTTTTATGCTCGCTGCGCACGGGCACGACATATCTTCCGTCGCGCATCGTGACGATAGCGTCCTGCAAGTACGCGCGCGTGTTTTTGTTCTTTATCATTCCGTCGAGCTTGTCGCGGATATTCTGCCCCTGCCGCGCTATTCTGCGGCGAATGGAGCTAAGCTCCGCGCTTGCCGCGTCCGACATCTCCTCCTCCGATATGATGCTCTCGGAGATCCGCTTTTCAAGCGGTTTTACGGGAACGAGCCCCCGAAAATACTCCGCGAGCGTGTTTTCCATGTTCTCGCATTGCGAGTACCAATCGCACAGTGCCGCCGTTTCGCGCAATACCGCCGCCGTGTCAAGCAGCTCCCGAAACGAAAGCATGGAACCGGTTTGAGCTCGTTTCAGGCTGCCCGAAACGTCCTTGATCTTCCGAAAGCCGGGCGTTCCGAACTTCGCGGACAGCGTGAAAGCGTCGTCGGTTTTTTGAAGCTCGCGCGTTATAGTTTCAAAATCCGTCTGCGGCTTCAGCTTAAGCGCGGCTTCGCGGCAGTTGTCGCTTACCGTCTGCTCCGCGAGAAGCTCCAGTATTTTATCGAGCTCGAGTTTTTTGTAGTATTTATTCATAGATCTACCTCATAAATCATCTCGTTTGTAAATAAAGAATATATTGTTTTCCGTACAAACAGATGCGTCGATTATTCTTTTATGATCAATGGGAATGAGCGCCGCGAGCTCCTTAAACAGGAAATCGCCGTACTGCGGGTGCTCCGACATAATGAAAACCGCCGTTTCGCTGTCAATGCGGAGCGCAAGGCACATATCATCGTAAAACGGACCTTTGTCCGTAGTGATTATCATTGCCGATTCTATCTCTTCTTTTGCAAAAGAGTATTCCTTGTTCTCAAAAACGACCGCGACCTTTCCGTCTTTAACGCAGATAGTATCATTGTTGTTCAAAGTCAGCTTCATACGCCCTCCTATTTTACCGCAAGCGAGTAACTAACGTCCACACGGCGGCTAAGCTCCTCAAATGAAACAGAACCGTCCAGAATTATCGTGTACCAATGCTTTTTGTTCATGTGCCAGCCGCCGAAATATCGCTTGCCGTCAACGAGCTCCGCCATTTCCTCGGGCGGCAGGCGCAGGTCGATTATCTCAACTGTTTCGTCCGAGGGAAGCCCCAGCTTGCGCCTCGATATCGTCAGCACCGCCGCGAACCATTTGTTCGTGTCCCCGCGCCGCCATACCGCGTTCCCCGAAAACTTTTCCCACAGGAACTCAAGCTCACGTCCGTACTTTTCGCGGACGTATTCCGTAAGCCGCTTTGTCTGCTCCGCCTTGAAAACGTCGGGCTCAAAGCAGTTGTCGGCTATAGAGTTCAGCGTTTCCTCGTATTCCGCTCGCACTTCTCCCACAAAGCTGCCCGTGCTGTCGGTGAGATGGAGCGTGTATTCGCCCGTATCGGGGTCGGTCACCTTTGCCGAAATTTTTCCGCTTTTGTTTATCGTGACGGTCATTTCAAAGCCGCTTGCCGTAAGAGTTCGCGTGTATTTGTATGCCGCGCCGCTTTTCTTAAAGCCGAAGCCGGCGAGCTTGGAAAAGACGGGCTTTCTGTTCCTGAAAATAATGCCGAGTTTATCCATTCGACATTCTCCCAATATCGGACTTCACATTGTCAAGCTTGCTTGAAGTAAGCTTGGGATCGGGAAATATATTCATAAAGCGCCTCTCAGTTTTTTATAGTATTCGAGCGCGGTGAACGTCCGCTCCGCGCGGTACAGGAAGTAATCTTCGGCGATCGCCGCGAGCTGTTTCACCGCCTGCTCTCTCACGGTGAATTTAAAACAACGTTCCGGCGGCGAGAATACGATGTTCCGCATGGCGAACAGCGTTTCCGGCAGGAGCATAACGCGTTCTCCCTCAAAATCCGGGTTAAAGCATTCCGCGCAGACCAGCTTTGATTTTCGCGGAAGAAAGAGCATCCCGCGCTCACATTCATATTTGCCGCAGTTGTGGCACGCAACAAGATCGGGCGCGAACCCGAGTATCATGCTGTAACGCAGCTCAAACGCGGCTTTTACCGCCTCGAGAGAGCGTTCCTCGCCCGCGCGGAGCGTCTCGAAAAGCGCGATCGCCAGAAACCGCACAACGCTGCCGCGCCGCTCCTCAAGCTGGTTTTGCTCCGTCGGCGTGCACGCTCTCACCGCCTGCGCGAAGTAGGAGGCGAGCGCGAGCTTGTCTATGTCCTCTCCGAGCTTGTGAAAGCTGTATTTCGGTCTCGCGGAGTTCACCGTGTACCGCGTTTTGTTGTGGCTGAACGAAAACGTGGCGTAGGAAAACAGCGCCGCCGATGATAACAGCGGGCTGTTTATCTTCTTCACGCCGTGCGCCGAAGCCTCGATAAGCCCCTTTTCGTCGGTGAGCACGTCGATGTAGCAGCCGTTTTCGCCTATTTCGCGGCGGGCAAGAATGATGCCGTCGTAGGTCTCTATCATCGGTCCACCTCCGTAGCTTGCGGCAAAAGTAAAGTGCGCCCATTCATAAGGCGCACCGATACCTCATTCAAAGACGCTCCTTCGATCGGCAAATATACCTGCCGATCAGCGCATATACTCGCGCCAATCCAGATCGCCGCGCTCGAGCGCGTGTATAAGCGCCTCCGCCGTGGCTATGTTGGTGGCGACCGGTATGTTATGCACATCGCAGAGCCGCAGGATGTTTATGTCGTTGGGTTCGCTGGACTTGGCTGTAAGCGGGTCGCGGAAGAAGAGCAGAAGGTCGACCTCGTTGCAGCTTATGCTCGCCCCGAGCTGCTGATCTCCGCCCTGAGAGCCGCTCATAAACCTCTGGATATGAAGACCCGTTGCCTCCGACACGAGTTTTCCCGTCGTTCCCGTGGCGCAAATGCTGTATCTGCTTAGGATACCGCAGTACGCGATACAAAACTGAACCATAAGCTCCTTTTTGGAATCGTGGGCGATGAGAGCAATGTTCATTTAAATGTCCTCCTATATAACCGCGTCAATCTATCTTGATAGACAGCGGCACATCCTGTCCGTCAACACGCTTCGCTATTGCAGAATACGCTCTGTAGCCCTCGCACTGCGGCGGGAGAGCGAGTCCCTTGGAGCCGCAGATCTTGATGTTGGGGTCTTCGGGCACAACGCCTATAAGCGGGATGCCCACCGTGTCCATTACAACGTCGAGATCGTACAAAATATCCTCGTTTTTGAAATTCGGGCTTACCTTGTTTATGACAAGCCTTTGATTTATGCAGTTTTTGACATACAGGAAGTCGGACAGCATCTGACCGTCGCGCACGCACACCGCGTCGGGCGTCGTGACCATCAAAATGAGATCCGCCGCCTTGATAACGCTGAATACCGAGCTTCCGATACCCGCCGTATCTATGATTATGTACTCGAAATGCTCGCGCATTTCCTCGCACACGTTCATTATCTTTTCGGGGTTGATATCGATAAACGGGTTTCTCGTAGCGCACACCAGAAACAGATTATCCAGCCTGTCGACCTTAGTGGTGGCGGTCAGGATATCTATTCTGCCCTCGAGATACTCGCCTATATCGTGCTTTATTTTGTCTTTTATCCCCAGCATAATATCAAGACACCGCAGACCGAAGTCCAGCTCGACGAGCAGCGTTTTGTGCCCGAGCTGCGCCAGACCCGTTGCAACGTTCGCGGAAGTGGTGGATTTTCCCGTGCCACCCTTGCCGGCTGTAACCGCAATTATCTTTGACATAATTTCCCCTCTCCGCGCATAACGCGCCTTGACGACAGTCTTTATTGACAAACCGCCGCCTTTTTTCGGATTATTCTTATTACTATTTTAGCACAAAATCCCGAATATGAAAAGGGCTTTTTTCTGTTTTTTAGAAAGTTTGTAGATTTCGTTCAATTGAAGCTCGACTTTTTGTGGATTTTACCCAAAAATATTTTCGATCCATTCATAAACGGCGAACTTCACCGTTATCTTTTGGGGTTTCCCGAAGGAATCGAGCACGCTTTGGGCGGCTTGGTCGGGCTTGGAGACGGCGGGCAGGCAGAGCTGCGGGAAGATTACGCACCACCAATTACGCCCCGCGCCTTCCCCGAGCGTGACGCGCAGAGCCCTGTATTGTCCGGCGGGGAGTATGAGTCGGTCGTATTCGTGGGTATCGAAGTGCATTTCTACGAGCTCCGCCTTAGCGCCGTAGGAAAAGCCGTTTTCGGCGAGTATCGCGCACGCGCGGCGCTCTATCTCGGGGAGCAGCGCACTCGCCTTTTCCTCCGCTTCAACGAGACTGCCGCCGGAGAGCGTCGCGCCGAACTCTTCAAGAAGTTGGTCGCGTACTAAGAGCTTTACGGCTTGATCCTCCTCGCTGTCGGAGTTTGCGGGGATATGCAGCCGCAGAACCTCGCCGCGCACACGTTCGCAGTCCTCCGAGAATGTGCGGAAAGCGCCGAGCGCGGTAAAGCCGACGATCCCCAAAAGCAGCATAAAAACGATAAGTATTTTTTTCATAGAATTCTCCTTATAGTTTATTTTCTTGAATGCAGTATTGACTGTTTTTTAGAGGTTTAGACGTCTCTGCTAAGCTGATTTGTTGAAAACTAATGTTTATGTTGAATACATTGTTGAAAACTTTTTGTGCAAGGTTCACAATTGCAACGCCTCGGATTAGTACAAAATACGGCAAAAAACAGAAATTGGCTTCAAAAATCGGAAAATTTTTAAATCTCTGTTGACGAAACCGAAATTTTAGGATATACTGTAAGCAAGAGACGAAGGAAAGCGCCGCCGACATATTTCAATATCCAATATATTGATAAAATGATATTGGAAACATCAACATATACGGCGGGAATCCGGAATACACCCCGGCTTCTCTCTGAAATTCGCGGGCGAAGTTCCGCGGCAAAAGGCGCAGACAAAGAAAAACGCAAAAGAGGGAGAGCTCGGAAAAACGCCCCGAAAGCGCCGCTCCGGGTAAAGTTCTCAACAAAACAGATTATATGGAGGTTGCTGTTATGTGCATGAAAGACGTTGAAGTCAAAAACCAGGTAGGTTTACACGCAAGACCCGCTACATTCTTTATTCAGAAGGCTAACGAGTACAAGTCTTCCATCTGGGTGGAGAAGGAGGAGCGCCGTGTGAACGCGAAGTCCCTGCTCGGTATCCTGTCGCTCGGTATCGTTGGCGGCGCTCAGATCCGTATTATTGCGGACGGTTCCGACGAGCAGCTCGCAGTCGACGGTCTCGTAAAGCTTGTTGAGAGCGAGTTCGCGGAGTAATTCGCAATATTGTTTGGCATAACACAAAGAGCGGAGCACATAGCTTCGCTCTTTTTTCGTGAAAAAACGCGCCGCGCTGTCCGTTTTTTTGTGACAAGTTGACGAAATTTTCCGAAAAGGTTACAAAAGGGTTACAAAATTGTTGCATTTTTGTAATAAGTATGCTATAATTACTTTGTGACATTTTCTGCGGAATTTTCCGCATGACATTATAGAATTGATATTTTCGGACAGGAGAGTTAAAAATGAACGTTACCGAGGAAAAAACGGAGGCTGCGGCGCAATCCAAAACGCTGTGGGATACCGTTTTCGACGCAATGTCAAAGCTCGGCGAGTATTTTGCGGACGTTTTCTTTACGATGATAAAGTTTATCGGGTACTGCTTTTTGTACGTCGTCGCGACGCTGTACAGGGCGCTCCCGTATATCAAAAAGCCTTTCGCCAACCTTTGGGCGCGGCTTCGCGAGCTGTTTTCCTCGCCGTTTGAGCGCCGCCGCAAGGTAAAACAGATAAACTCCGCGGAAATAGCCGCGGCGCGCAGCGAAAAGGGCTTCTGGGGCGCTTTCGGCGCAAGGATGAAGATACTCGGCAGGACGATAATTGGCAAGCGCGGACTTCTGGCGACCGCCGTCAATTGGGGGCTTCCGATAGTTTCCTGCGTTTTCCTTATCAACATCGTGTCTTACGCAAATAATCAGAACTATGCGTTAAAGCTCACCGTAAACGGCGATCTTGTGGGCTACATAAATGACGAGAGCACCTTCGCGACGGCGGAGAAAATGGTTCAGAACCGTATAAACTACACCGGCAGCAGCACCGAGGTGTTCACCTTCGAGCCCGTGTACGAGGTCGAGGTGATCGGAGACAGTAATATCCTCAATCAGTATCAGGTCGCGGACAAGATACTCCGGCTGCTCGGCAGGGAAGTAAAAGAGGGCTTCGGTCTCTATCTCGGAGACGCCTATTACGGCACGCTTACCTCGCACGAAGCGCTTGACAAGGCGATGAGCGGCATTCTCGACAGCTACCGCACCGGCGAGGTGAACGAGAGCGTTCAGTTCAGCAAGACGATAAACTATGTTTCGGGTACATACCTTGCCGACAGCTTTGTCGAGGAGAACGACATAATACGGCTGTTCACCTCCAATACTAAAAACGCGTCGTATTACACGATACAGGACGGCGACGATATGGACGATATTCTCGAAAAGACGGGAATGACCGAGGAGCAGCTCGCGGCGCTGAACCCGGGATTTGACGGTTACTACAAGTTCGAAGAGGGGGACAAGCTCAAGACCTCGTCGGCGGAGCCGTTCCTTACGGTAATGGTAACGCGCGAGGCTCATTACACAGAGGAATTCGATTATGAGATCACTTATGAAAACGATCCTTATCTGTACACGGGCAACAGGAGAAGGCTTGTGTTGGGCGAACGCGGCGAACGCGCCGTTGTGGCGAACATCTCTTACATAAACGATGTGGAGATAAACCGCCGCATTCTCTCGAGACAAGTCACGAAGGAGCCTGTGACGGAGGTAATATCGATAGGAACAAAGCCGCGCACGAGCACCACCGCTCCGGGGCAGGATATAGATGTCGGCAAGATGTTGTGGCCGGTTGGCGGCTATGACGGCGGTACTCTTTCCGAGCCCGTATGGTGGAAGGGCGGTTATTCGGGTCACAGAGGCGTGGACATCAGCGTGGCTCTCGGAACGCCGGTTTACGCGGCGGAGAACGGTTATGTCGTTTCGGCGGTTTACGGCGGCAATTATGATGATCGCGGCAACTACATCGTTATTCAGGGTGACAGCGGGTTTACCACCTACTACTACCATAACAACGAGCTGTATGTTTATGCGGGACAGCGCGTCACCGCGGGCGACATGATAGCGAATGTCGGTATGACGGGAAGAACCTACGGACCGCATTGTCATTTCGGCGTGAGCGTCGGCAACGATTTCCTAAATCCCACGGATTATCTGCCGTGGCATCAGATGACGTCAAGCTATGCGTATAAAGTTTCGCTGTACAGTTAAATGAAGAAGAGCCTCGGGAGCGCCCCGAGGCTCTTTTATTTTTTAGTATATCCTGTACTCCGAAAATACGTCTCCGCCGAGCTCTTTCCATTGGAAAACTCCGTTTTCGTAAATAAGACAGCAGTGCGGGGTGTTTTCTTTCGGGAGCGCCGCCGAGCCGCAGTTCAGGCAGTGTATCCCTTCAATAAGCTCCGCTTTGGGAACGTGCGTGTGCCCGTTTATCATTACCGCGCCCTTGGGAAGAGTGGGCAGCGTTTGCGGATTATGATGATGTCCGTGGGTAAGGAACATCTCAACGCCGTCGGCATAGAGCAGGGCGTATTCCGCGAGCACGGGGAACTCGAGCACCATCTGATCGACCTCGGTGTCGCAGTTTCCGCGCACGCATATCAGCGAGTTTTTAAGCGGATTGAGGAGCTTTATTACTTCTTTGGGCGCGTGACCCTCGGGGAGATCGTTTCTCGGTCCGTGATACAGAATGTCTCCGAGCAGACAGAGCTTTTCGGGCTTCTCCGCTTCAAAAGCCATAAGCATTTTTTCGCACCACAGTGCGCTTCCGTGAATATCGGACGCAAACATCAGCTTCATTTTTATTCTCCTTTAACCGCATTGCAGAACGAGCCACACATCGTTGAAATTCCGCGCGGCGAGATCGTCGCGGCGGATATAGAAGTAAATTCTTCCGCAGTCTCCGAACATCAGCTCGAAATCTCCGCTTTGCACCGTGTCGAGCTGAAACAGCAGCAGCCAGTCCTCAGCCGACCACTGCTCCGCTTCCTGTTTGTCGAGCGCGGGTATCCTTTCCATGGCATCCCGATCGCCGACATAATATCCGCGCGACACCAACTCGCACTCCATTGTCATATTCCCCTGAATGGGGTTTGCCCAGCCGAGCAGCTTTGAGGTATTTTCGTCGACTTCGGTATTTATGCCGAGGCTTTTCTCCGCGGCTTCAAAGTCCTCCCAATTCTCGATGAGCTTCTCGCGCTGAAGCAGGAAGTCGCTGTAGCTTTGGTATGATGTTTCGGACTTTGCAGCGATACGCAGAGCGGGCAGACGGCAGTCAAAATCAATGGCATTGACACCTAAGTCATCGGGAAACTCGGCTCTGTGAAGAACGCTTTTATCGGGGAACCAGCAGACCTTAGCACACCCCTTGTCGTCGGGGTCGTAGCCCCACTTCATCGTTTCGAGATCGTAGAAGAACGAAAGCAAGCCCGTTTTCGGGAGCAAATTATCCTTGTCGAACGGCGCGAGCTCCTCCAGATCGAATTGCGCGAGAAATGAGAGGGGGCGCGACTTCACCTCGTCGGTGAGTGTGCTTTCACCCTTGTAACGAGCCCATTTGAAGTCCGGTGGAACATCCGGCGCGCCGCCGAACCTCGTCCCGCCGGGCGTTTGCCCGGCAGCGCCGCCTATTTCAAGGCGGATAGAGTTCCGTGCGGATTTTATGAGTTCTTTTTTGATGTCTATCATAATTAACCTCCGATAAGTCTTTGAATAAGCTCCACAACAAAAACTCCGCCGCACGCGCACACCGCGGTAAGCAGCAGCCCGCGCTCGAAGAACGACAGCACCACCGCCACGATAAACCCCGCAGCCGCGCTCAAAAGCGAGTTGGAGCTCGAAAAGACCGCGGGCACGGTCATCGCGGCGAGCACCGCGTAGGGAACATAGTACAAAAGATCGAGCACGAATTTATTGGTTATTTTCTTACGGAACAGCGCGAGCGGCAGCATTCTCACAAGATATGTCACCAAAGCCATAACGGCGACGCTGCCGAAAAGATAAGCCGTTTCACTCATTTGCGGCAGCCTCCTCTTTTCTCGGGAACAGGAGCGCTCCCAAAGCTGCCGCCGCGACGGCGCATATAATAATGGAAACGCCGCTTGAGACAGCGGGGAAGTTTGCGAGCACGGAGCTCAAAGCCGCTCCGAACAGTATAGTGAAAAGTACGCCGCGGCTCTTTTTGGCCGGCGGTATTATTATCGCGAGGAACATTCCGTAAATAGCGATACCGAGCGCGGATTTTATCATATCCGGGAGTATAGAGCCCAAAAGCGCTCCGATAGCCGTGCCGCCGCTCCAGAACACGAACGGCAGGAGCTCCAGACCGTAGATGTACTTGGCGGGGAGCTCTCCTGCTTGTCCAGAAGCCACCGCGAACACCTCGTCGGTTACGCAGAAAGCGGCGGTCACGCGGTTGAACATCGTAAACCGGCTATCCAGCTTTTGGGAGAGCGAAAGGCTCATCAGCGAATACCGCAAATTGATGACGAGCTGCGCCGCCGCCATTTCCGCGAACCCTCCGCCCGCCGCGATTATTCCGATCCCCGCGACCTGCCCCGCACTTGTAACGTTCGTGACCGAGATAAGTATAGCGGCGATCGGCGGTATTCCCGCTCCGACTGCCGTTATCCCGAATGTGAACGCCACGGAGAGATAGCCGAGGGCTATCGGGATACCGTCGTTCAGTCCGTTCAAAAATGTGAGTTTTTTCGTCTGCATTTGTGATGTCTCTTTTCTTTGCTTATTACTTGGATTATTGTAACATAAATTCGCGAAATTTTCAATAGGAAAAATGAAATACCCCTTGTAATTTGGGAGAAAATGTGGTAAAATATATAATTGGAGTAGTGAGGGGCGTTTTTTCGTTTCTCGCAGGCGTGTTTGGAAATCACTTTAAAATTATTACAGGCACGCGGCAAGAGAGCATTTAAATTTAATCATGAACGATAGAATTGAATTTCTCCGCGATAAGGCAAACCACCTGCCTTTGGAGCCCGGCGTGTATCTGATGAAGAACGCCGATGGAAAGATAATATATGTGGGGAAGGCAA
Source organism: uncultured Ruminococcus sp. (assembly GCA_964454205.1). GTDB lineage: Bacteria > Bacillota > Clostridia > Oscillospirales > Ruminococcaceae > CAG-115. The sequence goes on from CAYVSV010000012.1 coordinate 32,956, forward strand.
AGGCTCTGAAAAACAGGGTTACAAGCTATTTCCGGTCGAATTCCCAGCATACCGCGAAAACGATAAAGCTCGTGGAGCATATCCACGATTTCGAGTTTATCGTTACGCAGTCGGAGCTTGACGCGTTGGTGCTGGAATGCAGCCTTATTAAGCTCCATCAGCCTAAGTATAACATATTGCTTAAGGATGACAAGGGGTATAATTATATCAAGGTGACGCGCGAGGATTATCCGCGGATAACCTATACGCTCAATAACAGCGATAAGAACGCGGATTATATAGGCCCCTTCACAAGCGGGTTCACCGTGAAGCAGGCGGTGGAGGAGGCAAATACTATTTTTTGTCTGCCGACCTGCAAGAAGAAGTTCCCGCGGGATTTTAACAAGGAGCGCCCCTGCCTTAATCATCACATAAAGCGGTGTATGGGCGTTTGCGAGGGTAAGATACCGTCGGAGGAATATAAGAAGATAATCGCCGAGGCGCTGAAGTATCTCGAGGACGGCAGCAAGACCTCCGTTGAGGAGCTGGAGCGCCAAATGGAGCAGGCGGCGGAGGCTCTCGAGTTCGAGAAGGCGGCAAGGCTGCGCGACAGAATAGCCGCGATAACGCGCCTTACCGCGCAGCAGAAGATATTGGACTACAAGCAGGAGTACGATATTGTGGGAATGGCGGTGAACGTCGGGCAGGCGAGCTTCGCCGTGATAAAGTACCGCGGCGGGCGGCTCGTGGACAAGGAGAACTTCTTTGTCGGCGAGGAGTACGCCGAAAGCGAGATGCGCCGCGATTTCCTGCTGAGCTATTACACAAAGCAAGAGGATATCCCCAAGGAGATATACGTTGACGAGGAGTTTGAGGAGCGGGAGCTTCTGGAAGAGCTTCTGCGCGGACAGACGAACCGCGCGGTGAAGTTCGTGATACCGCATCGCGGCGACGGAATGGCGCAGGTGCTGCTCGCGAAGAAGAACGCGGGCGAGTATCTGGCTCTCCGGGTCGGGAGAACGGCGAGGGAGATACGGGCGCTGGAGGATCTGAAGGCGCTTCTCGGTCTCGAAAAAACGCCGAATATTATTGAAAGCTACGATATTTCCAACTTCGGTGAGACCGGGGTCGTCGGCGGCATGATAGTTTACCGCAACGGCAGACCGTTCAAGGCGGGGTACAGGAAATTTGCGATAAAGACCGTTGACGGTCAGAACGACTACGCGTGTATGCAGGAAGTCCTGCGGCGGCGCTTAACGCGGTATCTGGAGGGCGACGAGAGCTTCGCGCCTCTGCCCGATCTGATACTGCTCGACGGCGGCAGAGGACATATAAGCGCGGTTTCGGAGGTCATGGAGGAGCTTAAAGTGGACGTTCCGCTGTTCGGACTTGTGAAGGACAGCCGTCACCGCACACGCGCCATAGCAAAGGCGGGCGGTGAGATAGAGATTAAGTCCAACAAAGCGCTGTTCGCTCTGCTGACGAACATACAGGACGAGGTGCATAGGTTCTCGATAACGTTTCAGAGGGTGAAGCACAAGCAGAAAACATACTCGCTTGAGCTCACCGAGGTGAAGGGAATAGGCGAGGCGAAGGCACGCGCGCTTCTTAAAGAGTTCAAGACAAAGGCGAATATGAAGGCGGCAAGTCCCGAGAAACTGCAAAAGGCGGCGAAGGTGAGCGCGGAAAAGGCGCGGGAGCTGTACGAGTTTATACAGGAAAGGTTCTGAAATGAGAGTTATAACGGGGAGCGCGAGAGGGCGCAAACTTATCACGGTGGAGGGCGCGGACTTGGTTCGTCCGACGACGGATCGTGTGAAGGAAGCGATATTCAGCGCAATACAGTTTGAGATAGAGGGCAGAGTGGTGCTCGATCTGTTTGCGGGCAGCGGGCAGCTCGGCATAGAGGCGCTTTCGCGCGGAGCGGCGGAGTGCTGGTTCGCGGACAGCGCGGCGCAGTCGATAGGCACAGTGAGGAAGAACGTGGAGCATACGGGGTTCACGGACAAGGCACATATAGTGAATATGCCGTTTTCGGCGTTTTTGAAGTCCGCGAAGGTGAAGTTTGACATAGTGCTGCTTGATCCGCCGTATGAGCGCAAGCTGATCCAAAAGGCGCTGCCGCTGCTTATCCCGAAGATGAACGACGGCGGGGTGATACTCTGCGAGCACGAGAAGGAGTGTGTTCTGCCCAAGAACGAGAGCGGCTGGGAGCTCGTGAAGCTGCTCCGTCACGGCGGGACAAGCGTGAGTATTTACAGGCAGCCGGCGGCTGATGATGAGTAAGTGCGTTGCTTTGAGCTCAAAGCAATATAACAATCGAAGAGTTTAGGGGCGTTAAATAATAGCCGCGCACCAGGTTTGCATAAATTTTATGATTATGAAATTTAAATCAAAGTAATTAAGGAGTAGAAAGTGAAGACTGCTATTTATCCGGGAAGTTTCGATCCCGTAACAAACGGACATTTGGATATAATACAAAGAGCTTCGATGATGTTCGACAGGCTTATTGTGGTGGTGCTGATAAATCCGCTGAAGGGTTACAGCTTTACGATCCCGGAGCGAGTGAAGCTGCTGTCGCAGGCGACGGAGGGGATAAGGAATATTGAGATAGACAGCTATGACGGATTGCTTGCCGATTATTTTAAGAAGCACGACGTTGATGTTATAGTGAAGGGGCTCAGGGCGACGTCGGATTTCGAGTACGAGTTCCAGATGGCGCACACGAACAAGGATCTGAACCCGCGGGCGGAGACGGTGTTTATACCGGCTTCCGCGAACACAACATTCATATCGTCGAGCATGGTAAAGCAGGTGGCGATGTTCGGCGGAGACCTGTCGAAGTATGTGCCCGCCGTGATACATGAGGAGATAAGCCGCAAGCTTACAGGAGAGTTTGCGCGAAAGCGCCGTGAAGCCGCCGAACGGCAGGGCGGGTAGCGGAATATTTTTGCGGAACGCATAAAAGCGACGTCATAAAACAGTAAACAAAACGGCGACAAGTAAAATTTGCGAAAGCGAGTGATGTTGCGCATTCGGAGCGGAACGAAGCGGAGCGGAGAATGCGTGACATCGCTCGGCTAGCGCACAAAGCGAAGCTTTGTGCGCGGTTCGCAAATTTAAAATTAAAATAAAACGAGACAGTCAACGTAAAGGGGTGCGTTAAAGTAACATAATTAAACAATCAGCGTAAGGACGGCGCAAAAAAGCAGCGTTATAAAACAGTAAACAAAACGGAGATAAGTAAAATTTGCGAAAGCAAGCTGCATTGCCGCAGCGAAGCGGAGGCAATGCAGCTCGGCTAGCGCAGTCCGCAAATTTTAAATTTAAATCAGGAGGATATATGGAAAACAGTTATGCTATCGAGGACATCATAGACAGCCTTGAGGACTTGATACAAGGAGCTATGCGCGTTCCGTTCGGAAAGAAGAGCATGATAGACGTGGATAAGGTCGCGGAGCTTGTGGCGGATATAAGAATTTCGCTGCCCGCGGAGATAAAGCAGGCGCAGAACGTCGTTCAGGACAAAAACAATATAATAGCGGACGCAAAGCGGGAAGCGGAAATGATAATCCGCAAGGCGGAGCAGCGGCGCGAGGAGCTTATAGAGTCGAGCGACGTGATGAAGGAAGCGAGAAGGCGCTCAACGGAGATAATCTCTCAGGCGCAGAACCGTTCGAGCGATCTGCGCGTTTCAACGAACGAGTTCGCGGATAAGATGCTCTCGCGTATCGAGAATTTGCTGGCGGGTGATATAAATAATATCAAGGTATTGCGTTCGAGCATAAACGGCTCTATGAACAGTATCCGTTCCGAGCAGCCCATGACCCCGCTCGAGAAGCCCGGCGAATAAGCCGCGTTAAAAACACGGCAGCAAACAGGAGCGAGTGCAAAAAGTCGCAAGCAAGCCGCATTGCCGTAACGGAGCGAAGCGGAGTGTAGGCAATGTGGCTTGGCTAGCGCGGACGAAGTCCGCGCGGTGCGAGCTTTTTGCTTTTAAATTAGGAGGAAGAAATGCTTACATTAGATACTGTTTATAAGGCAAGCCATGTGCTTAAAGAGATCGCGCGGACAACCGATCTCATAAAGGCGCCGAAAATAAATCCCGACGCGGACGTGTACCTGAAAACGGAAAACTTGCAGGTAACGGGCTCGTTTAAGGTGAGAGGCGCGTATTATAAGATCTCCACGCTTTCCGAGGAGGAGAAGAAAAAGGGCGTTATCGCGTGCTCCGCGGGAAATCACGCGCAGGGCGTCGCTCTCGCGGCGACAAAGGCGGGGATAAAGAGCCTTATCTGTTTGCCGGACGGCGCGCCCATATCGAAGGTGGAGGCTACGAAGGGCTACGGCGCGGAGGTGTGCCTTGTCCCGGGAGTGTACGATGACGCGTACAACAAGGCGCTCCAATTGAGAGACGAGAAGGGATATACGTTTATTCACCCGTTTGACGACGAGAACGTTATCGCGGGACAGGGAACAATAGGTCTTGAGCTTCTCGAACAGCTCCCCGAAATGGACGCGGTTGTCGTGCCTGTCGGCGGCGGCGGGCTCATATCGGGCGTGGCGTTCACGATAAAGTCGCTGAACCCGAATATCAAGGTGTACGGAGTGCAGGCGGCGGGCGCGCCGTCTATGTACAAGTCTATAAAGGACGGCAAGATAGAGCGGCTGGACAGCGTTGCGACTATCGCGGACGGTATCGCCGTAAAAGAGCCGGGCGAGAACACGTTCGAGTTGGTGAGCAAGTATGTTGACGAGATAGTCACCGTTACCGAGGACGAGATATCCGGTGCGATACTCTCGCTCATCGAGCAGCAGAAGCTTATTGCAGAGGGTGCGGGCGCGGTATCCGTGGCGGCTGTGATGTTTGACAAGATACCCGTAAAGGGCAAGAAGGTGGTATGCCTTGTTTCGGGCGGAAACATCGACGTTACTATACTTAACAGGGTTATTCACCGCGGTCTTGTAAAGAGCGGCAGGGCTTCTCTGCTTACGATCGAGCTCGTGGACAAGCCCGGACAGCTCGTGGGCGTTTCTAAGATAATCGCCGATCTTGGCGGAAATGTCACCGGAGTTCACCACGAGCGCGCGGACGCTAACGCGAACGTCAACGGCTGCTTTTTGCGCATACAGCTCGAAACGCGCAATTTCGAGCATCTGGAGCAGATAAGAAGCGCATTAAAAGACGCGGGCTTTAAGGTCGTGGATAACGCGTAATGCTGTTTGTTCAGGAAATAGTTCTGGTATACACCAAAGCCGTGCGCAATGCCAACGCGGCAAACGTTCGGCGGTCGGTGAGGTTTTTACCCGTTGAGTTTGACAAGGCGGATATCACGGACGAGATCTTATTCAATAAGGTTGATCTGTTTCAGTCGCCCGAGGGTATGCGCGAGCATCGGAACAAAGTTAAGATACTCGGCGAGAAAGCGCTGTTTACGGGAAAATTCGCCCCGGATCATTTCGGCGATCGGATATTTGTAAAACGTGCGGAAAACGGCTACGAAATACTCTACACGGATAAAAAGCAGCGGGGTTACATAAAAAGCAAGTTCACGCTCACGAACGGCAAAAGCGGACGGATAGTGTACAACGACAGGTCCGGCTTTTGGGATTGTCCCGTGTGGCATTATTATCTGATAACGTTCAATTTCGTCTGCGCAGATAAGGAGAGCTTCAAGCCGAAGATATTCTTCCGCAAAGAGCCCGGCTTTGTGTTCAATGATATGAAAGAACTGAGGTACAATGGATTTTGAAAGGAGTTTTTATGGAGCTTGGAGATATGCTTTTAAACGGCAAAAATCACGTTGAGATAATTCCCGTTGACGAACCTTGCGCCAGGATCAACGCGGAGTATTATCAAGCGGACAAGTCAACAAGCTTCGGACTGCTCATAAACGAGAGCGGCGGCGTTGTCGTAAACGGCGTTGTTCGTCTGCTCGGCAGCAACCGCGATCCGCAATTCCGCGATATAAATTTGTTTAATGTCAAGTTTGGCAGCGCGGGAGCGGTCATTCTCGGCGATGATATTTTCGGCGGCATATTCGCGCTGAATACGGGGCTGTTCCCCGAATGTATCGGGAATATGATCTACTTCGCTCCCGATACTTTGGAGTTCGAGGATATGGAGATAAAGCTGTCGCAGTTTTTCGAGTTTTTGAGGAACAGCGATCTTGAGGATTTTTACGGACAGTTTTCGCCCGAAGAGTACGAAGCTCTCCGCGCAATGAACGTCGGGTTCAATGAGGTTCTGCACATTCTTCCGCCGCAGTGGAGCGCGGAATTCAATACCCAGCCGCACGACGTCCGCGCGATAGACATCAACGAGCATTACAGGCTGTGTTTCCAAGGAAACGATAAGCAGCCTTGAATTTGAAAGGAGTTTACTATGAAAGACGTACACACAGACAAAGCGCCGCAGGCGATAGGACCTTACACGCAGGCGAAGATAACGGGGGATAAGGTATTCACATCGGGGCAGATACCGATCGACCCCGCGATCGGCGAGCTTGTTTCCGGCGGTATCGAGGAGCAGACCAAGCGCGTCTGCGAGAATCTCAAGGCAGTGCTCGAGGCGGCGGGAACGTCGCTTGAAAAGGTGGTCAAGACCAACTGCTACTTGAAGGACATCGGCGATTTCGCGGCGTTCAACGCGGTCTACGCGGAGTATTTCACCACGAAGCCCGCGCGTTCCTGCGTCGGCGGCTTGCAGATACCCAAGGGAGCTTTGGTCGAGGTCGAGGTCATTGCGGAGCTTTGATCGAGCGGTTATGAGAAACAGTAGGGGCGACGTTTCCACACGCCGCCCTATCGTTTTGCAGAAAAGGTCCTTCATCAAGGGGCTTGGTGAAGGTTTTCAAACAGGAGCCCGGTTGAATTATTTTTTTAAAAGTTGAACCAGTATAAACAAATGCGTTATTGAAATCGTGTTGATATTCTGCTATAATGTAATAGTAATTCACGAACAACGTATTGACTTATTTGTGTGCAATTTATTCAAGCCGCAGCTTGTTTTTTGTCAACACTTTGATGGTGAATTAGTATAAGTAAACTAAAATGCAAAGGAGAATTGTTATGTTATATTTGACCGAAAACCTGAAAAAGTACCGTGTTATGAAAAACCTTACTCAGGAGGATATTGCGGAGTATTTGGGCATAACGCCGCAGAGCGTTTCAAAATGGGAACGCGGCGAGTGCTACCCCGATATTACCTTCCTGCCCGCTTTGGCAAACATATTTGAAACAAGTGTTGATCTGCTTATAGGTATGGATAGCATACGCGCGGAAAAGACACGCTTTAATATTCACAAAGCGGCGGCGGAATATGAGCGGAGCGGTGACTACGATTCGGCTGAAAAAGTATACCGCAACGCGCTGCTTATTTACCCAAACAAGCCGGGAATGATTTTGGGATTGGCGGGCGTATTGGCGTTACAAGGCAGATCCGAGGAGGCTGTTGAGTTGATGGAAAGAGGACTGCCTATATCCGTTAATGAAAAGCAAAAGTCAACCTCGCGCGCTGTGCTTTGCTTTTTATATCTGAAATGTGGGAGAACTGATAAAGCCATTAGACTTGCGTCCGAGCTGCCGCATACAAGAGAAAGCCGCGAAGTGATCAAACCGTTGATAGCACAAGGATTAAATGAAGATGAGATAAATTCATACATCAAAAAAATGCTGATTGGCGACAGCAAAGAGATATGGTAATGCTTAATGGATCTACACTATTGATTCGGAAAAGTTCAATAAGCCTTGGGATTTTAAGGTGGAACTACGCGACGGAGTTTTCGTTTGGTGAAAATCCACGCAAACGACGGCGGCGTTTGCACACGTCACCCAAATTGTCGATAAACCTATATCCCACAAGCCGCGCTTCGCGCGGCTTTTTTGTGTTCTTTAAGTGAAAAACGCGCTATAATGCTTGTGAATGTTGCACAAAAATTCTCGACCGTTTTTATGCAATATTTTTTAAACCTACGAAATTGCTCCAAAACTATTGACATTTCCGGGATTTCTTGCTATAGTATAGGTGTGAGGCAAAACAATATAAAAATACAAAGCCTCCGTGTAGAACAACATAGCTCAAGAAAGGAGCAATTATTATGGAAAACAAAGAGATACTTTTAGAAGAGCAGGACAACCGTTTTGAGAACGTAACGTTCATCAAAGAGGACAACACCGATATCGTTATGGACGATGAGAACCCTTGGTTCATTATCGCCGCTAACACAGGCGTTGCATAAAAACCTGCCAAAGAAAGCAAAGGCTGCGCACCACGCGCAGCCTTTATTTTTGTTTATTTTCAGTATTCGCGGGAAATCGCGTTTTCTTATCCTTTTTGACCTCTTGACTGCCGCACCATATCCTCCACAACGATATCGTATATCTCCCCGAGCGTGCGGCAGTATTCGAGAATAAGCCACGGCTCGTTGGTGTGGAAGTGGAGCTTTGCGGTGGTAACGCCGTTGTCGTCCTCGTCCGCGATGACGAGAAGGCTGTCTCCCTTGAAATGCGTGCGGATATATTCGTCGAGCTCGTCCTCTATGTCCTCGGACGGCTCCGTTACATCAAGCAGCAATTGCGTATCGTATCTGAATTCTATTTCTTCCATTTTCTTACCCCCATTTCATTGAAATATCGAACGCCTTCACGGAGTGAGTAAGCGCTCCAAGACTGATTATATCAACGCCGCTCTCCGCGACCTCGCGGATATTGTCGAGCGTGACGTTTCCCGAAGCCTCCGTTTTCGACTTGCCGTCAACGAGCTCGCACGCCTGCTTCATCTCGGCGGGGCTCATATTATCGAGCATGATGACGTTTACTCCGCAGGCGAGAGCCTCCTTGACGTCCTCAATAGTCCGCGCCTCCACCTCTATCTGAAGCATGTGCCCCGCCTTGCTCCGAAGCGCGTTTACAGCGCCCGTTATCGAGCCGTAAGCGTCGATGTGGTTATCCTTTAGCATAGCCGCGTCCGTGAGATTGTAGCGGTGATTTCGTCCGCCGCCGACTGTCACGGCGTACTTTTGTATCGGACGAAGCCCCGGGAGCGTTTTCCGGGTGTCGGCTATGGAAGCCTTTGTGCCTTCGATCGCGTCAACGCACTTTCTCGTGTAGCTCGCGATACCGCTCATGTGCTGGAGAAGGTTGAGAGCGGTGCGCTCCGCCTTGAGCATGGGGCGCGTTCTGCCGTCTATCGTGGCTATTTTCTGCCCCCTGGATATCCGCGAGCCCTCGTTTACAAGAAACTTTACGTCTATCTCGGGGTCGAGCAGCGTGAATACCCTTGCCGCGACCTCCGCGCCGCAAAGAACGCCGTCGTCCTTTGCGATAAGATACGCGCTCGAATAGCTGTTTTCGTCGATCAGCAGGTCTGTCGTGCTGTCTATGTAGTTGATGTCCTCGGAGAGCGCCGTTTTGATAAGGTCATCAATATAAAACGGGAGCAAATTCATGTTTCATTCTTCCTTTCCATAACCTCTTTGAGGATTATATAAGCGCAGGTTACTATCGATTTCGTTTCCACGAACTCGGGCGTTACGGCGCAGCCGCCGTTTTCAAGCGCGGCTTTGAGCTCCGTGACGCGCTTTAAGCCCTTTTCCGCCTCTTTGTAGTCCGGGTGGACGAAATAAGCCTTTTGCATTATGCGGCGGACTTCCGTGCGGATACCGCTTGGGAAATCCTTGCCTTCGGGGGAACTCATGGGGTATTCGACCTCGCCGCGGTCGTCGCGCGTGCGCGGAAGCGCGTTGATGTCCTCCGCGATAAGCCGCGAGAACACCAGCGCCTCCAGAAGCGAGTTTGATGCGAGCCTGTTCGCGCCGTGAACGCCCGTGTGCGAGCATTCTCCCGCCGCGTACAGACCTTTGATGTTCGTTGCTCCCTTGCCGTCAACGTTTATACCGCCCATAAGATAGTGCTGGCAGGGGTAGATGGGAATTGGCTCTTTCGTCATATCATAGCCCTTTTCGAGCACCTTGTTGTATATCATCGGAAAATGGTTCTTAACGAAATCCGCGTCCTTATGCGATATGTCGAGCCAGAACTCGTCCGAACCCGTCGCCTTCTGCTCCTCGATAATGCATTTGGAGACGACGTCGCGCGGGGCAAGCTCCTTGCGTTCGGGTTCATAGCGCGGCATAAAGCGCTCCTTGCGGCAATTCAGCAGATAAGCGCCCTCTCCGCGCACCGCTTCCGAAATAAGAAAACACTCGTGGTTCTCCTTATCCGCAAAGGCTGTGGGGTGGAACTGAACGTAGCTGAGGTTCTTTATTTCAGCGCCGAGATTATATGCAAGCTGAATACCGTCTCCGGTGGCTATCGCGGAATTCGTCGTGAAATCGTAGACCCGTCCGATGCCGCCCGTCGCGAGTATCGCGTGCTCCGCGCAGTAATACTCATGATCCCTCCTGCCGCCTTCAACGTTGTCGACAATAACGTCCGCGAAGAACATACCGTTTTCGCGTTCCAGGCGGCATAGCACGGAATTGTTGATAACGCTTACGTTTGTGAGCTTCTGGACTTGTCCGATAAGCGCGGTCTCGATTTCGAATCCCGTAGTGTCCTTGTGATGAGCGATACGCCGCCGCGAGTGCCCGCCCTCGAGCGTGAGGGCGAGAGAGCCGTCCTCGTTGCGGTCGAAGTCCACGCCGTACTTTTCGACAAGACGTTCAACATCGCGCGGACCCTGCTCAACGAGGATCTTCACGTTGTCGAGGTTGTTTTTGTACTGCCCCGCGATAAGCGTGTCCTTGATATGGAGCTCGCTGTCGTCGTTGTCCTTGTCCATAACGGCAGCCACTCCGCCCTGCGCCAGCGCGGAGTTACAAAGCGTGAGCTCGCGCTTTGACAGCATAAGTATCCTCAGGTCGGGGGAGAGGTTCAGCGCGGCATAAATGCCCGAAATGCCCGTGCCGACTATCAGCACGTCAAATCTTTTGAATTTCATTGTTATCACCCTTTCAGGTTTAGTTTGCGAGAGTTTTATTTTCGGATTTTCCCGCCGTTTTTGGTCGCAAACGTCCTATTTTCGGTCAAAAGCGGCGGGGAAACCAAGGTTAGTTTATTTGTCCCAATCCTCGGGAATATTATTTTCCATACCGAATTCCCTGAGACAAAACCGCTCGTTTTTATATTCAAACAGCACGTCAAACTGCGAATTAATGTCCGTGCAGACATATTCAAGCGTGACAAAACGCGGCTTTGGGAAGCTTACCAAATTCAAATAATATTTCGTTTCCCGCAAGGGGGAAAATCCGTGCGACTTGTTGTGAAACCGCTGAACGGTGTTGTCAAGTTCGTTTAAACGCTTCGTGATAAGCGCGATAAACGGCTTAAGCTCCTCAAATGAGCAGAAGCACCGCTCAAAATCCACCGCGATATCGTAATCGTCCTCGCCCGAAATATACACAAATCCGTTGCTGTCAAGCTCCCATTTGTCGGGCTCGGTTATGAATTTTGAAGCGTCGCCGTAACGGTCAAACATAAATAATGTCCTCCTTTTGCTTGACAAACGCGGAATATTCTGTTATAATATAAAAGTTACTCATTCTCCAACCTTTTGCGAAAGGAGAATTTTATGCAGGAAAAACAACTTGAAAAAGCAATTCTGGTATCCGCCGACGTCGGCGAATACGACGTTGAGAGCTCGATGGACGAGCTCTCGGAGCTCGCCGAAACGGCGGGCGCGGAGGAGATAGCGCGCGTCATTCAGAAGCGCGCCGCGTTTGAGCCCGCAACCGTCATCGGTGAGGGCAAGCTCGCGGAGCTCAAGGAGCTCTGCGGAAACCTCGGCGCGACGCTCCTCATTTTCGACTGCGAGCTTACCGCCTCGCAGATACGCAACATCGAGGACGAAACGGGCGTGCGCACCATTGACCGTACCATGCTCATTCTCGACATCTTCGCCGGAAGAGCCGTCTCGCGCGAGGGCAAGCTTCAGGTGGAGCTCGCGCAGCTTAAATACCGTCTGCCGCGCCTTATGGGCGTGGGCACGAGCTTGTCCCGTCTCGGCGGAGGCATAGGCACGCGCGGACCCGGCGAGACGCAGCTCGAAACGGACCGCCGTCATATTCGCCGCAGGATCGATAAGCTCTCCGATGAGCTTAAGGAGCTTGAGGAGCGGCGCGGGCATACGCGAGAGCGCCGCCGCAAGGACAGCGTTCAGGTAGGCGCTATCGTCGGGTACACGAACGCCGGGAAATCCACGCTGCTGAATCTGCTGACCGGCGCGGGCGTGCTCGCGGAGGACAAGCTTTTCGCTACCCTCGACCCCACGTCCCGCGCGATAGAGCTTCCCGACGGACGAAGCTTGCTCCTCGTAGACACGGTGGGACTTATCCGCAGACTGCCGCATCACCTCGTTGAAGCGTTCAAGTCGACGCTTGAGGAGGCGGCTTGCGCGGACGTGATAATACACGTCTGCGACGTTTCCGACCCCGAAGCCGCCGAGAAAGCCGATGTAACGCTGAAAACGCTCGCGGAGCTCGGCGCGGCGGAGATACCCGTCGTGACCGTGCTCAACAAATGCGATAAGATCGCGGAAAATATCCCCGAGGACGAGCACACCGTCAAGATAAGCGCCCTCCGTAACGAGGGAATTGACCGTCTTCTCGAGACTATAGCGCGCGACCTTCCGCAGACGAGCCGCAAAATGAGGCTCCTGCTGCCTTACGACAAGGCGGGAGTTGCCGCGAAGATCCGCGTGAACGGCAAGGTCTTTTCCGAGAACTATACGGAAAACGGCGTTGAAGTGGAGGCTCTTGTCGATCAAATGCTGATAAAGGAGCTTTCGGTTTACGAGGTAAAATGACCTTAAACCGCGGATACAAAGCCGAATTTAATGTTTTTAGATACCGCGCCGCGCATAACGGCGCGGTTTTTCTTTTAGAATTTCCGGATGATTGCGCTAAAACGCGAATACAGAGGCGAATTTCGTGGTTTTATATTCGCAGAACGCGATAACAAAGCCGTTTGTTGAAAACCAAGCGCGGAGCAATCTCTGTAAAATGCGAATACAAAGCCAAATCTTACTGTTTTTCGAGCAGCACCTCGCACGCGCCAACGCCGCGTATCGAGAGCACATGGCACGAGCCGTTCCCGAAAACGCTCTCCATATTCATTCTGAACTGCTTTAGGGAATCGAACGGCACGAACGCCTGTATCGTGCCAGCGAAACCGCCGCCGTGAACGCGGCACGCGCCCTTTCTGTGCAGCGAGCTCTCCGCCGCTTCAAGCGCGATCGACAGGCACTGGTGCTTTATGTCGTTGTTTGAGTAGACGTTCTGGAGGTATTTGTAGGAGCTGTTGCCGCTCTCCCGTACGGATATCAGGAAGTTCTCGAACTGCTCGTTTTTGAGCGCGTGGACGAGCTTTTCAACACGCTCGTTCTCGTGGAAGAAGTGAATAGCGCGGAGCACCGGTCTGTCGCCGAATTGAGCCCGCAAAACGTTCAAACTCAGTATGATGTCCGCAAGTGAGAGCGAGCGCAGTGTTTTGCAGTCGAAAAAGCTCGCGACTGTCTTCATTTCGCGCTCTATCGCCACGTATTCCTCGGAGAGCTCCGCGCTGCCGCCCTTCGCGTCGACTATGCAAAGCGCGTGCCCGTACTCCGCGAGATCGCACTTCAGCGGCTCTATCACGGGGATATCGTTGTCCTTGAAATCTATCGCGACGAACCCGCCGAAGGCACTTGCCACTTGGCTCGTAAGCCCCGTGTCTCTTCCGAAATACTCCCTTTCGGCGAACCTTGCTATCTGCGCCACTTTTACGGGAGTTATCTCGCCGTTATTGAATATATGAGAAATTATCGTTCCCACAAGTATCTCGAAAGCAGCCGAGCTCGACAGCCCCGAGCCCTTTATTATGGAGGAGGTCGTATACGCGCGGAAGCCGCCCACGTTGTGCTTGTTTTTCGTAAAGCCCTTGAGTATCCCGCGTATCAGCGCCGCGGAGGTGTTTTTCTCCTCCTCGCGCGGTTCGAGGTCGGAAAGGTCGATCTTGTCCTCGGGCAAGTCCTTGCTCTTTATCGTCACGCAGTTGTCGTCCGTCGTTTCAACCACCGCTATAATATCGAGGTTGACGCTCGCCGCGAGAACCTTTCCGTTGTTGTGCTCGGTGTGGTTGCCGCATATCTCCGTCCGCCCGGGCGCTGAGAAGAGCTTATGCTCCCCAAGCTCCCCGAAATGCTCCGCAAAGCCCATTTCGGCGGCTCTGTACCTTTGTATCTGAGCTTGATGCTGCTCGGCGGGATATATTTCCGCCGGTTCTCGTCTTACAGGTCTCATACGTTTGCTCCTTTATGTCTGTGAGAACGGATCTTCAGTCTTCTTCCGTATAGAACATGTGTTTTGGCTTTTCGCGGTGACAGGAAATGCTCATCACAAGCCCCATACAGATATGCATCATCATCATTGAAGTCCCGCCCTGGCTTATGAACGGCAGGGGTATTCCTATTACGGGAATTACCGACAGAACCATTCCTATATTTATCACGCAATGGAAGAACACCATCGCGAAAACTCCCACGCACATCATCTTACCGAGGAAGTCGGGCGCTCCCGAGGCGTTCGACAGAAGCTTCAGGCACAGAACAGCAAGCGCTATCACCACGCCGATACACCCGATAAACCCGAGCGACATTCCGATATACGCGAACACGAAGTCGTTTTCAAGATACGGCGTGTCGAGAGCCCTTACGGTATACTCCAGCTTGTCGGAATCGAAGCCCAGCCCCGTAAGCTGCCCGGAGCCGAGCGCTATTGTTCCGCGGTATTGCTGATAATAAGCGTTGAGTATCTCCTGCTGTTGGAGCTCCTTGTCGAACAGTACCCGAACGCGCAGCTTATGGTGATCCTGCATGATGAAGTTCCACGCGAATACCGCCACAACGGGTATGGCGGCAAGTCCGGCGAGCAGATACTTCCACGAGAGCCCGCCCATAAACAGCATGCAAATGAAAATAAACAGGAACACCAGCGCGCTTCCCGCGTCGCCCTGCACCATAATAAGCGCAACGGGGAACAGCCCGTGCACGCATACGAGCGCCAGATGCTTTATCGAGTTTATCTTGTCGCCGAGGGTCGCGATATGCGTTGCCAGCGTAATTATAAACACGAACTTCAGCACCTCGGAAGGCTGAAGCGTGAATTTTCCCAGCCTCAGCCATGCCATATCGTCGTCTACTTGTATTCTCAGTGACGGAACGAACAGCAGCAGCTGCAATATAATCGCCACCGGCGTAAACACGAACCAGTACTTCGACAGCAGCTTGTAATCAATAAAGCTAAGCACGAACCCGCCGACAACGCCGATTATCGCGGCGATAAGCTGCGTCCGCGCGGTGGCGTGGTTGATTATCCCGTTCGTCACCATCGAGTTTATCAAAAAGATGTCAAACGCCGTTATCCCGATACAGATAAGCGGCAGAACCTTGTCAACGTGCTTAAAGTGCACACCCAGATATTTCAATAGTTTTTTCATGATCTTAATGCCTTATCACTCAACTCATATCCACACATCGAGCGCTGCCTATTAATTTCCCGGCGAAAATCCTTCGGCTAGCAGGTGCGTGAGTGTTTTTGTTCGCGTTTCGCAAAGCGGCGAGAAAACGCTCGAACTGCAATTTAACCGCTCTTGTTGGTGTTCAATGCTATTCTTCTTCAAGTCAAAGCGAAAAAACGGGGAGGGGGAAGGGGAGCGCGAGGGGGAAAACCGTAGGGAGAGGGGGGATACCCGTTTTTTGTCGGATTTTTCTCTCCCCCCTCTCCCGAAGGGGTTCCCCCTCGCAC
>CAYVSV010000013.1:0-48576 GCA_964454205.1 uncultured Ruminococcus sp.
TCGTCACCATCACCGACCTTCAGGGAAACGCTCTTTCGTGGGCTTCCGCAGGCGGTCTGGGCTTCAGAGGATCGAGAAAATCCACTCCGTTCGCGGCGCAGACCGCGGCTGAGGTTGCTGCTAAGGCGGCTATGGAGCACGGTCTCAAGACAGTTGAGGTCTATGTAAAGGGTCCGGGTCAGGGACGTGAGGCGGCTATCCGCGCGCTCCAGACGGCAGGTCTCGAGGTAAAAATGATAAAGGACGTTACTCCTATCCCTCACAACGGATGCAGACCCCCCAAGAGAAGAAGAGTCTGAGTTAGAGGCAAGAGGCAAGACCTTTTAGAAGTAAGAGGTTAGAAGTAAGAAGAGAGCAAAGCTTTACGTTTGCTTTGCGTCGGCGAATGCCGATATGTTAAGTTGCGATATTCAGCAAGCTACCACAGTTCAGTGGGAGCGAAAAAAGAACTGAATAAGCTGTAGCGAAGCGGAGGCTTGTTCAGTTGCTATCGAGCGAAGCGAGCGGTTTTTCGCGACTTTTAAATCATTGAAATAACGGAGGAATTTATTTTATGGCAGTAAATCGCGACCCCATTTCCAACAAGTGCAGAACGCTTGACATAAGCCCCGCTGTTCTGGGCTATTCGGAGAAGAAGGTATCCAAGAGAAAGCACCCCGAGGCAAACCGCCGCAAGAAGGTTTCCGAATACGGCTTGCAGCTCAAGGAGAAGCAGAAGCTGAAGTTTATCTACGGCGTTCTGGAAAAGCAGTTCTATCACTACTACGAGCTCGCTACCAAGGAAGAAGGTATCGCGGGTGAAAACCTGATAAGACTGCTTGAGAGCAGACTTGACAACATCGTATTCAGAATGGGTATGGCGACAACACGCCGCGAGGCTCGCCAGCTTGTATCTCACGGTCATTTCTGTGTGAACGGCAAGAGAGTTGATATCCCCTCTTACAGAGTAAAAGTAGGCGACACCATCACTCTTCGCGAGAAGAGCAAGAAGAGCAAGAAGTTCGAGCAGATAGCGGAAGTTGCGGGCGGCAGGCTCACTCCCATGTGGCTTGACGTTGACAAGGAAAAGCAGTCCGCTAAGGTTACACGTCCGTTCCAGCGCGATGATCTCGATTACGAAATCGCAGAGCATCTCATTATCGAGCTGTATTCTAAATAATTGCGGGGGCTGCCCCGAAGCGTGTCTTTTCGAAGTTCGCTTGGGCAAGCTTTATGCATACAGATATTTAGTGCAGTTATTTTTAATTCATACCGCCGCGGTGTTTGCGCCGCATAAAAGCTGTCAATACTGTTGTTATAGTATAAGTCTCGCGGTCTGATTTAAAATTAACAGGAATACGGCGTTGCCTTGCCGCGGCGCGGCGGGCAGTATCGGCGGAGCCGATACGGGCACATGATAATTGCGACCCCGCGGGCGAAGCGCCCGAAGGGTCTAGCTGGTGGGAGGGTTACCAATGCTTGAAAAAATCGAAAAGCTCAACATAGAGACCTCGAAACTGAGGTCGGACGGAACTTATGGAATGTTCGTTCTGGAACCTCTCCAGAGCGGATATGGAAACACCTTGGGCAACAGCCTGAGACGGGTGTTACTCTCCTCATTGCCGGGAGTTGCTGCAACTTCCGTTAAAATCGACGGGATACAGCACGAGTTTTCCACCATTCCCGGCGTCAAAGAAGACGTTACCGAGATAATTCTGAACGTTAAAGGACTTAGAGCGAAAATGTACGGCGACGCCCCCAAAACGCTTTACATCGAAGCGGAGGGCGAGTGCGAGGTCACCGCGGGCGATATCAAGACCGACAGCGAGGTCGAGATACTCGATCCCGGTATGCACATCGCGACTTTGGGCGCGGGTGCTAAGCTCTATATGGACATAACGCTCGACAGAGGCAGAGGCTATGTTTCTGCCGAACAGAACAAGGCGCAATTACAGCCTGTTATCGGGATAATCCCGATAGACAGCATTTACACTCCCGTTCTGAAATGCAACTACACCGTTGAAAATACGCGCGTAGGTCAGAGAACGGACTATGAAAAGCTCATAATCGAGATTTGGACGAACGGTACGATCTCCGCGAAGGAAGCTGTTTCCTATGCGGCGAAGATACTGATAGAGCGGCTCCAGCTTTTCGCGGAGCTCTCGGACGAGACCAACCCTCAGGAGCTTATGGAGACAAAGGAAGAAAGCCGCAAGGACAAGGTTCTCGAAATGACTATCGAAGAACTCGAGCTTTCCGTTCGTTCCTTCAACTGCTTGAAGAGGGCGGGCATCAACTCCGTGGAGGACCTTGTAAACATGTGCCCCGAGGATATGATGAAGGTGAGAAACCTCGGAAAGAAGTCGTTCGACGAGGTAAAGGCGAAGCTCCAATCCTTGGGCTGCGATCTTATGTCGTCCGAAGAAAACAATTGATTTTGGCGGGCGCGGAGAGTTTACGCACTCAAAGCGTCTTGAATGAAAATTCTACCGAAAGGAGAAATTGAAATGCCGGGTACAAGAAAGCTGGGGCGTCCCAGCGATCACAGAAAGGCGATGCTCAGAGGCATGGTTACTTTTCTGTTTGAAAACGGAAAGATCGAAACTACCGTAACACGCGCAAAGGAAGTTCGCGCGGAGGCGGAGAAGATGATAACTCTCAGCAAGGCAAACACCCTTCACACAAAGCGTCAGGTTTATTCCTACATCACCAAGGAGACCGTAGCGAAGAAGCTCTTCGACGAGGTCGCGGATAACAAGTACGCTTCCAGAAACAGCGGTTACACGAGAATTTACAAGCTCGGTCCGCGCCGCGGAGACGCCGCGGAAATGGCGCTCATTGAGCTTATCAAGGATTGATCCTATAAAAATTTCCCTCCCGAATTCGGGAGGGAAATTTTGTTATACAGCCGTTGATCCAATAGCGGTTTTCCCCGCCTCCGGCGGGGAAAACCGTCGTTAAACCAGTGTTTATTTCCAGTTTCTGCTGAAGCTCGGGGCTTCCAGCGCGGGGTTAGAGGTCGTGAGCTTTTTCTTTTTCCGAACGGGAACAAAGTCCGCGATATTGAATGGCTTTTTTTCGGGCATATTATCAAAGCGCTCTTTGTAATAGAGTATAGACTGTTCGAGAGCCCGCGTTTTACCGAAGCGCTTTTTTATCGTGACTTGGGGGACGGTCTTGTACATTCCGATGTTGAGTATCGCGCAGTCGAAAACGACGTTTCCGTCGTCGTCAACGTGATAGCCGAGCCGCCCGCTTTCGTAAAGGTATTCGCGTATCTCGCCATTTATGGTGAGCTCGCGCGGAGTCGTTTTCGGGTTGCGCGAGGCGCTCTCAAATCCCGCGAACGGAATATAGCGCAGCCGCCGCAATATCACGCGGTCGCCGTATCGGGTGAACTCCCCCGCGTATTCGCTGAACACCATGCCCTGCGGCAGGATGTCGAAAAACGTATACCGCGCGTGGCGGCGTTTTTTCTTGTCGACGATATACACGGCGGAAAACGTGAAGATCATCCCGAAAAGCACGCTCCCCGCGATTATCAGCGCCAAAAGCCGCGCGAGCCCCGGGTTATAGTGCAGTATGATATTCACCATGCAGAAAACGCACACTGCAAAAAGCGGTATCAGCACCACGATAAGCGCGTGGCGCAGGGCGTTGTCGTAGTCCGTAATATCGGCGTGGAAATAACAGCGCATTTGCTTCGGCGCGGTTTCCGGCATAGCGCTCACCTCTTTTCACGTTCATTATAGCACAAATCCGCGGATAAGTCAACCGTTTCTTTCTTCCTATTGACAAATGAAGGGGATTGGTGTATAATATAAAGTGTATAGGTCTATTTTCTAAGGAAACGCCGATTTAACGGCGGTTCTGCCCGCCGAGGGCGGGGAAACCGCGCAGAATAAGACTTGATAAGCGTTTTCCTAATTAAATCACCTTAGATAACAGGAGAGCGGTTTGAATAAGGTTACAAAAAACACGGTATGGAACCTTATAGGTTCCTTCACATATTATTTCAGCCAATGGCTTGTGACTATCCTTGTCGTAAGGCTTTCGGGCAGCTATGAGGAAGCGGGCGTTTACGGCACCGCCAACTCGATATGCAACATTTTCGTGATGATCTCGATGTTTTCCGTGAGAGCCTACCAAATCACCGATATAGACGACAGATTTTCCAAAGGACAGTATGTCACATTCCGCCTCATGACCTGCGCCGTATCTCTGCTGGCTCTGCCGGCGTATCTGTTGGTTATGGGATATTCCCCGTATATTTTCGGCTCTGTTATGTGCTTTATGCTCATAAAGATCGCCGAGGCGCTGGCGGACGTTTTTCAAGGTATCTTTCAGAAGGCGTGGCGGCTGGATATTTCCTGTAAGAGCTACGTCGCGCGGGGGATAGCAAATCTCGCGGTGTTTTCCGCCGCCGAGTATCTTTTCAAAAACCTGGTGATCTCGCTGATCCTGACGGCTGCCGCTTCTCTGGCTTGCGCGCTGTTCTTCGAGATAAGACCGTGCTTTTCCATGTTTGAGGTCAAGATAGCCTTCAAGGATACGGCGCTGAAAAGCTTGTGTTTGTGCTGTCTGCCTCTGTTTTTGCACGGCATACTGCAAACGCTTATCTTCAATATCCCGCGCATTGCCGCGCAAAGAATATTCGGCGAGGAGCTGTTCGGGTACTATTCCTCGGCGGCAACTCCCGCGGTAGTGGTGCAGCTCGCCGCGAACAGTATTTTCAGTCCCTGCATACCGCTTCTGTCGGAGCAGTTCAAGAACAGGGACAGAAGGATATTCCGAACAATACTCAGAATACAGCTCATCATTTTTCTGGTCGGAGCCTGCGCGGTGGCGGGTTTTGCGTGGCTCGGGGATTGGTTTCTGGAAACGGTCTTCGGGGAGGAGATATTGGCGCACAGCGATCTGCTGATACCCGCCGTTATCGTGAGCGTTCTAACGGCGATGTCGTGGTTCGTATCGGGCATATTCACAGTGATAAACAAAAACATCACGATGACGGTCATCGAGGGCGCGGTCACCGTGTGCACGCTTATCGCCTCGCCGATAATTCTGAAACGGTTTGAGCTCCAAGGGATAAATTGGGTGCTTATCGGCGCGTGCGCGCTGTATATATTTATCGGATATGCTATAACCTTGACAAACATCTTAAAGCGCTGCCGCGAAAATTGATTTTGGAGTGATATGATGATAAAGATGAGCATTGCCTCGACATTCTATAACGACAAGGAAATGCTGAAAAAGGTGTTGGACAGCGTTCTGAACCAGACCTATCAGAACATAGAGCACTGCGTAGCGGACGGCGGCTCTACCGACGGCAGCGTCGAGCTCCTCAAAGAGTACGAGGAGAAGTACCGCCAAGCGGGAAAAACGCTGCGCTGGATATCGGAAAGAGACAAAGGTATCACGGACGGGTTCAACAAGGCTGTGAAAATGGCGACGGGAGATTACATATTTCCGGCATGCTGCGATCCATACGCCGGCAAAACCGTGATGGAACACACCGTGAGCGTTATCGAGGAGAAAAAGCCCGATTACGTTTACGGAGGAATGTATTTCCAAAGAGACGGCGTAAACATCCGGAATTGGAGCGGCAAGCCCGGGAACTGGCGGCTCGGCTGGATGATGGCGTCTCCTACGATATGTATGAAAAGAGAACTAATGGAGAAATTGGGACCGTCCGATTTAAGCTACCGCTCCGCTGCCGATTATAAAGTCCAGTTACAGATGTTTCTGGACAAGTCGCTCACCTCCGCTCCGCTCAACAGGAAGATAGTGATGTACTATGCGGGCGGTGCGAGCAACGGCGGACTGAAAAACAAGCTCAGTTCTATAAATGAATGTTTCAGAGTTTACAAAGAACTCAACATCAAAATGGGCTGGTTCATAAATCTGTGCAAGACGATAAGAGGCGTTTGCTCTTATATTTTTGTAGCGAAAAAGAAGATAGTTTTGGAGGACGAATGATGAAAACCGCGCTTATAACAGGAGTAACGGGGCAAGACGGCTCGTATCTTTCGGAGTTTTTGCTTGAGAAGGGGTACGACGTTCACGGAATAGTCCGCCGCAGCTCGACAGACCGCAGGGAGCGTATCGAGCACCTTATGGAAGAGCCGCGTTTTCATATCCATTACGGGGATATGACGGATTCCATAAGCCTTGTGAAGATCGTTATGGAAGTGAAGCCCGATGAGATATACAATCTCGCGGCGCAAAGTCATGTTAAGGTGTCGTTCGACGTTCCCGAGTACACCGCCGACGCGGACGCTGTCGGAACTCTCCGTATGCTCGAGGCTGTAAGGATTGCGGGCTTGGAAAAGACCTGCAGGTTCTATCAGGCATCAACCTCGGAGCTTTTCGGCAAGGTTCAGGAAACTCCGCAAAGCGAGAGAACGCCGTTCTATCCGTATTCGCCTTACGCGGCTGCAAAGCAGTACGCTTATTGGATAGTCCGCAATTACCGCGAGGCTTACGGCATATTCGCCTCCAACGGTATACTTTTCAATCACGAGAGCGAGCGCCGCGGCGAGACCTTCGTCACGCGCAAGATAACGCTCGCGGCGGCGAATATCGCGGCAGGCAAGCAGGATAAGCTCTTCCTCGGAAATCTCGACGCGCTCCGCGATTGGGGTTACGCGAAGGATTATGTTGAGTGTATGTGGCTCATTTTACAGCACGATAAGCCCGATGATTTTGTTATCGCGACGGGCGAACAGCACTCCGTCCGGGAGTTCTGCACGCTGGCGTTCAAATTCGCGGGTATTGAGCTGGAATGGCAGGGCAAGGGCGTTGAAGAAAAGGGTATCGACAAGAAAACGGGAAAAGCGCTCGTTGAAGTCTCGCCCGAGTTCTTCCGTCCGACGGATGTTGTGACTCTGCTCGGCAACCCCGCGAAAGCAAAGGCGGCGCTCGGCTGGGAGCCCACAAAAACGCCGTTCGAGGAGCTTGTGCGGCTGATGACGGAGAATGATGTGAAAGACGTTAAGCGAGGCTGATATGAAATACAAACTATGTGATGATACATGGGACAGCGCCGAATTTTCCGCGATACGGGAAGTTCTCGACTCCAATATGTTTTCAATGGGCAAGCGCGTTGCGAAATATGAGTCGGAATTTGCCGAAAAGTTCGGCGTGAAATACGCGCTTATGGTAAGCTCGGGCTCTGCCGCGAATCTGCTCGCGGCGGCAGGTCTGGTTTATTCAGGAAGGCTTAGGCGCGGCGACGAGGTGATAGTGCCCGCCGTATCGTGGAGCACGACATACTTTCCGCTCTCCCAGATGGGGCTTAAGCTGCGCTTTGTCGATATAGACAAGGATACATTGAATATCGACCCGGATAAATTCGCGGCGGCGATAACCGAAAACACAAAGCTCGCTTGCGTTGTCAATCTTTTGGGAAACCCCAACGATTTCGACAGAATACAGCGTATCTGCGATGAAAAGGGCGTTATCATTATGGAGGACAACTGCGAGTCTCTGGGCGCTAAGTATAACGGCAAAAACGCGGGAACTATCGGGCTTGTGGGAACGTTCTCTACGTTTTATTCACACCACCTCTGCACCATGGAGGGCGGAATGACCGTCACGAACGACGAGGAGCTGTATCATTATATGCTGTGTATCCGCGCGCACGGCTGGACGAGAAATCTCCCCAAGGACAGCTCGATATACCAAAAGAGCGATAATGCTTTTTACGAGAGCTTCAACTTTATCGTTCCCGGGTTCAATCTCCGTCCTTTGGAGATAGAAGGAGCGGCAGGCTCGGAGCAGCTCAAAAAAATGGACGGGATAATCGCGCAGCGCAGAGAAAATGCGAAGTATTTCCGCGAAAAGATGTCGCGCTTCAAAAATGTCCGTCTGCAAAAAGAAACGGGCGAAAGCTCTTGGTTTGGGTTCGCGGTCATATTGGAGGGAGAGCTTCGGGGCAAGAGAGACGGCTTGGTTAAGTTACTCGCGGAAAACGATATCGAAGTCCGCCCGATAGTTGCCGGGAATTTCACGCGGAACAGCGTTATAAAGTATATCGATCACACCGTTTTCGGCGAACTGAACGCGAGCGATGATATTCACGACAACGGGTTCTTTATCGGAAACCACAGCAAGAACAATTTCGCGGAGATCGACTATTTCACGGAAGTTTTCGGGAAGGCTTTGGAAACGCTTTGAAAAGAGGACTTATGGAAAAGAACGCGAAAATATACGTCGCGGGTCACACGGGAATGGTGGGCTCGGCTATCGTTCGGCAGCTGAGAGCCGCGGGGTATACGAACATTATCTGCAAAACTCACGGCGAGCTCGATCTCACAAGGCAGTCGGATGTGGAAAGGTTCTTCGCGGAGGAAAAGCCCGAATATGTTTTTGTCGCCGCGGCTAAAGTCGGAGGAATACGCGCGAACTCGACATATCCCGTTGAATTCGCGGCGGAAAACGCGTACATCGGGCTGAACATCATCACCGCGGCGCACAACAGCGGGGCGAAAAAACTTCTGTATCTGAGCAGCGCGTGCTGTTATCCGAACTCCGCTGAATTGCCCGTAAAGGAGAGCGCTCTGCTTTGCGGCGCTCCCGAAAAGACCAACGAGGCGTATGCTATGGCGAAGAACCTCTGCCTGAAGCTCTGCGAATATTACAGGCGCGAATACGGCGATGATTTTGTCGCGGTAATGCCCGCGAACTGTTACGGCGAGGGCGACAGCTTCGACCCGAAGAACTCCCATGTTATTCCCGCGCTGATAATGAAATATCACAACGCAAAGCAAAACGGCACGGAGCAGATAGAGGTGTGGGGCAGCGGAACGCCGCTGCGCGAGTTCATCTATGTGGACGACCTTGCGGACGCCTGCGTTTTTGTTATGGACAACTATTCGGGCGAGGAGCACATCAACATAGGCACGGGCGAGGAGGTCTCGATACTGGAGCTCGCGCGGCTTGTAAGCAAGACGGTCGGATACGAGGGACGCATAGTCTGCGATCCCGCAAAGCCGGACGGCAAGCTGAGAAACCTCATCGATTCCTCTAAACTGGCGGCGCTCGGGTGGAGACCGAAGTACGATATGGAAAGCGGCTTGAATAAGATATACGAATATTATCTCTCAACGCAGGGTGAGTGAAATGACAAACGAAAAACTAACGCTCCCGAAAATAGGCTTCGGAACAGCCGATTTAAACGGCGATGTAAAGGAGATCGTTCTTAACGCCATAAAATGCGGCTATCGGCTTATAGATACGGCGGCGGTCTATGGCAGCGAGGAAGGCGTGGGTCAGGCGGTACGCGAGGCTGTTGAAAGCGGTCTTGTGAAAAGAGAAGAGCTTATCGTCGAGACAAAGCTTGCGCCCGGAGAGCACGGTTACGCTAAGACAATGGCGTGCTTTGAAAGATCGCTGAACGCGCTTGGGCTCGACTATATAGACGTGTACCTCTTTCATTGGCCCGTGAGCAGGGGCGACGAGGAGGATTACAGAGAAAAGAACACCGAGAGCTGGCGAGCGTTTTCGGAGTTGAGAGACAAGGGCTTGATAAAGCATATCGGCGTGTGCAATTTTCTGGAGCGTCATCTGCTTCACTTGATAGATACAGGTCTCGGCTGCCCCGAGATAAATCAGCTTGAGCTCCACCCGGCTTTTCAGCAAAGAGGACTTGTGAACTTTTGCAGGGAACGCGGGATAGCCGTTGAGGCTTGGTCGCCTATGGGCAGAGGCGTTCTGAACTCTCGGAAATTTATCGATATGGCGGCGAAATACGGCAAGGATATCGGACAGCTCGCCTTGCGCTGGAGCGTGCAAAAGGGCTTTGTGCCGCTCACGCGCACGTCGAACCACGACCGCGCCAAGGGCAATCTGAACGTGTTCGATTTCAACATCTCCGAGGAGGATATGAGCGAGCTCGACGCGCTCAATACCAACGACTGCCACATGGATATCTGGAGCTATAAGAGACAGCAGATGTATTGATGGATAAAGGGAACGCGTTTTCCCCGCCGAAGGCGGGGAAAACAGATAAAAATGCTTTGATTTTATAAATCGTTTGAACGTCATTTTTTAAAAAGGAGAACTATATGCGGGTAAGCGACTATCTGGCGAGCACATTGTACAATGCGGGCGTAGAGGACGTGTTTCTTGTTACGGGCGGCGGCTGTATGTTTCTGACGGACGGGCTGGCGTGTCACGAAAAGATAAGGTGCGTTCCTTGTCTGCACGAGCAGGCGGCTTCAATGGCGGCTATCGCTTATTCGCAGTACCGTGATAATTACGGCGCGTGTCTTGTGACGACGGGCTGCGGCGCTACCAATGCCGTTACGGGAACTCTGCACGCGTGGCAGGATCATTTGCCCGTTGTTTATATTTCGGGTCAATGCAACAGAAGTGAGATGATGTCCTCGGTAAACGTGCCCGTTCGCGCGATAGGTATGCAGGAAGCGGACATCGTGTCTATCGTGAAGGGAATCACGAAATACGCCGTTACGATAATGGACGAGAACGAAGCTGTCTATCATATCGAAAAGGCGATGTATCTTGCGAAAGAGGGCTGTCAGGGTCCTGTGTGGCTCGATATTCCGCTGGACGTGCAGGAAGCCGTGATAGACCCCGAGAGCCAGCGGCATTTTGACCCGGGCGAGCTTGAACCGCTCAAAACAAAGCCGCTTGCGGAAGAGACGGAATATGCCGTAAACGCGCTGAAAAGCGCCGAACGCCCTCTTGTCGTTCTGGGCGCGGGCGTTCGATACGCTGAAGCGTGCGCGGAGTTTGAGGAGTTCGTCCACAAAAACGGGATACCGTATGTAAGCACCCGGCGCGGCTGGGACATCTGCCCGAAAAGCGACCCATTGCACATAGGGCTTGCGGATATACGCGGAAACCGCGCGGCGAATCTCGCGATACAAAACGCCGATACGGTCCTTGTTCTCGGAAGCCGCTTGTCGCTCCTCACTACGGGGTATAATTACGAGCTTTTCGCGAGGGGCGCAAAGAGCGTTATCGTGGTGGACATCGACAAATACGAGCACCAAAAGAATACAGTCCGCATAGACAAGGTGATAAACGCGGATGTAAAGGAGTTCTTGGCGGCTGTCTCCGATTTGAAGCTCGATCCGCATACCGAGTGGACGGAAAAGTGCAAGCACTGGAAGGAGATATTCCCGAACATTATACCGGAGCACATCGACGATGAGAACGGCATAAGCAAGTTCGCGTTTATCGACGTTCTGAACCGTAATCTAAAGCCCGACAGCGTTGTTGTAACGGACGCGGGTGCGACCACCGAAATACCCATGCAGTGCCTGTATTACACCGACAAGCGCCAGCGTTATATCGGGAGCGCCGAGCAATGCGAAATGGGATACGCTATCCCCGCCGTTGTCGGGGCGAGTATAGCGCGGGGAAAGAAAGAGGCTTTATGCATAGTCGGCGACGGAAGTCTCCAGATGAATATACAGGAGCTCCAGACCTGCGTAACTCAGGAGCTCCCCGTGAAAATATTCGTATGGAACAACGGCGGATACGCTACCATCTACGGTCATCAGAAAAGCATTTTCAAGGGAAGATTTGTCGGCGTGGACGCGCAGTCGGGAACGGCGTTTCCGCCGCTCGAAAAGATAGCCGCCGCTTACGGTATCGAATATTGCCGCGCCGAAACGCTGGCGGAGCTCGAGGAGATAATGCCCAAAGTAATGCAGAGCGGCAAGCCCGTTATCTGCGACGTCGTGTGTCCGAGAGACGAAAAAGTTCCCATCGTTCAGGTGAAGGCGAGATACCGCACGCCCGACGGCGTAGCTATTGCTTTGCCGATAGAGGATATGTTCCCGCCTATTGACAGAGAGCTTTTTGAACGCGAAATGATCATTGAGCCGATACGCTGGTGGGACGATAAATGACCAAAGGAGCGACTATGACCGATAACACGGGAGCGATATTGCTCGACTGCACCCTCCGCGACGGGGGATATGTAAACGACTGGCGTTTTGATACCGAGACCGCCCTTGCCGTTATCGAAGGACTTTACGGCGCGGGAGTGCGGTGGATAGAGATCGGCATTATGGGGAAAAATCCCGAAATCGGAAAGCAGACGAAATTCTCCGATTTCGGACAGATGAGACCTCTGCTCGCGAACCGCAGAAGCGATTGTCATTATGCCGTTATGCTGACGACTTCATCTTCGGATAACTTTGAATATCCTCCCTGCACGGAGGAAACGCCCGATGTGATACGGATAGCGTACTTCAAGCCGGAGCTGGAAAAGACCTTGACTCTTGCGGAACGGCTGAAGGCGCTGGGTTACGAGGTCTTTTTGCAGGCAATGGCAACCTTTATGTACTCCGAAGATGAGCTCGGCGAAATGATAGACTCCGTGAACGCCCTCAAACCGAGCGCGTTTTATATGGTGGACAGCTTCAGCACGATGTACCCCGCCGACGTAACGGCTATGCGCGACAGAGTTCTCGGACAGCTTTCGCCTGACATATCGTTCGGTTTTCACGCTCATAATAATATTCAAATGGCGTTCGCGAACGTTCAGGCGTTCCTCGATACAAAGCCCGCCCGCCCGCTGTTTGTTGACGCGAGCGTTTTCGGTATGGGCAGAGGCGCGGGCAACGTTCCGACAGAACTCCTCGCGGAATTCCTCAACAAAAACGGCGCGCGGTATGACGTTTTGCCGCTGCTTTCGATCTATCAAAAGCACTTAGAGCCTATCTACCGTCAATATGGCTGGGGCTATACGCTCCCGTATTTCCTCACCGCCGTTTGCAAGACCAATTCCGCTTACGGCTGGTATTTTATGAACCACGGGCTTACCGATCTCGAAGATCTCGCTTTGGCTATGGAAAAAATACCCGAAGAGGTGAGGTATACGTTAAAGCCCGACATAGCCGATCAAATTTTGAAGGAAGTGCAGCACATTGAATGAGACCGCCGTTATGAAGGAGCTCCGAAAGGAAATGCTCGGCATATCCTGTAAGGGAAAGGACGGAAATCTGCAAAGCTGTTTCTCGTCGCTGGAGATATTGTGGGCTTTGTATAACGGCGTGATGAATTTCACTCCCGAAAGTCAAAACAGACCCGAGCGCGACCGCTTTGTATTGAGCAAGGGGCAATCCAACCTTGCGCTTATGACGGTGCTCTCAAAGACCGGTTTCATAGAAAAGGACGAGCTTCAAGGCTTCTGTGGGCTTGATTCCCGTATCTCCATGCAGGCGGACAGAACGAAGTTCGGCGGTCTGATAGAGTGCTCGGCTGGGAGCTTGGGTCACGGTTTTCCGATAGCCGTGGGTATGGCTCTGGCGGCGAAGATAAAGCGCACTTCGGAGCACGTTTACGTCCTTGTAGGAGACGGCGAAATGAACGAGGGCACGATGTGGGAGGCGATGATACTCGCCGCCTCGGAAAACCTCGATAATCTCACGATGATAATAGACGACAACGGCTCCATAAACAAGATGATAAACGGAATGGAGCTTCCCGCAAAGCTCGCCGCGTTCGGGTTTGCCGTTGAGAACGTTGACGGGCACGATATTGACGGGATAAGGCACGTCCTTCTGAAGCGCAATGACAAGCCGACCGCCGTTATCGCGAAAACGGTAAGGGGTCACGGCTGCAAAACGCTCATGACGGACAACTCCTGGTTTCACAGATGCCCGAAGGCGGACGAGCTCCCGGCGCTGTACAAGGAGGTGGACGAGTTTTGAGAAAGGCGATGCAGAACGCCGTTAGGGAATGTATCGTGAACAACGAGGAAACGGCGCTTTTTCTTGTGGATATAGGCGCGTGGGCGTTTAACGATCTGCTGCGCGAATACCCGGCGAGGGCGAAAAACATCGGGATATTCGAGCCCGGAACGATAAGCGTTGCCGCGGGACTTTCCCTTTCGGGGATAACGCCGATAGTTTACGGAATATCGCCGTTTATCGTCCAGCGCTCTTTGGAGCAGCTAAAGCTTGACTTTGTTTATCAGAAAACGGGCGGAAATTTCATAACGACAGGCGCTTCCTATGATTTCTCGACTCTCGGATACTCTCACTACTGCCCCGAGGACGTTATGACCTTGAAAACTCTTCCCGGGTTTGAGATACTCACCCCCGCCACGCCCGCGCAGTTCACGGAGCTTTTTAAGGCGTGCGTGTACGACGGGAAGCCCTCTTACTTCCGTATGACGGATTACTGCAATAAAACGGAGGTCGAGGTTTCGTTCGGCAAGGCGAGCGTGATAAAAACGGGGAGATCGGGCACCGTTGCCGTTTGGGCGGAGACGCTCGACGCGGCGCTTGAGGCTTGCCGCGATATGGACGTAAATATTCTGTACTACACCACCGCCGCGCCCTTCGACAGCGATACCCTTCGGGAATACGCACGAGGCGGAAAGCTCGTTTTGTGTCACCCGTTCTACGAGGGAACGTTCTCGGACGACGTTCAGAAGGCTCTCGGGGGAGCGGCGGAGATATGCGAGATAGCCGTGCCGCGCGAAGTGTTGAGGTCTTACGGAACAAAGCCCGAGAAGGACGATATGCTGGGCTTGACGGCGGAGGGAATAAGACGCGCGGCGCTTGACTTCCTGAACTGATACGAAAGGTAAAACGATGAATATAATCCTGCTTTCCGGCGGTTCGGGCAAGCGCTTGTGGCCGCTGTCGAACGAAATACGCTCAAAGCAATTTTTAAAGGTCGTAAAAAGCGAGAGCGGCGAGACAGAATCCATGGTGCAGCGCGTTTACCGCCAGCTCTCGGCGGCTGCCGAAGCGAAGATCACCATTGCCACAAGCGCTTCGCAAGTCGAGACCATAAAAAATCAGCTCGGCGAAAAGGTTTCCGTGGTGGTTGAGCCCGAGCGGCGGAACACCTTTCCTGCTATAGCGCTGTCGGCGGCGTATCTGCGTTTCGAGAAGAACTGCCCGCTTGACGAGACAGTGATCGTTCTGCCCGTCGATCCTTATGTTGACGACAAGTATTTCCGTATGCTGAACACTCTTGACGCGGCTGTTCGGGACAACGCCGCAGATATCGTCCTTATGGGAGTAAAGCCGACATATCCTTCGGAAAAATACGGCTACATTATCCCGGAGAGCATTGACAAAACCGCAAACCCCGTGCGCGAGTTCAAGGAAAAACCCGACGTTCAAACGGCGGTAAAATATATAGAGCAGGGCGCGCTCTGGAACTGTGGCGTGTTCGCGTTCAGACTGTCGTATCTTATGGATATCGTGAACTCTACAATAAAATGCGAGACATTTGACGACGTTTTGAGACAGTACGGCGCGTTTGAGAAAACCAGCTTCGACTACGCCGTCGTGGAGAAGTCGAAATCCGTTGCTGTGGTGTCTTACAGCGGAGAGTGGAAGGACCTGGGCACTTGGAACACTCTCACCGAGGTGATGGGCGAAAAGCCGATAGGCGACGTTGTTATCACGGAGGACTGCAAAAACACGCACGTCATCAACGAGCTGGAGCTGCCCGTTATCGTTATGGGCGCGACCGATATGGTAGTCGCGGCAAGCCCCGACGGGATATTGGTAGCGGACAAAAACCAAAGCTCTTATATAAAGCGGTACGTCGACGACAGACAGGCGCGCCCGATGTTTGAGGAGCGCTCCTGGGGAGAGTACAGGGTGCTCGATCTCGCGGTGAGCGAGGACGGTACAAAATCGCTCACTAAGCGCAAGAAGATACGCGCGGGAAAGTGCATAGAGTATCAGTCGCACCAAAGCCGCTCCGAGGTGATAACCGTCATCAGCGGCAAGTGCGTGATAACGATAAACGACCGCGCTCACGAGGCTTACGCGGGCGACACATACGCTGTCGCGGAGGGCGTGAAGCATGGGCTGCTCGCGGTCACCGATACGGAGATCATTGAAGTGCAGGTGGGCAAGGAGCTCATAGCGGACGGTACGGAGCTTTATGAAAACAGAAAAGGTGATGTGTAAAATGAAGCCCAAGGTTCTGATAATCATTCCCGCGTATAACGAGGAGGACAACATCGGGCAGCTTGTGGACGATCTTGTCGAAAATTATCCACAGTACGACTATGTTGTAATAAACGACTGCTCCACCGACAGCACCGAGGATATACTCAAAAGAAAGCGCTGTAATTATATCTCCCTTCCGACAAATCTCGGCATAGGCGGAGGAGTTCAGAGCGGTTATATTTACGCCGCCGAAAACGGTTACGACATAGCCGTGCAGCTTGACGGAGACGGACAGCACGACCCCGCGTATATCGGAAAGCTCATTCAGCCTATCCTCGATAACGAGGCGGATATTACGATAGGCTCGCGATTTATTGAAAAGGCGGGCTTTCAGACCTCCGCGCTGCGGCGATTCGGGATAAACATCATTCGCGTGGTGATAAGGATGTGCTGCGGTGTGAAGATATACGACACTACAAGCGGTTTCAGAGCCGCGAACCGCGCCGCCGTAGGCTTCTTCTCCAGGAACTACGCCAACGATTACCCCGAGCCCGAGGCGATAGTAGCCTCCGCGCTCAACGGCTTCAGAATAAAAGAAGTGCCGGTGATAATGCGCGAGCGGAAGGGCGGGGTCTCTTCCATAAACGCAAAGCGCTCGATATACTATATGATAAAGGTGTCGCTTGCTTTGCTGATATGCCGTATCGGAATGAAAAGGAAAAAGGGGTGAGAATTATGAGCATTGTGCTTCAGATATTTTTGATAGTCAGCGTGCTTATATTTCTGGCGGTGATAATCTATTACCTGGCGAAAAAGCGCCTGAATCTGAAATACTCTCTTGTGTGGCTCGGCGCGGGCGTGGGCTTGCTGGTGCTCGCCGTTTTTCCGCAGATCGTTACGGCTGTAGGGGAGCTTATCGGGATAGCGACCCCCGTAAACACCGTCTTTCTTTTTGCGGGAATGTTTATGCTGCTTATAATCTTCACGCTTACGATAATCGTGTCCCACATGAACAATCAGATATACAGGCTTGTGCAGACGCAGGCTATT
The DNA here is from genome assembly GCA_964454205.1 of uncultured Ruminococcus sp. Taxonomy (GTDB): domain Bacteria; phylum Bacillota; class Clostridia; order Oscillospirales; family Ruminococcaceae; genus CAG-115. The sequence goes on from CAYVSV010000013.1 coordinate 16,932, forward strand.
CTGGAAAAGCGCGTGCGCGAGCTCGAAAACGCGCCGCACCCGGAAAACGGGAAAACGGCTGAATAAGAAAGGATCATAAATGGATATTTCAAAGGATATTTCAACGGACGTCTCCGAAGAGACCTCTTCGGGAGCGGCGGAAACTCCGGAAAAGAAAAAGGGCGAGAGCTTCAAAAGGTTCCTCGGGAAGCTGGTCGGCGGAGACGAACAGAACGTGGGATTTCGTTTCGTTCTGCTGATGTTTTTCGTGCTTTTCGCGGTAAATATGGCGTTTTCGTATTACATGAAGGTCATCTCTATTTACAACGACGAGCTGTACTATATGAACATCGCGCGGAACATTTTCAACGGCAACGGCGCTGTTGTCGATGTGCGCGGCGGAGGATTTAACAAGATACTCTACTCCCTTCTTCTTGCGCCGACTTATTTTATAAAGAACGCTTTGGTGCGCGTGAACGTCATCTCCGTGCTGAATTGCCTTGTTATGGCGGCTTCCGTGTTCCCGGTTTGGCTTATCGCGCGGGACGTCAAGCTGAACCGAAAGAGCACGATACTCGCGCTGGTGATAACGGTCGTGTTCCCGGAGTTTGCGTTGTGTTCGGTGTTTATGTCCGAAGTGCTGTACATTCCGCTGACGCTTTGGTTTATTCATCTCTGGTTTGTGAGCTCCCAAAAGCCCACGATAAAGAACGGCGTTATTATGGGCGTTGTGGGATACTTGTGCTATTTCACAAAAGAGGTCTTTCTTGCCGTGCCCGTGGCGTGCGCGGCTATTGAGATAGTTTATCCGCTCATAGCGTTCTGGACGAGAGACGACAAGTCCGCGAAAGTGAAGGATTTTTACAGCGGCAGGAAGTTTCTGAACCTCGCCGCGTTTCTCGCGAGTTTTGCGGTGCTTAGCTTTGCAGTGCAGTTTATCTTTTTTAATGGCTCGGGGGATAATGTATATAATGCCGGCAGCGTTCTGGAGGGATTTTTCACGGGCTACAACATCTTCCAGGCGATATATGAGGTCGTTTACTACGTCGCGGCGGTGATGATAGCCGTGCTGATAGTGCCGGTGGTTTATCCGCTTATGCGCTATAAAACGCTGGAAGATCCCGTGCGGAAATTGTACTGCTTCTGCGTGACCGCCCTGCTGGCTACCTTCGCGGTGACGGTGCTTTCCGTAGGACGCGCCGAGATGGTCGGCTCCACTACGCTCCGTGTGCTTACAAGATACTTTTCCTCGTTTGTGCTGCTGACGCTTATCCTGTTTCTTAAGAGTATAGAACGCGACCGCGCGGAGAGCGAGACAAAGCTCGGCAGGGGTTGGGGCGTGCTGCTGCTCGCAACGATCGTTCCGTGCTTAATTTTCAAGGGAGCGAACGTTTCCGTGCCCGATACCGCTCTTCTTGACGTATACAAGAACTTCAAAAGCTCTATTGGTTCGCTTGGTCCAACCGATGAGCAGATTAAGGAATATTTCGGCAGTTTTGCCAAATTATATCCCGAAAACGAAGTGATGAGTTACGTTCCTTTGTATGCGATACTTTATTCCGCTCTGATACTGCTGATCGCGCTGGGCTTTCACGCGTTGTTTACACACCGCTGCGAGCGTCAGGCGAGACAGCTTATCGCGTCGTTTATTATTATGATAATGGCTGCTAACGGAATATCCGCGCGAACTACGGAAAAACTAAGCAATAAGGCATACACTCTCACCGTGACCGAGGTTCTGAAGCTGAACGATTATCTTGCCGAGCATAATGAGCCGTGCAGCATTTTGTATTTGTTGGACGGAACGTCTTCCGATATAAAACGCGCGATGGACACCTACCTTAATCTCAACAAAGAACAATATATTTATCCGATGCTCTCCTCCTCTCTTGATATCGACAAGATGAGAGCGAATGATTTCCGTTCCGACAAAATGGAGAACAAGTATCTGTATTTTTCGGACACACCCGAGGCGGTGTTTGTTGACAGCTACGACTATATCATTACGGATATAAACACCGAGTTTAAGACAAACAGGCTTTTGGGTATTGAAAAGGTGGAGGAGCTCGACACCATCTATTTCACATTGTACAAGAACACCGACCCTTCGACCGTCTTGCTGGAGCTTGACGAGAGCAAGGCGTTTTCGGGCGATGATTTTGAGATACACTTCTCGTCGAACGAGGATATGCTGCAGATAGGCGAAGGGTTGAGTTTTACTAGCGACTATTATAACGCCGACATCTATTGCGTGATCGATTCCGCCATGTCGGAAACTGGCTGCTATGACGTGCACGATATGAGGTTCAGAATGACCGTGCCCGTTGTTGGAGAGTACAAGTCGCTTAAGGTCAAAGCCGATCTTATAAACACAAGCGTCGGCTATCAGTCCTATGTTATCTCGCAGGGAGAGACGGTTCTTGCAAAGGGCGCGGTTCACGAGGAAGAGACGGAGGAATTCACCGCCGAGGTCGAAAACGGCTATCTCACCTTTGACATTGTGTTCCAACGCAGTCCCATATACTCTTTCTATACCTACTACTTTTTGGCGGACGGCTTCAATATGGCTTGGGTAAAGGATATAACCATTTCGGCAGAGTAAAATTGCCTAATAACCTAATTTAAGTAATCACAAAATCGTCACAAAATTTGTTGTGAAATTACACAAAAACTTTCCAAGAATTGAATACTTTTAGACAAATTTACGAAATTTTAAAAAATTTTTTCAAAAACCCCTTGCTTTTTTTGAACGGAAGTATTATAATGAAAAACACAAGGAGATACGGGATTTCCCTATCATCTTTGGGAACTCGCTTTCGGGCGGGGGATAGATTCGGATATAGTCCCGCTGGGGCTATACATAAAAACTTTTATCATTTTTTAGGAGGTCTTTACTATGGCAAAGAAACTTCAGGCTCTCAGAGCCAAAAAGGGCTTCACGCTCGTTGAGTTGATCGTAGTTATCGCTATCATCGGCGTACTTGCAGCGATCCTCATTCCTACTCTTACCGCGCAGATCACAAAGGCAAAGGTTACCTCTGCTGACTCTACCGCTAAGAAGCTTGTAGACAGCTACAACGAGTGGATGACCAATAACGTTACCGACGGCGGCGCAGGCTGGGCTCCTTCTAAGCCTAACTACGTAGACGTTATCATGAGCGGTACTACTTGCTCCGTTAACGGCGCACCTTCCAAGGCTACCGATAATCCCGAGGATTTCTCCGAGATGATCGTAAGCGACTACCTGAACGCAACCTTCGGCGCTAGAATTTACCTCGGCGTTGACGGCAAGGCTGTTGCATGCGTATACCAGGATAAGGCTGGCGCAGCTCCCACTATCTTCGGTTCTGCTTCCGGTACTTCTTTCCCGAAGTCCACTGCTTGGGACAGCAAGAAGGCTGTTGGCGTATCCGGCGGCGTTATCTACGGTACTGCTCCCAAGGTTACTCACAACGGTACTTGATTTTAGACCGTTTGTAATCGGCTAAACACACAATATTCCTCGGCGGCGCGAGCTGCCGGGGAATTATGTGTATTTTTTTCAAAGCTTTTGTTTGTGCAAGGCGGGCGGCAAGCGCACTTTGCAGGCGCAAGAGTTTTGGTTTGACCGAGGAGGTTATGTATGATAAAAAGGTTACATAAATTAAAGTCCGCGCGCGGCTTCACGATGATAGAGCTTGTTGTCGTTCTTTTGATACTGGGCGTGCTTATCGGGACGGTTCTCGCGGGTATGAACACCACGACCAAGCGCATAAAGGAAGCGGAATCCACCGCGACCGATTTCTATTCGGCGCTTCAGTTGGAGTTCACCAATTTGCAGATGTACGATGGTCCTATCACGATGAAGCTGTCGAACATATATACGACTGCGGGCGCTACCGGCATCGGCTTGCTTAGCGACGCGAAGTACGGAGGGTTAAAGTATTACCCCTACGCGAGCGGAAACTATCTGTTTGACAATTCCGATTCGGATAATATCCCCAACACCCCCGCGGAGCAGCTCAACGATAAGCCGAAAACGGCAGATCTGTACCTTTGCTTTTTCGTGAGTGGCGACAGGCTTCAAAACGTAACGTGGGCAAATACGCTTGCTGATCTTCTCGCTCAAGACCCGGCGACAGGCGATGGGGGTTCGGAGCTTGAGGCTATTTTCGAACGCGAGATGCCGAGCCGTATGTCCTACAGAAGCGGCTATTACTACGCGAGAGTTCACTACGACGCTCCCGCCGCGGTCGATCCCATTTCCGGCGAGCCTACAAGCAGCGATTACAAAACATCGCCCGTAAAGGTGCTCTGGACTTCTTTCTCCAATGTCCCGTTTGACGCTTCCGACAGCTCCTCCACCACATTCAGATCGGTAGGTATGTTAGATAACGGTCACGTTTGCGGCGTTTGCAAGACGGAAGGCTATGAGACTATCAACATAACGGGCGCCAACCTTCTCAACCCCGCGAGCTACAGCGACCCGCACAATCATCCGTAACGCAAAATACACAATCGCGCCCTTGAAAATGGGCGCGATTTTTGTGCGTTTCGACGAAAATTTTGGGGCGTATCAAGGCGGACTAAAGTTTCCGGGTGTTATGCCGATAATATTTGTATAAGGGTCAAGTGTGCCCAAATGCGCGGCGGCTTCTCACAAAAACACCGCCAAACCGCATCGGGAACGGCTCTTTTAGTAAAAACACAACATCTTGTATCAACATCAAAAGGAGGCAGCACTATGGAGATAAAGGGAATCGGAGGAGTTTTTTCCGCATACAGAACCGCAAAGGCGAACGCTCCCAAAAAGTTGAGTGCCGCCGCAACCGCTAAAAATAACACCGATAGAGTTGAGTTTGGCTTTGCCGCCGCGATAACCGCCGCAAAAGCGGAGATCGCGAACGAAGTAAACGCAGACGCCACTCCGCAGGAGATAGTTGACGCGGGCAAAATGGCGGGCGACTTTTCGAGAGAAGAGCTTGCGGCACTTATTTTAATGGGGTGATCGGATGGATAAGCGCACCGCGGAAGCGGTCGTTAAATGCTTGGAGATAGACGTGGATTTTTATAGGGAGCTTACCGTGTTCCTTATGAAAAAGCACACGAAGATACTTCAAGACGACTTGGAGTGGCTGACGAATTCTCTGAACGACGAGCAGGCGTATCTGATGAAAAGCCGCTCGCTTGAGGATAAGCGGTTGGTGCTCTTCAAAGGATTGGGCATCGAGGATAGGAAGCTCAGCGAGCTTTCGGACGAAGCGCCCGAAGGCTACAAGCCGAAGATCAAGATGCTCGCGGGGCAGCTCACGGAGCTTGTCGACAGCATCACCGAAATAAACAGAGAGACCACGGAGATCGTCAAGCGGAAGCTCGACAGCGAAAAAGAGATCGTGGATCAAACGGGTATAGTCAACAAACCACAAACATATAACAGCAAGGCTTCAAAGGTCGCCGGGGGAACTTCCTCGGCAAAGGCGTTCCGCAACGTATAGCGTTCGGGCGGTCAGTATTCGAGAGGCTTAACGGGAGGAAAAACAATGCGTCCGACATTTATGGGTTTTGAGGTTCAGAAGCGCACGCTTATGATGGCACAGAAGAACCAGGATATAGTAGGCAACAACATCTCCAACATAAACACGGTTGGCTACACAAGGCAGCGCGTGGATATGTATTCGGCTTATATCAGCGGTCTGGGCGAGGCGAGATGGTCCTCGCGCTCGAATATGCTCTCTATGCAGGGACAGGGCGTAAACGCTTACGGCGTGAGCCAGATACGCGACATCTATATTGACAAGCGTTACCGCGAGAATGTTGCCATCGAGTCGGAGACGGACAAGAAAATCGATATTTTGAGCGACGTTGAGGATATTCTCGATAACTTCGAGACGACGGGCTTGCAGCTCAAAACACAGGATTTCTGGAACGCGTTGCAGGATTATTCCGGGCAGAAGCCCGACAGCACGGAGGTTGCGACTATCGTCGTAAACTCCGCGAAAAACCTTTGCCGTATGCTGAACGATTATTACGGAGAGCTCAGGCAGGTAGAGGATACTTATGTAAACGAGCTTAAGGACAACGTGGAGTATGTCAACAAGCTCCTCGACGAGATGACGGCGCTCAATTACCGCATCGAGAAGGAGAAGTTCCACTACGCCGAAGAGTACGGTCCCAACGAGTTGTACGATCAGATGAACCTTTTTATAGACGAACTCTCGACATACGGTGAGATTTCGGTTCACCAGAACGGCAACGGCACTTACACCGTTGAAATGGCGGGAAACACGGTTGTCGATGGCTTGAAGCTGAAGAACAGCCAGATACTTATGAAGGACTACGACCTTTACGGCACCGCGGAGCTCTATTTCGAGAACGGCAACGATCTTATCCTGTCGCGCGGCACGTTCAAGGCATATCAGGATATGCTGAACGGAAACGGCGTTTACGCGGCGGGCGGACAGAGCAGCGCTTACGGTATCGCGTACTTCAAGTCCGCGCTGAATGTTTTCGCGAGAACGGTAGCCGACACGCTCAACTCCGCGAACGGCGCATACGAGGACGTAAGCAGAACGATGTTTGTGGCTTCCACCGGCGAAGCGCTCATCACCGCGGGAAATATCAAGGTTGCCGACGGCTGGCTCGAAGACCCGACAATGATAGGCAAGGTTCGCTATCTTAACGAGAAAACCGGTATGTATGAGTACGGCTTCGACGAAAAGACGGACGGTCCCGTAACTCAGATCAAATATCAGTACGAGTACAAGGTCGACGAAAACGGTAATACCGTTTATGATGACAAGGGCAATCCCGTTTTAAATTATGATAAGAACGGAGACCCCATTCTTGCGAAAGACAAGGACGGCAAGTACATTCCGATGCGCGACGAAAACGGCAATATCATTTACGAGACTGTCGATGGAACTTCTTCCGGCATCGTAAACCTGCAGAACACCAATGTTAAGTACCTGTTTTCGCAGTTCGACAACAAGGCTATCGTATTCGGAAACGCACACGATTTTTCGGGCAGCTTCTTTGAATATATTTCGTTCGTTTCCAACCGCTTGGGTCAGACGATAGAATACGAACAGAGCCGCTATGAAACGGCGGTCGTTACCGTAGACGAGCTGCTTGACGCGCGCGACGACGTATCCGGCGTCGAGTTGGACGAGGAAGGCATCAATATGCTGAACTACACCAAGTGGTACAACGCTTCCGCGAGAATGGTGACGGCGCTCGACGATATGCTCGATAAGCTGATAAACGGCACGGGCAGAGTCGGATTGTAATTTTGGAGGTCAATAGATGAGAATTACCAATTCTATCATATTAAGAGGATACAACCGCAACCTCAATCGCCTGGCTACGATGAAGCACGAGAGCGAAAACCGCATAACCACCACGAGAAAGTTCTGCCGTGCTTCTCAAAATCCGCTTGCTGCCGCGAAGGCGCTCGATGTGAGAAGATCGCTTTACAATCTCGCGCAGTACGAGGAAAACCTCAAAACCGCGAACACGTTCTACACCGAGGCGGAAACCACGCTGCTCCAGGTGTCGGATAAAATGGCGGAGGTAAGAGAAACGCTCATCGCGGCTTGCAACACCACAAGGGATAACGAGGAGTACGAAATATACTCAGAACAGCTCGAGACTATCGCGAAGGAGCTTGTTTCGATATTCAATACTGACAGCGCAGGGCGCGCGATATTCGGCGGCGAAAGCGACGACAGCCTGCCGTTCACCATTCAGAACGACAGCACGGGTCACGCTTCCACGATACTTTATCACGGAGTTCCCGTAAACGCTTTGAGCGATTACAAGAGCTTCCCGTATTCGACCCCCGTTACCATAGACATCGGTCTTGGAATGGCAATGGATCAGAAAACGCAGGAGGTAAACGAGCAGTCGGTTCTCGACATCTCGTTCAACGGCGCGAAGATCACGGGCTGCGGCGCGGAAAGAGGAACGGCGGACGTAGACCTGAGCTCCATAAAGCCCGACAGAAAATATTGCCTTGACGTTTTTGTCGGCAGCTACAAAAAGACTATTGAGTTTACGGGACAGACCACCTATGAAGATAATGTTACCGAGATCAATAACGCGTTGGCAGAGGCTTTTAAGAAGGAAGTCGCTTACGATAAGATAAAGCAGCCCACAATGGACGATCGGGGCATTATATATTCCGCGGGCAGCGTAGTGAACGCAGTGAACAACACCGATCACAAGACCGCGGAGAAGCTGGGCGTTGACAACGATTCCGGCTATACGAACAAGTACAAGCTGAACTTTGCATCTCTTGAGGACGGACAGGAATATTCGTTAGATGTTACGATGGGTTCTATCACGAAATCCATAAAGTTCAGGGCAAGCACCGAGGCTGATACCACCAAGCGCGAGCTCGAGACTATCGAAAACGTGCAGGCGGAGCTTGACAAGGCGTTCGGTCTTGATGAAAACGGCATAAGCCGCGTATCAGTCGCTACGAACGAGGTAACAAGAGGAGTTTTTTCCGCGGAGGGCGAGGTAGTTTCCGTTCAGGACTCAATGAAGCTTGTGACCTCCAGCAATACCGTTAAGGGCGCTACGGTAAATTCGGAGCACTACGACCAGATAGACCTCATAAAGCTGAACAACGGCACAGAATACACCGTTAAAGTAAACGGCTCGGATGTTGTTTTCAAGGGCGGCGCTACTATCGAGGAAACGCGCCAGAACCTTCAAGCCGCGGTTGGCGGGGCGGGCACTGTCTCTCAAGTTATGGGCGACAAGAAGTCGGTTTGCATTACCGTCGGCGACACACATTTGCCGATAACGCAGATATCCGAAAAACAGGTCGCGAGCGGTCAGACCGCGATAAAGCCCACGAAGGGCGCGACTTATACGGTAGACCTCGACACTATAACCGAGGGCTCGGAATATTCGCTTAAGGTAGTTTACAACAACAGGGCGAAGATCATCAGCTTTGTAGGCGGCGCGGACGCGGCAACAACCGTAAAAAATATACAGGGCGAGCTTACAAACGCGTTCGGTCTGACGGGAAAGCACAGCAAGATAAGTATTGACGAGGACGGCGTTGTCACAACGTATGACGGAAATCCCGTGGCGGTCACTTCAATGGAGATCGGAAGCGCGGACGACCCCAAGGCTTCGGTTCGCGATGTTATCTACTCCAACAACTACATTCAGCTCACGCTTGACGCGGCGAGAGCGCTCCGCGAGGGCGACATCGACTACGCGAACGGCTGCATCGACAAAATAGTTTCCGCAAACGAGCATTTGCTTGTGCAGATAGCGGATCTCGGCTGCAACGAGGATTTCATAGACTTCAATCTCGAAAAGTTCACCACAAGAGAGCTCAATCTCTCCGAACGCCAGAACGATCTTGAGATAACAAATCTTGAAGAAGAGATCACGCTCTGGAAAACCTATGAAGCTCTTTACAACGCTTGCTTGCAAATGTCAAGCTCGGTAATACCGAACAGCATTTTCAATTATATAAGGTAAATAAAAATTGTTATATTATTACACAGGAGGTGTTTTAATTGATCCCGAATTTACTTCAAATCACGACGATCCCCATTAAAATCGAGATCAAAGTGACTAACGCAAAGTTTGAGCACTCAGAGGAGTATACTCAGCCAAAGGTCAATATCTCGACGAAGAACGGCGGATTTGTCATGGAAGCTGAACCCCTGAAGCTTAACATCGACACCTACGAGGCAAGGAAGAGCCTTGGGTACGGTCACATGAATGATGGGGATATGCTCCAGCAGAAGGCGCAGGACGGCTTTTCAATAGCGTTTCAGGGAACCGCGAAGGTGGCGGCTGAGGGCGATCAGCTGGCGAGAGGAATGTCTCCCTCCGAGATCGCGCTTAACAACGCCAGAGCGGGTGCTACCGTGCAGACGATAATGGAATTCCTTCCGAAAGAAAACGCCGACATCACCTTTGATGACGGCACTCTGAATATTGAGTATCAGATGGGCGAGCAGGACTTCGATTGGGATGTTCACCCCGAATCTCCGCTGGAATTCGTTCCGGGGAGCGTAGAGTTTATTGTAAGAGACAGACCCCGCATCGAGATAGAGTATGTGGGAGATCCTATCTATGTTCCGCCAAGCGCGAACCCCAACTACGAGCCGCCGGCTTTCGATATAAAGGGCTGACGGACGAACGGCAGGGAAGCGGCAGGAAAAAGCATGACGGCTGAAATTATTTGATTTAAGGAACAAAATATGAAAATTGTAACAAGAGATTTTGGCGAAGTCGAGATCGATGAGAAAACGATAATCACCATGCCCAACGGCATAATCGGTTTTGAGGACACAAAGCGGTATACGCTTTTAAGCCCGCTGGGAGAGGACACGTTTCCAATGTGGCTTCAGTCGGTGGACGGCGTTCAGCCGTGCTTTGTGGTTTACGACCCGTGGCAGATATACCCCGATTATATATTCGAGATCGATGACAAAATGCAGTCGACGCTGGGCGTGACCGATGAAAACAGCCTAAGGCTTCTCGCGGTGGCTATCGTTCCGGATGATTACAAGAAAACGACAATAAATCTCAGGTGTCCGATAATCCTCAACACAAAAAACAACGTTGCGGAGCAGGCGCTCCTTGAGGATTACGAGTTTAAATATCCTGTCTACTCCGAGGAGGCGTGATATGCTGGTAATAACCCGAAAAAAAGACGAAGGCATAACGATCGCCGATAAGGTTGAGATCATCGTTCTGGAGGTCTCAAAGGATAAGGTAAAGATCGGCATAAACGCGCCGAAAGAGGTAAATATCTATCGAAGCGAGCTGAAAACTCTCCGACAGACGAACGAGCAATCCGCGATGTCCTCGGAAACAGCGATAAAGCAGCTTCTTGATTCACATAAACGGGAGGAGAAATAATTATGGCAAGCAATACAATGCGTTTGAGCGGAATAAATTCGGGCTTTGATACCGAAGCGATGATACAGCAGATGATGTCTGCATATCAGACAAAGATCGATACGCAGAACAAAAAGCTCCAGCAGCTCAAGTGGAAGCAGGAGCAGTATCGCGATATAACCTCAAAGCTCTCGGCGTTCCAGAAAAAGTACTTTGATATTTTGAAGCGCGACACTTATTTGATGAGCCCGTCCTCGTTCTCAAAATTCAAGACTACCATAACCACGAAGTCCGGCAAGGAAAGCGGGCTTAAAGTAACCACCGATTCCAAGAGCGTTGAGGGTTCGCACAAGATAAAGGTAGACCAGATCGCGACAGCGGCAACAACAAAGAGCGGTCAGGTTGCTCCGAGCAACTTTAAGCTTGATGTTGACAAGGCGATGAAGGACGCGGAACTCGGCGAAAACGGCAAGTATAACTTCTCGTTGGACGTTAAGGTCGGCAATGTTGCAAAGACAGTAGAGTTCTCGGGTGCTGATAAAGATGAGCTTCTCGCAAGTCTTAACGCCGAGCTTGAGGACGCTTTCGGCACAACTTCGAGCGGCAAGGCGTTTCTTTCGGCTTCGGTAGTAAACGGCGAGTTTGCGTTTGCGACCGCGGGCAACGCCACGGCTACCGTAACGGAGAGAACCGGCAACTTCGGCATGGGCAAGCCCTCAACGAGAGTTGCTATCGATCCCGCGGCGGCGCTTACGGGCAAAAGCTCTATTTCCGTTTCCGTTCCGAACTACTATACGGGCGAGGCGGTTACAAAGAACATTGAGTTTGATACCGTTTCTTCTACATACTTTGACGGGCGCAGCAGCAACGCAGCCATACAGCAGCAGTTTGACGAGTTAAAGCTGGCGGCTTACGCGAGGCAGCATTTCGCCGGTGCCGATATGAGCGACGAAGCCAACAGAAAAATGATTCAAGCTCAAATGGAGGACGATGAGAATAACGGCTACAAGTTTTCGTACTCCAGCCTTGACGCGGCGCATGATTACAACGCGAATTCTCTCACGTCCGCGCTTAACAGCGCGTATGGGCTTGAGCAGGGCATTTCGTTTTCGATAGACGGCTCTTCCATGACGGCGAGATATGTGGGTCCGAGCATGGGCAACAAGGCGGCGGAGTTCACCATGACCTCCACCTGCGACGCGACGTTCGGCTTGAAGAAGGGCTCCGCTACGAGCTATATCGACGAAAGCACCAAGCTTTCTGATATGGGTATTACGCAAAACGGCGGCGTTAAGAAGGACTATACGCTTCCGTCAAACTTCAAGCTCAATATCCAGAACGCGATAGACAGAGCAGACCCCAACGAAAGCGGCGAGTATGAGTTCTCGCTGGACATCGGCGTGGGCGGCGTTACCAAGACGGTAACATTCTCCGGCAAGGACGAGGACGAGATAGCGGCAAGCCTTAACAGCGAGCTTTCAAAGGCGTTCGGCTCCAGCGGACTTAAAGTGGAGAAGAACGGCGCCGGCGATTATGATTTCAAGATAGAGGACGGCGACAGCCTTTCGATAACCCAGAATGTCGGAAAATTCGGCATAGCGGTTCTGTCCGACAAGGTTGCGTTCAATCCCGGCGAAGCGGACGAAAACGAGTTCGGATCTCATTGGATAACGGTTTCATTGGACGGTGGCAGAGACGTTAATATGCAGTTCAGCGGTCTAAAAACCGCGGACGATTTCACCACCACAAGCACATCGTTCAATAACCTTAAGGAAGCGGCTTACAGAAAGGCAAACGGCTTGTCCGACGACGATGCGATCGACGGGGACGCTCTGGCGGCTTTCGAATACACCACGGCAGACGCGGCACACGATTACAACGCGGAGAGAATTCTCAACAGGTTCAACACGCATTTCGCGTCCGACGGTATTTCGTTTGAGTACGCGGACGGTCAGCTTACCGCGAAGAACGCTTCCGGCGAGGCTGTAAAATTCTCGGTTTCCTCCGACGACGGCAAGTTCGGTCTGGCAAGCCCTTCCATAAGCTACGATTTCCCCGCGAGCGAGGAGCCCGGCGAAGGCTACTCCATGACGATCAACGGCAAGGAAATATCCGTTGACGCGGACGCTACTATCTCTGACCTCATCAACGCCGTAAACAAGAGTGACGCGGGCGTTACGATGTCGTACTCCAAGCTTTCGGGCGGCTTTACTATAGTCGCGAACGACAAGGGCTCGGGCGGAGACATAAGAATAGCGGACGACAACACTCTCGCGCAGGCTTTGAAGCTCACGAGCAGCACGATTTCGAGCCACGAGGACGGCAAGAACGCCATGATAACCATCGACGGCGTTCAGGTAGAGCACAACGACAACGTATACGAGCTCGACGGCATCAAGTTCGATTTCTCGGAGGTTGACCCCACCGAAGGCGAGACCATTTCCGTAAGCGTCGGCAAGAGCTATGATGATATAAAGCAGACCATCAAGGATTTTGTCAACGACTACAATCAGATGATCGATGAGATCACGGCTTATACCCAGACCGCCCGTCCCACTGACAAAAACGAGAACTACTACGATCCTCTTACCGATGAGGAAAAAGAGGGGATGTCCGAGAAGGAGCTCGAGAAGTGGGAGGAGCAGGCGAAGAAGGGCTTGCTTTACCACGATTCCACGGTATCTTCCGTTTTGAGCAGAATAAGAAGCGTGCTCTACACCTCCGTTGAGACCGAGAGCGGCGGCAAGTTCGGCTTGTACAATATGGGCATCAAAACCGCAAGCCTGCTCACCTCTTCACCTGCCGATGTAAGGCTCGGCAAGCTGACTATAGACGAGGAAGCGCTCGACAAGGCTTTCGAGCAGTACGCGGACGAAATAACAACGCTGTTCACCGACCCCAACAACGGCGTTATGTCAAAGATAAACAAGGAGATCGACAACGCCATTAAAGAGACCGGCACAACGCAGGGTACTCTTATCCGCAAGGCAGGTTCGGAGAAGGGCTCTTCGGCTAAGACCAACGCGATCTACAGGCAAATGGAGCGCATTCAGAAGCAGATCGAGCGTCTCCAAAAACGCTATGACCAGAAAGAGGACTATTGGTGGAAGGTATTCACCAACCTTGAGAAAATGCAGGCTCAGTTTGATTCTCAGCAGAACTACATTTCTCAGTTTACGGCAAACGGCGGATATTTGTCTTGATAATTCCTTAAAATGAAGGGTGATCAACATGCTTAATCCTTATGCTCAATATAAAAAGAGTGCCGTTGAGACTATGACTCCGGTCGAGGTAGTTATTAGGCTGTACAGCGAGATAGAAAAGCAGTGCGCTATCGGAATGGATTTCGTGGAAAAGAAAAACTACGCGAAATCAAACGACGCGTTCATAAAAGCGGAGGATTGTATCGACGCTTTGAGGGAAGTCCTCGATATGTCGATACCGATCTCCAAAAACCTCGACGATTTGTATGTTTTCTTCTACAACACCATCGTTAAGGCGAACATAAGCAAGGATCTCACCGATCTCAGAAAGGTAGTTCCCATGATAGCGGAGCTTCGCGACGCTTGGACGCAGATAAGCCAGATGACCAGAGAAGAAATTGAGGCTCAGGACAAGGCAAACAGCAAGAAAAAGAGCAAATAAAGCCGCAAGACTTTATACACAAGACAGTGTGTGCTGCATAAACTGTTAAAGAAAGAGGGGAAAAATATGGCAGAGCTTTTTGGTTGCGAGCGCGTAAATGAAATAATGGCTGAAATTCTGTCTACACTGCAAGAGTATGAAAAGCAGACGGACAATATGGTAAATGCCGAGATTGAAGTTCTTCAAGAGGCTCTTATCGCCAGAAACGAGTATATCGAGAACCTCGAAGACCTTAAGGAGGACTTGCGTTCCGTTGTGGAATGTGAAGCTCCCGAGGAACAGGCGCTGTTAAACGCGCTTATCAACGGCAGTTTTGTGAACGTGCAGCTTGACGAACAGCATAAAAAGCTGGAGCTTTTGCAGCGGAACATAACCGCGACTAAGCAGAGAATAGTCGATAAGGACAAGGTGATCTCGGATCAATTCAAGGAACGCCGCACCGATTCCCGCCGCGAGCTCGAACAGCTCAAGGCAACAAAGCAGAAGATCGGCTATTACAACAGCGCAGTCGTTGGCAGAGCCACAGGGCAGTCGCTGAACAAGAATTTATAAGAACAATCGTTTCCCCGCTGAAAAGGCGGGGAAACGTGTGTTAAATACAGACTTCAAGGTGTTTGAAGAGGAGGAATTTGTGTGAGCTCTTACAGACGATTTAAATTCGCAGTGGGAACGATACTCTTATGGGTAGTTTTTGTGATTGGAGTAATTTTGTTGATCAATACAAAAGTGAAGTGCGCAAGTTATGTCAAAACGGAAGCCGTGATCGTGTCTGTCGGCGTGCCGGGGAACAAAGACCTAGTGACATACAGTTATATCGTGGATGGTAAAACGGTGCAGGGCAGTAATAACGAGGTGTTCGGGGTAAACAAGCACGTGGGTGACCGCGCGACGGTGCGTTACGATCCCGACAAACCGACCACGCTGGAAAATCGGAGCGAGACCAAATTTTTGTTGATCTCAACACCGATTTTAGGAATTCTCGCCGCGCTCTACACTGCGCTTATGATAAGGAGACGGCGTTGAAATGTGAGCTGTGTCCGCGAATGTGCGGTGTTGACCGCGCGGAAAAGCGCGGGTTCTGCGGAATGGGCGAGAAGCTTGTCGCGGCAAAGGCGATGCTGCATTATTGGGAAGAGCCGTGCGTTTCCGGAGAGCGTGGAAGCGGCGCGGTTTTCTTTTCAGGGTGTGTGATGAAGTGCGCGTTCTGCCAGAATTACGACATAAGCTCCGAAAACGTCGGGCGCGAGATAACCGAGGAACGTCTCGCGGAGATTTTCTTGGAGCTCCAAGAAAATGGCGCGCAGAACATCAACCTCGTGAACCCGACGCATTTCGTTCCGCAAATACTCCGCGCCCTCGAAACGGCGAGAGCGCGGGGGCTGTTGCTTCCGATAGTGTACAACTCGGGCGGGTACGAGCGCGTGGAAACTCTGAGGACATTGGAAGGTATCATCGACGTTTATTTACCCGATGTGAAGTACTTCGACGACGATTTGGCGCTAAAGCTCTCAGCCGCGCCGAATTATTTTGACACAGCGATGAACGCGGTCGCGGAAATGGTACGGCAGACAGGCAAGCCGCAATTCAACGAAAACGGCGCTGTCATCAAGGGTGTTATCGTGAGGCACCTGGTATTGCCTTGGCAATATCGGGACAGCGCGGAAATAATAAAGCGCGTGGGAGAGCGCTTCGGCAGCGATATTCTGTTCAGTCTGATGAGCCAGTACACGCCGTTTGGGCGCGTAAAGACCGATCCCGCGTTCGCGAAAATGAACCGCCGCGTGACCACGTTCGAGTACCAAAAGGCTCTCGAAGCGGTGTACGCGGCGGGGCTCGAGGGCTTTATGCAGGAGAAAAGCTCCGCGAAGGAGGAGTATACTCCGAGGTTTGATTTTGAGGGGATATGAAGTTATTCCTGTTCCGCGCCCGATTTCGGGATACTCGCGTAGCCTTCGTCGAACGTTATCACGGCGCGGCATCCGGGGAACTTTTCTTGCAGCTTTTGAGTTACCGCGGCTTGTATCTCCGTTTTTGAGATCTCCGTATCGGACGGGAGAACGCAGTCGAGTATCACCTTTTTCGGTACGGGAGAGCCTATCGCCTTGACATCGTGGACGGTTATGCGTTCGTCTACTTCGCGCACCGTTTCCGCAATATCGTCGGCGGTGCCGTTGGCGGCTATCGGATCGGGGTGGATCAGCATATTCATTCCGTTTTCGAGAAAATCGCGTTCTATCTTGTCGATTATATCATGACATTCGGTAAGCGAAAGCTCCGCGGAAACTTCAACGTGCACGGAAGCGAACATTCTTCCGGGACCGTAATCGTGTATCATCAGATCGTGCGTTCCGAGAACGCCGTCATAAGCGAGCACTTTTTTGCGAATACTCTCGACTACATCTTTGTTCGGTGCTCTTCCGAGAAGAGGGTCCATAGCCTCTCTTACAAGACCGATACCGCTTATCAGAATGACCACCGCAACGACAGCCCCCATAATTCCGTCAAGATTTATTTCCGCGAAATGCGATATTATCAGAGCCGCAAGCACCGCGAGCGTTGAGAAAACATCGTTGCGGCTGTCGGCGGCGGAGGCTTTCAGCGCTTCGGAGTTTATACGCTTTGCTATTTTCAGATAGAACATCATCATCCACAGCTTTACAAGTATCGAAACGGAAAGCACGGCTATCGGCAGCACACCGAATGTCACTTCGGTGGGGCTGATTATTTTTATAACGCTGTCGCGGAAAAGCTCCGCGCCGATGACGATGATAAGCGCCGCCACCATAAATCCCGCAAGATACTCATACCGCCCGTGACCGTAAGGGTGTTCGCTGTCGGCGGATTTTTCGGAGAGCTTAAACCCGATAAGGCTGATTATGCTTGAGGAAGCGTCGGAGAGATTGTTCACCGCGTCCGCAGAGATCGACAGGCTTCCCGAGACTATTCCCGCAATAAACTTTCCGATACACAAAAGCACGTTGCATGCTATCCCGACCTTCCCCGCGAGCTTTCCGTAGGCGGAGCGTATGGCGGGGTTTTCTGTTTCATTGTGGTTTTTTATGAACGTTCCGATAAGAAAGTCCGTCATTAAGCTCACCTCCGTATATTTTTATGATGCTTTTTTAATTATAGCACTTGGGGGCGCGGTTAGTCAAGAATAAATCGCTCGCTTTAAATTTATCGGAACTTTTCCAGTCTGTAAACCTGTTCGTCATCGATTTCCGCAATACCGTTCTTAAAGTCATATCCCATTTTTCTGTAAAAGCCTACCGCTGTGATCGACGCGGGTATCTCTATCCGTTTTGCTCTAAAAAAGAATTCATCTTGTTCAAGCGTCCGAATGATCAGCTTTCCGATACCCTTGCCCCGATATTCGGGCAGAACGAAAACGGTAAGCAAAATGCTTTCGGTCGTGCTTCCCCAATAACCGTCGATCGCACCGCACCCGACTATCCGTGAATTATCGCAGATGACATACATGTGTCCATGCTCCGCGCGTTCGATAAGTACATCTGCCGAATGTGACGATACGTTTGCTTCGATATACTCTTCCGGGTAATCCTTGATATTTACCGTTCGCAAGGTCTTGGCGATTAACGCGGAAACTTCTTCCGCGTCGCTTGTCTGAAATCTTCTGATCTTATAAACACACATACAAACTCCCTGTCAACTTCAGCGATACGCGAATTTAACGCCGTTTTGTTTGCAGTACTTTTCGGCGTAAGAGCCTTTTTCCACAACGGCGGTGAGCTTATCGCAGTGATTGAACGCGAACTCGCCTATGCGCTTGACCGTTTTCGGAATAACGATCTCGGAAAGCACAATACAATTATAAAACGCCGCCGAGCCTATCTCAATAACGCCCTCCGGAATGTTTATCTCCACAAGCTCCAACATATCCGCGAACGCCCCGACACCTATGAGATCAACGCTGTCGGGAAGAACGAGCTTTGTTATCGCTTGGTGGACCTCCTGCTGTTCGTATGTGGCGTATGAGGTAACTCTGCCGCCGCATAGACCGCTGCTTCCCGCGAAAGCGCCCGCCCCGATCGCCGTGACGGTGCTCTTCCCGATAGTTTTCGGCACTCTGACTTCAGTGGCTGTACCCTTGTAGTTGGTGATGATAAGCGCTCCGTCCCCGCGCTTTTTGCAGCTCCATATCTTCTTCATCATGACAACGGAGGTCGGGCTTGCGTTGAGCTCGCGCATCATTTTCTTTTCGGCTTTTTCGCGCTCGGCGGCGAAGTCGGCGGTGCGGTTCTTGAAATCGAGCAGAAAAGCGGTGCACTCGGTGCGCCCCGAGTTTCGCGCGTATTCTATCATCTCGTCTCGGCGTCTCGGGTCTCCGAGCCAGCCGAGCTCCTCTATCAACGGCAGAGAAGCTGCCGAATTGTTGTCGATAAGGTCTCGTATTATCTGCGTTTTATTGAGCTTTTCCGTTTTGAAATTATCGCGGAAGAACTTGAAAATATCCGCGTTCGCAAAGCGTGTTTTGGTGATGTCATAGACCTTTCCCGTGCAGTGAAAGCGTTTTCCGCCGAGCTCCGCGGCTATTTGCTCCATCACGGGGAGATAGTCCTCGTCGGAGAGCTTGTTCATCATCGAGACCCACTCGTACCAGTAGCTGTCCGTGATCGGACCGCCGTTTGCGATACTGTGAACGCGCATTTCCGAAAGTCTCACGCCGAGCTTTTTCAGTTCTGCGACGATAAACTCATCTCTTGCGAAGACAGCGTAGAACAGCATTTCCTCCGGCGCGAACGACAGCTTTTCCGCGTTTTCGCAGAGATATTTCAAAACCGCGGCGCGTTCGCTGTCGGAGAGGAGCTTTAAAAACGTTTTATCCTTGCGCGCGGTCTGCTTTAAGAGCTTAAGCCCCTTGAAACAGCATGCCCCCTTGATGTGCTTCGTTATGTTCAGCAGATGAAGCGCGAAGTTTGAGCGGTAGTTGTCCCACTTCATTCCCGCATAGCAGTGGTAGCGGGCTTCAACGCCCTCGTCTTTCGGGATTTCAAATGTCGCTCCGCACTCGACGAGCGTTCTCACGGTCTCGAGACCGCGAAAGCGGCAAGCTGTTCCGAGAGCACGCGCGGTCATTTCAATGTAGCCGAGCTCCCCGAACGTTTCGGCGATCTCCTCGGGCGTGCCGTTTATCACCGCCTGTTCCAATATCTCGGCTTTGTTTTCTTGCGGTATCAGCGTGTAATTCATTTGTTTTTGTTCTCCCTGTAAGTGTATTTTATCCCGTTGCGTTTGCAGTATTTTTCCGCGTAGCTTTTAGGTTCTACAACGGCGGTGACGTTCGGGGAATCTTGGAAAACGGTTTCCGGTGCATGTCCGCGGTAAGTGAAGTTTTTCATCGACTTTACCGAAGCGGGGATAACAACGGTTTTAAGCTGATCGCAGTTCATAAATGCCTGTCGTTCTATTTCGGCAGTTCCCTCGGGAATAACTATCTCTTCGAGCGATGTACAAAACGCAAACGCCCTTATCCCTATACCCTGTATAGCGGCGGGGAGCTTTATCTCTTGGAGATCTTGGCAATTCGTGAACATATAATCGCTTATCTCGGTGGTGCTTTCGGGCAGTTTGACGGAACGCAGCGCGGTACAACCCGTAAACGCCATGCTTCCCATTTTCTTAACGGTTTCGGGAACAATAAACTCCGTGACCTTGCGGCAGCTGCAGAACGCGTTCTTGCCTATTTCAACAACGCCGTTTGGGATATTCACCTCTTTTAACGCCTCGCAGCTCGAAAACACGTCCTCTCCGATGATCTTAACAGTATCGGGCAAAACGACGCGCGTAATTTCCTTTCGGCGGAAATCGCGCTGCTCTATCTTAATTCTCGGAGCGCTGGCCGCGAACGCGTAGCCGCCGATCTCCACAACGTCGCTTTTCCCGATTTTGCTCGGCACGATTATTTCCCCGCGCGTTCCCTTGTAGCTTGTGATGATAAGCCCTCCGTCCTCGCGCTTCTTGAAGCTCCAGAGCTTCTTTAGCTCGGAAACCGAATCTGGCGCGGCGTTGAGCTCCTGTTCGAGCTTCTTCTCGGCTTTGACGCGCTCCGCGGCGAGATCGAAGTTTTTGTTTTTGAATTCAAGCAGGAACGCGGTACACTCGGTCTTGTTCTCCTTGTTTGCGAATTCTATCATCTCATCGCGCTTTTTCGGCTGTTTCAGCCAGCCGTGTTCTGTGCAGAGCTGTAAAAGCGGCACATTGTTTTTGCGGATAAGCTCCCTGAGAGTGTGCGTTTTGTTCAGCTTTTTGAGATCGTAGCACTCGAGAAGGCAGGTGAACACGGCGGGACTGAAGAAAAAATTGCTTATAACTTGACAGACCGAGTCGGAATAATAAAGCGGCGCGTTCGTTTCCTCAAAGAACGCGCGGGAAACGTACACAAAATCCTCCTTGCCGTAATTTCCGAGGTCGGTGAGGTACGCGTACCAGAAGCGCGAAGCGGGCGAGCCCGAGAGAAGCGAACCGCCGCCGTTCACGAGCGTCCGCTTCACGTTTTCCGTGAGAGTGACGCCGTTTGCTTTAAGTTCTTCGGCGCGCGGCTTGTCGAGGGTAAATATCGCCTTGTAAAGCTCGTCTTCCGCGCCGTATTCCGTTTCCAAAGAATAATACATTTTCATATCTCGTCCCTTCTTAATACAAGTTTGATCGCCCAAGCGGGAACCTCGTAGTTGTTCGGTTCGTCGTCAAGAAAAACGAACGCCGTATCGTAATCGGGCTTTTTCGCGGGAAACGCTCCGTAGCCGTCCGTGAGATAGATAAGCCCTTTGAGGTTCGAGAACTCTCCTATATCCACAAGCGAGTTCACATAGCTGAACACCGGTCTGAAATCCGTTCCGCCCAAGCCCTGTATCTTCATATTTTTCAGATATTCGTCAAACTCCGCCTGAGAGGTGATTTTCACATCCTCCTGAATAGCCGCGTCGCATTGTATCAGATGAAGATTGATCTTCGTGAAGAAGCTCTCGGCGTTTTTGAGGATATTGTAGGTTTTCTGAACGAATTTCTGAACGAGCTCTCCCGAAGTTGAGCCGGAGGTATCTATCGCAATGACAAACTCGCGGATAGCTTTTACGTCTTTGTATTCCAGCGGCTCTATGAGCGGCATATTTTCGTATAAGCTCAGACCGTAGGTGTAGTAGTTGTAGTCAAACTCGTCGGGATTTATCTTCATTATCTCTCCGCGTACCGCGAATTTTTTCAGAAACTCGGTGTAGTCGTAGCGCTCGCGGTTCACCTCGCGGAGATTTTGCGTGAGAAGCCCCACCTCCGTGCCGCGCTGTTTCCCGAACGTCTCCATGTCAATCTGCATACGCTCGCCGATGTTTGTCCAATCTCCGATGAGCGCGACGCGGTCTATGTGGAAAAGCGAACCTCCGCCCGTTCCTTCGTCTCCATATCCGGGTATTCCGCGTTCCGCTTTTTGCTCGTCAGTGAGATACCACAAAAAGTGGTCGTCCGCCTTGAAGAGCGCTTCAAGCGCGTCTATGGACTTTTGCGGCGGCTTTTGGTCTAGGAGAAAGCGGTATATTTTCTCCGCGGAAAGCGTCTTGATCTTCCCGTGAAATCCCTCGAGAAACTGCTCCTGATGCCCCGCGCGGAGCGTAGCCAGATAGTCTAGCTTCAAATCGTTGATAACGCTCTCAACGGCAATATCGCACGCGATATCCCAAAGCTGCCTGTTTACGAGGGTGTTCACAAACATGTGCCTGAACACGCAATGAAATACCATGTGAAGATAACCTCGTGTTACCATATCCTCCTCAACGCGGAACATTGTGAGGATATGCTTCGGGTCATAGAGGAACACCTCGCCGTCCGTGGCGCAGGACGAGATATGTTCGGGGTCGGGCGCGGGCGTAAGGCGACTGAGCGCCATATCGAGAAACCGCAGATTTACGAGCAGCTTGTTTTTCGACATTCTTAAAAGCTCCCGCGCTATCTTTTCGGTTTTTTCTTTGGTGACTTCATCAAGCATAGTGGTTCTCCCGTTTTCATATCTTATTGCGCGTTTTCTCCCGCCTCCGGCGGGGGAAAACGTAAATATTTGCTTTGCATTTCCCTAAATGCGGCGGCAATTAACATACTTACTTTTATTATACCGCATTTTCCTCTGTTTGTCAATCAAAACAAAGAGGGAAAAACGCTGTTAAATCGCTATTTCCCAAAAATCCCCTTGACTTTGCGTGTGAAATGCTTTATAATAAATTGGTGGGATTAAGAAGGTGAAACAATGCAGAAAATACTCGGATATATCCGCCGCGCCTGTCAGGAGTTCGATCTGATAGAGGAAGGCGACAGAATAGCCGTCGGCGTTTCGGGCGGCAAGGACAGCCTTGTGCTGTTGGCGGGGCTTGCGTATATGCGCAGGTTCTACGAGAAGAAATACGAGCTTGTGTGCGTAACGCTCGACCCGCGTTTCGGCGGCGTAGAAACGGACTACTCCCCCGTGGAGAAGATGTGCGGAGAGTTCGGCGTGGAGTTCCGCCTTATAAAAACCGACATCGGCGAGATCGTGTTCGATATACGCAAGGAACCGAACCCGTGCTCTCTATGCGCGAAAATGCGCCGCGGAGCTCTGCACGACGCGGCAAAGGCGGCGGGCTGCAACAAGATAGCACTCGGGCACAATTACGACGACGTAATTGAAACGTTTATGATGAACCTCTTTAAAGAGGGGAGGATAGGCTGCTTCGCGCCTGTCTCGTACCTTTCGCGCAAGGACATCACGCTTATAAGACCGCTGGTGTTCGCTCCCGAGCATGCGGTGACGAGCTGCGCCAAGCGCAATGGCTTCGAGATAGTAAAATCGAAATGCCCCGCCGACAAGCACACCACGCGGCAAGTGATGAAAGAGTTTTTGTCGGAGCTGGAGCATAAAGATCACGGAGTAAAGCAGCGCATTTTCGGCGCGATAAGGAAATCGGGCATAGACCGTTGGGGCTACAAGGAGAATTAGTATGAGAAAGCAAGTGAAGCTGCCGCCGCCCAAAAAAGCGCAGGCTCCCAAAAAATCGGAGGACAAGGGCGGCTTTGTATTTTTCGTCGAGGATCAGGGCGAGGGTGCGGGAAAAGCCGCGGTCATCGTCTTAAAGATACTGGAGCTTATACTTACGACGATATTCGCGGTGGTTCTGGGAATATTCGCGCCGCTTTGCATTTGGTACGGCGACATCGTTGAGCCGGAGGTTGCTTCCGACCCTTCGGCGGTGTGGTGGCTCGTTTCCTCGATAGTTTACATCATCGGGCTGTTCGTTCTCATGTTGGGGAAATCCAAAGCCGCGACCGTTATACACGTTATTGCTTCCGTCGGAACGTTCGTAACATATAACTGCTATATCAAGCTCTTCGAGGGCTATGAAGGCAACGGACCGACCGTGCTCTATATGCCGTGCCTGTTTATCACAATGCTCACTATCGGCATAATGCTGATAATAAACGTTCCGAAGTGGGTGAGAAGGCGCGTTGAAAAAGAAAACGAGGCTGCGCCCTCCATTCTCGGAGAGGGCAATAACGAAAAACGGTAGATTTCCCGCATATTCGGCGCTGCCTATTGATTTTTTGGAAAAAATGTGTTAGAATAGAAGTATACTTCACAAGAAAGGTCAGTAAAAATGTCGGATAAGTTTCAAAATCAATACCTGCTTTCCGATCTCGTAAGCGAGGTCTCAAAGGTCATAAAGGGTAAGGACGACGCGTTGCTTATCGTCCTCACAAGTCTGCTTGCCAAGGGTCACGTTCTTATAGAGGACGTGCCCGGAGTGGGAAAGACTACTCTCGCTATGGCGCTCGGAAAGGCTTCGGGGCTGGCGTTCAGGCGCGCGCAGTTCACGCCGGACGTTATGGCTTCGGATATAACGGGCTTCACGATGTACAACAAGGAGGAGAATTGCTTCGAGTACCGTCCCGGACTCGTTATGACCAATATCCTCCTCGCGGACGAGATAAACAGAACCTCCCCGAAAACGCAGTCGGCGCTGTTGGAGGCAATGGAGGAAAAGCGCGTTACCGTTGACGGAACTACATACGTTCTCCCCGCGCCGTTTATGGTAATAGCCACGCAGAACTCCCAGGGTTATGTGGGAACGTTCCCGCTCCCCGAGGCTCAGCTCGACAGATTTATGATGAAGATAAGTATGGGCTATCCCACTATCGCGGAAGAACAGCAGATAATGATGGACAGGCTCTATGACAACCCGCTCGACGACGTTCAAAACGTTATGAGCGCGGATCAGATAGCCGAGTGTATAGAGGACGTGAACAGCATACTCTTTGCGGAAAGCCTTTGCAAATATGTAGCGGAGCTCTCCGCGGCGACAAGAAATCACCCCTCTGTGGCTCTCGGCGCCAGCCCGCGCGCTTCCGTGGCGCTTATGCAGGCTTCGCGCGCGTACGCGTATCTGCGCGGTCGCGATTATGTAGTGCCTGAGGATATAGTGCGGCTGCTTATCCCGGTGTTCGAGCACAGGATAGTTATGAAGCAGGAGTCCCGCGTGAACAAGCGCACGGTGCGCACGGTTTTGGAGGACGCGGTGAGCTCTGTGGTGCCGCCCGTAAGACGGAGCTAGAAAATGGCAAGAAATCGTGTGTTATACATTCTCACTGTAGTGGCGTGTTTGGGGTTTTCGGTGGCGTATATGGGGAAAGTTTCCATGATATTGCTGCTGACCATGCTGGCATATCCCGCTTTGGCGGCGATAATGGCGGTAACACAGCTCTTTTTCGTAAACGCGCATTTCGGATTTGAAAGCGTAGTCGTTCCGAAAAACACATCGTTCGATCTCGTGGTAAAGGTCGCCAACCGCTTTATATTTCCGGTCGTTCCGATGGAGGTGTTGTGCACTCTCCCGGACGGAGACGCGGGGCTTTTCGCGGAAAAGCGGTTGTTTGTCTCATTGCCGCCGTTCGGCGCTTCGGAAATACCCGTGCGGTGCAAGCACAGGTTCCGCGGGAGCTATCGGTGCGAGATAAAGCGGCTTTATATAGTAGATCCGCTGCGGATAATCCGCGTTTCCAAGAAATGCGAGCGTGCAATGATGATAATGTTCCTGCCGCGGAAGCTTTCGTTTGAGGACATCATTTTCCGCTCGGCGGTGGAGCAGAGCTACGCGAAAAAGCCCCTGACCTCCACGGACAAGGAGGATTTTTCCCACGTTCGCGAATATCGCGACGGAGACGTTTTTCAGATGGTTCACTGGAAGCTCACGGCAAAGCAGGACGAGCTTATGATAAAGCAGTACGACAGCATAAACGACCTTCGGGCAGTGGTGCTTTGCGATTACAGACAAGCGGACGACCCGGAAGGTATGCGCCGCGCCGATATGGTGATAGAAACGGCGATAGCCTTCGTCAAAACCGCGCTCGACAAGGGGATACATTCCACCGTCGATATGGGCGACATAAACTCAAAGCCGTCGTTCGTAAACGATCTTATGACGTTCAACAAGTTTTACGAGCTTATGTCGGTAATTTCTCCCGATATTGAGGCGGAGGATTTCGTCACGATGATAGACGAGCTCGACAAAACGCGGGCGGCTATTCTCGTTCTGATAACCACCGAGCTCACCGAGGAGCTCATTAAAAGAGCGCGGGAAGCTTCGCAGCAGGTAACGGTATTTTACGCGTATCTCAATCTCGAGAGCCGCGAGCTTGAAACCGATTTTTCCAACGAGCGCTTTCTGTTCTTAAACGTCATAGGCACAGACGACGACGCGCTTGAAAACGCAGCGGCGGAGATAGTCAACAGTGCGGGCGACAGCCTGTAATAAAATAAAAAGGAGAGCAAAACAATGGATATCAAGGCAAAGATCGATGAAATCGTAAACAAGGTGAAGTCTGACGAGGGCTTTGCGAACAAGTTCAAGAGTGAGCCCGTCAAGGCGGTAGAGGACGTGCTCGGCGTCGACCTTCCCGACGACCAGATAAGCAAGGTTGTTGAGGGCGTTAAGGCAAAGGTGAACCTCGGCGGCATCGCGGACAAGATCGGCGGACTTTTCGGCGGAAAAAAATAAACAGCTTTCCCTGCCGTAGGCGAAAAAAACAAACGCGAATTTCCCCCGCCGCAGGCGGGGGAAATCGCAAAATAAGTAAGAGCCGAGAAAGGAAAAAAATATGGCAACGATAATGGACGAAAACGAGCGTTTTCACTTAAAGATAAAAAACGGCGACGTGGGCAAATACGTAATTCTCCCGGGCGATCCGGGGCGCGTGCCGAAAATAGCCGCGCTGTTGGACGACGCGAAACAGATTGCTCAGAACCGTGAGTACAACATCTACACCGGAACGCTCCTTGGTGAAAAGGTGAGCGTGTGTTCCACGGGTATCGGCGGACCATCCGCGGCTATCGCGGTGGAAGAGCTTATTGACAGCGGCGCGACCACGTTTATCCGCGTAGGTACGAGCGGCGGAATTGATCTTCGGGTATTCGGCGGCGATCTTATCATCGCGGAGACGGCTATCCGTGCCGAGGGAACCTCTTACGAATATCTTCCGCAGGGTTATCCGTCCGTTGCGGATTTCGACGTTACGACCGCTCTTGTAAACGCGGCGAAGGAGCTTTCCGCAAACGAGCCGGGTAAAAAATATCACGTCGGCGTCGTTCACTCCAAGGACAGCTTTTACGGCGAGGTGAACCCGGACGGCTCGGCGGTCGGCGAGAACATCAAATCCCGCTGGGACAGCTATGTAAAATGCGGCTGTCTGGCTTCGGAAATGGAGTGCGCGGCTATCTACGCGGTGGGAATAGTGCGCAGCGTGTTCCCTATAAAGATTCGCTGCGGCGGCGTGCTTACTGCTCTCTGGAACGCCGAACGCTCAAAGAAAAATATGCCCGACACTATCACCGAGGATTCGTCACGCGGAATAAAATGCGCCGTCCGCGCAATGGAGCTTCTTATCGAACAGGATCGAGCGGAGTACAGAGAAATGATGTCAAGAATGCATGGAGACAGGCGCGACTAAAAGGAGAAAATATGGCTACTATTATGAGCGAAAACGAGCGTTTTCATTTGAAGATAAAAAAGGGCGACGTGGGGCGCTATGTTATTCTTCCGGGCGACCCGGGGCGCGTGCCGAAAATCGCGGAGTATCTCGACGACGCGGCGCAGGTAGCGCAGAACCGCGAGTATAACATTTATACGGGCAAGCTCCTCGGCGAGAAGGTCAGCGTTTGCTCAACGGGCATCGGCGGACCCTCGGCGGCGATCGCGGTTGAGGAGCTCATCGAAAGCGGCGCGACGACGTTTATCCGCGTCGGGACGTGCGGCGGTATTGCTCTGCAGGTCTTGGGCGGCGATCTGATAATCGCCGAGGCGGCGGTCAGAGCCGAGGGTACGTCTTACGAGTATCTCCCGCAGGGCTATCCCGCGCTCGCGAATTTTGAGGTCACGTCCGCGCTCGCGCAGGCGGCGAAGGAGATCTACAATAATGAAAATGTATTCGGTAACTACCACGTCGGCGTTGTTCATTCCAAGGACAGCTTTTACGGCGAGGTGAACCCCGACGGCTCTGCCGTAGGAGAGAACCTCAAATCCCGTTGGGACAGCTATCTCAAGAGCGGCTGCCTGGCGTCCGAAATGGAGTGCGCCGCGATTTATTCTGTCGGGCTTGTGCGGAAAGCCGAGGGTAAAATCCCCAGAATCCGCTGCGGCGCGGTGCTCACCGCTTTGTGGAACGCCGAGCGCTCCAAGCGCGGTCTGGACGATACGATCAGCAATGACACCACGCGCGGCATAAAGTGCGCCATAAGAGCGCTGGAAATAATCATCGCGAACGACGCGGAACAAGAGGCGCGGTATCGCGCGTGGATGAACGAAACGCGGTGATTTGAAATGTCGAAAATTCATTGTGTCTGCGGCTGCGTTATCCCCGACATCGGCGACGGTCAGAGCTTCAAGGGTTACATTCTGTCCGACAAGCAGCTGTTTCCTTTTTACGACTTCGCTGATGAAATGATTGGGTCGTCTTACCCCGACAAGGAGGAGCTCTGTATGACGTTCCGAAAGGAAGTCGGCATGGGATATATCCGCTTTAAGCGCGTGTATCAATGCTTTGAGTGCGGGCGCATCCTTATCGAGGACGAAAACGGCGAGTTCACGGTTTTCATGCCCGAGGGACACAACGATACGCGGGTGCTCGATTTCTCCGCAGGCGAACGCTCGGGGATCGTCAAGAGGAACAGCTCGCGTAAATAACAAATGCTCCGTCGAAATTCGGCGGAGCATTTGTTGATCTGTCAACGATTTTTCGGTTCAAACCCGAGTATCTGCTTGATATTGTCCGCGAAATCGCCGATATTTTCAGCGTAGAAATCCGCGGTTCGCGCCAGGTTCTTTTGGTCGGCTTCGGAAGGATCCGCGACAGCCGCTGTAGTGAACCCCGCCTTCTGCGCCGTGCGGACGGCGTGCAGAGAGTTCTCGAAAACTATCGTCTCTTCCGGGAGCGCATAGATGAGATCGGCGGCGGCAAGGAACACGTCTGGCGAGACCTTGGAGCCGTAGTTTGAACAGCTCACCGCGCCCGCGAAGAAGTCCGCAAGACCGTGCCGCGCGAGCGCCTTCATTCCCAGACGCTCGTCGCCGGCGGTCGCCACGCTCATGTGAACGCAGTGCGCCCTGAGCGCCGCCAGCAGCTTTGCCGCGCCTTCTTTGAGGTTTACCTCTTCGGCGTAAAAGCTCTCTGTCATTCGTGTGAGGTGACGGGCTATTTCGTCGGCGGAATAGGCGATGTCATACTGCTCGCGCAGGAACCGCGCGGCTTCGGGTATCGTCATTTCGTTCAGTGTTTTGGAGAGCCCCTCGCGCGGCTCTTTGCCCATATACATAAGATAGCGCTCGCCGAGTGTCCGCCACATTTGCGAGGAATCCAGCAGCGTGCCGTCTAAGTCGAATATCGCGAATTTTATCATAATAACACCACCTTTTGGAAGTAAGAAGTTTGATGAAGAAGTCAGAGTAATGCGAGCCTTTGCGTGTGAAGTTTACCCCGAACGCGCTTATTTTATTTCCCTTTGCGCAAGAAGCACATAATTTCGCGGATCGCCGCCGTTCAGGTTTTCGCGAAGTATCTTTACCGTTTCCAAGCCGACAAAAAGAATGCCGTCCGCGCTCGCTTTTTCCTCAAATCCCTCAAGAGTTCTGAAGCATTGGTCGTCAAGGTAGAAATATATGTCGGAATAACCCGCCCGGCTGTCGTATTCGGAGGAAATTCCGATATGATGAGGCTTGCCGTTTATCTCAACCGTGAAATCTTCAAGCGGAGCGTTTATAGCGACGTCCTGCCGGAACAAGTCTATGATGTCCGACGGACGGCACATGAGCGGCTCCCACTTAGGTGCGAAAATGTTCTTTATCTTCCCGAAAACCGACATTTAATCCTCCAACTTCCCCGCGAGAAGCGGCGAGTATTTGTTGCGGAATTCCGTGAACGTGCCGCGGTCGAGCTCCTCGCATATCCTGTCCATAAGCGTGTTGTAGAAGTACAGATTATGCAGGACAGCGAGCCGTCCCGCAAGCTGTTCTCCCGCTTTGAACAGGTGGCGGATATACGCCCGCGAGAAATTGCGGCAGGCGGGGCAGCCGCAATCGGGGTCGATGGGGCGCGGGTCTGTCTTATATTGCTCGTTTGTCGCGTGCATTATGCCGCCCCATGTGAATAAAGTCGCGTGTCGGGCATTTCTGGAGGGCATAACGCAGTCGAACATATCCACTCCGCGGTACACCGCCTCGATGATGTTGGAGGGCGTTCCCACTCCCATAAGATAGCGCGGCTTGTTTTCGGGCGCGTAAGGCAGCACCGTATCGAGAATGTGATACATAACCTCGGTGGGCTCGCCGACAGCGAGTCCGCCTATCGCGTAGCCGTCCAAATCCATTTCGGCGATGGTCTTCATGTGCTCTATGCGGATATCGTCGTAAGTGCCGCCCTGATCTATCGCGAACAGCATCTGCTGTTTGTTGATTGTCTCGTCCAGCGAATTCAGCCGTATCATCTCCGCTTTGCAGCGTGCGAGCCAGCGCGTTGTGCGCTCCACGGACTGCTGAACATAATCGCGCGGTGCGGGGTTTTCCACGCACTCGTCGAACGCCATTGCTATTGTAGAGCCGAGCTTTGACTGTATTTGCATACTCTCCTCGGGACCTATAAACAGCTTTTTGCCGTCTATATGCGAGGAGAAGTACACGCCCTCCTCCTTTATCTTCCGCAGCTTCGCGAGCGAGAATACCTGAAATCCGCCGCTGTCCGTGAGTATAGGCTTATCCCAATTCATAAATTTATGCAGTCCGCCCATTTGGAACACGATATCCGCCGAAGGGCGCAAATGCAGATGATACGTATTGCAGAGGGCAACACGCGTCTTTATGTCCTTCAAGTCCACGCAGCTTACTCCGCCCTTTATCGCGGCGGCAGTCGCCACGTTCATAAAAAACGGCGTTTCTATGTCTCCGTGCGGTGTGTGGAAAACTCCCCGCCGCGCGAGGTTTTCTGTTTTTTTCAGCTCGAACATATAATTACACTTCTCCCATTTTACTGTATATTTATATTCTATCATAATTTCGGACGATGTGGGTATTTCCTCCGGATTTTCGCCGAATTGACTAATTTTGATAGCGGAGAATTGGTGATTTTATCAATCAGCGGTAAATTGCTATTGACAAATTCCGTAAAAAGATGTAGAATAATAAGGAGCGGTCTATTCATAATAAGAGAAGCCGCCGAATATATCGACAAGGCATTCGTAGAGCCTGTCGGAAAGGAATAAACTATGAAGATCACATTGAAAAACGGAGAAGTACGGGAATTTGACGCGGGTATGTCGGCGTTTGACATAGCGCGTGAGCTGGGACTTGCCAAGGTCGCTTGCGCGGCGGAGATAGACGGCAAGGTCTGCGATATGCGAACTTGTCTCGATAAAGACAGCACGCTGAATATTCTCACATTCGAGGACGAGCAGGGTCAGCGCGCGTTCAACCACACTGCGTCTCACGTTCTGGCGCAGGCGGTAAAGCGCCTGTTCCCGAAAACCAAGCTCGCGATAGGTCCCGCTATCGACAACGGATTTTATTACGATTTCGATACGGACGAGCCGTTCACCTCGGAAACTCTCGTTAAGATAGAGGCGGAAATGAAGAAGATCGTCAAGGAGAGCATA
>CAYVSV010000014.1:0-6624 GCA_964454205.1 uncultured Ruminococcus sp.
ATGGGAATGATAATCCAACACAACATCAACGCGATGACAGCTTACAACAAGCTGAACGTAAACGTAACCGGTCTTAAGAAGAGCTCCGAGAAGCTCGCTTCCGGCTACAGAATCAACCGTGCAGGCGATGACGCTGCAGGTCTGGCTGTTTCCGAGAAGATGAGATCCCAGATCAAGGGTCTCAAGCAGGCAGTTCGCAACGCTCAGGATGGTATCAACATGATCCAGACCTTTGAGGGCGCTGCTACCAACACTCACGAGATACTTCAGAGAATGAAGCAGCTCGCAGAAGAGTCTTCTAACGGCACATACGACAACACTACCGACCGCGACGCTATCCAGCTCGAGTTCAAACAGCTCAACGACGAGCTCAACCAGATCGCAGACACCGACTTCAACGGTCGTCTCGCTCTGAACGGCGGTACAATGGCTGACGGTACGGTTGCAGGCGCTCCCGCTGTTGTAGCAGGCAAGCCCACCGTAAACATCAACCCGGTTGACGATCCTACGGCTGCTATGGCTTATCACGGCGGCGTTCAGGGCTCGGTTGACGCAGGCGGAAACGGCAACGTTAACGTTGACGGCGTTTCTTTGAAGCTCCGTGGCGGTGAGGTTGTTAACAACGCTGGTACCGGTACCGGCGAGTACAAGATCGGTAAAGATGACGGCAGCATGGAGACAGTCTACACGGCAGAGACCGCTCTTGCAGCTGATGGCGGAAAGATTTCCGGCGCGATCAAGGCTACAACTAGCATCAAAATCAGCCCGGATACCTCTAAGGTAACTATTTACGGCGAAGAGTATGATGTTAAGGCTACATTTACAGCTGCCGGCGCTCTTGATGAGTTCTCACTTATCGATAAGGACGGCAACGAAGTTTCGGAAGAATTGATCAGCGGTGCATCGATTTCTACCGAGGTAAAGACCGTAAATGGCGAGAAGGTTGGTTACATCACTGTTGAGCAGACCTACACTATCGATAAGGATAAGGTAACGAACGAAGGCGGTAAGACCGTTGGTAACGTAAAGCTTTCTAAGGGCGTATCCGTTTCCAACGCTTACGAGCACGGCACTCGCAACCTGACCTACTCGAACAGCATCGCTCTCCAGACCGGCGCTCGTTCTAAGGATCTCGTTGACTTCACGTTCGATTACACCACTTCCGGTATCGGCGACCTCACCGCTGACCTCGACATCAGCGCACGCGGTCTCGGAACCAACCAGCTCTCTCTCGTAACTGCAGAGAAGGCTAACGCGGCTATCGACCACATCGATAACGCTATCAACAAGGTTTCCATGGTTCGCGCTACATTCGGTGCTATGCAGAACCGTCTCGAGTACAAGATCGACAACCTGACCACCACTCAGACCAACCTGCAGGAAGCTGAGTCCAACATCCGCGACACCGATATGGCTGACGAGATGATGAACTACACCAAGTACAACATTCTGCAGCAGGCGGCTCAGTCTATGCTCGCACAGGCAAATCAGCAGCCGCAGAGCGTTCTGCAGCTCCTTGGCTAATATTCCGCAGTATAATATCCGCGCCGCTTAAACGGCGGCGCGGAATTTCGCGGTACATAGCCGTTAAATCTTCCGAGGTCGTTATGACCGACAAAAGGAGGTCATTATGGCTGAAGAGAAAAAGTCGTCCAATAAAATTATCATACTTCTGATAATCATTATTGTCCTGCTTATTGCGGGCGGCGTGACGTTCTTTATTATGAGCGCCAACCGTTCCGACAATGAGGGCGAAAGCACACCCACAGGCGGCAAGCAAATTCCGCTTGAGGTAAACGCAGGAGTTTTAAGTCCCGACAAATTGCAGGCGTGGAATGAAAGCGTGCTTGCGGAAATGGAGGACAACCAGATTCCCATTATCTTCTCGCCCACGGCGACAAGTGCGGACGGCGAAAATTTCCTTTGCGAGATAGGAAATCCGACAGGAGCGAAGTATTACATATATCTTGATATGTATTCTGATGCATCGCTTGAAGAGGAGGTCTATCTGTCGGGGCTTTTGGCACCGGGGCAAGGGATAACAAGTTTTAAAACAAACAGGGCTTTCCCGAAAGGGGAAACCGACATAGTTCTAGTCATCTCTACCGTGCAGGAAAACAAGACGACCATTGTCGCGCAGACTATGATGGCTCTTACCCTGCAGGTTGGCGAATGACAATAAATCTGTTCTGAGGAGGACACAATTATGAAAAAGATATTGGCTGGCGTTCTCGCTGCTGTTTCCATGCTTTCTGTTTCTGCTACCGCTTTTGCGTCTAGCACCGACAAGTCCGTAACCAAGCCCGGCGAGGTTGCGTATGAAGTAGTTGCAACCACTCCCAAGATCGTTCTTGATTTGGTTATGCCCGCTAAGATGGCTGCTTCTCTCAACCCGTATGGTGCTGACATCAAGATTGATGCAGACAATAGCATGAAGCTTGGCGTTGTTAGCCTTGCTTATAAGGTAGCCAACAAGAGCGTAGACTACGGCGTATATATTGACGCTAAGGCTGTTACTACCATCACTACGACCGACAAGAAGAAGGCTGACGGTTCTAATGCTTGGGACGTTGTTACAACTGCAATAACCGCTAAGCAGGGTGTTAAGAATGCTAATATGGCATTGCAGGGTTATGCAAGTGCTAGTGCTATGAAGGCTGCTACTGCTCCCGAAGCTGCTAGCAAAAAGGCTATCGCCTCTGCTCAGGGCGCGTTGGTTCTTGATTCTACTGTAAAGGCTGATAAGGAAAAGGGCATTGTTGCTGGTCAGACCGAGCAGAAGCAGTTTATGTATCTGAAGGCGGCATCCGATGCTACTTCTCCTACCGAGGCAGTTATGGGCTTCATTGGTGTACTTGGAACATCTAAAGATGACGGTACTGCTGATGTTGAGTGGAAGGAAGACGACGCTATCAACGTAAACCTCATTCTCAAGGTTACCGCTGGTCCGAAGGCTCTCTCCTAATTTGACGTAAGTTATTTCTAAAACCTAAACGTTTTATCCCCCTCGGGAAACCGGGGGGGATTTTAGGGAAAACCGATCGGGAGGATAACGTATGAAAAAGCTTATGGCGGGTATTCTCGCAATTGTCTCTGTCCTCTCCGTTTCCACGGTTGCGCAAGCAGCGCAGAAAACCAAAACCGTGAAAAGACAGGGCGAGGTGGAATACGACGTTGAAGCCACAAGGCTCAAAGTCGCGATGAATCTCATCGTGCCCTCGAAGATGAAAGCCGCGTTAAATCCCTATGGCGTGGATTTCGATGTTGACGATGCGGGCGACGTCTCGTCCAACAGCGGTATTGTAAGTGCTGCTTACCCGCTTGAAAACCTCAGCACCGATTGCGGGCTTTTTGTCGACGCTGTTGCAATTACGACCACCACTAACAAGAATTTGAACGTTACAACAGGCGCTCTTACGCCGGGCGTTAAGGGAGCGAACATGGCGGTTAAAGCCGCAACAACCGAGGCAGGGCTTGCCGGGTACTCCAACGTAAAGAAGGCGGCGACAAGCGCGACAGATCAAGGAAACCTGCCGCTCGATTCTACCGTTCCCGCCGACAAGACAAAGGGTATTGTAAAGGGGCAAACGTCGCTGCAAAAGCTTGCTTACGTTCCTGCCTCCGCGGACGGCGAAACGCCTAGCAAGGTGTTTATCGGCTTTGTAGGTAAGCTCGCAGGCGATTCTGCCGATACGGTAATCAACTGGACGGATAACGACAGTATCAACATCAATCTTGTGCTGAAGATCACTCCCGCACCAAAAACCTTATAATCTTTGGCGCAAAACAATTTGCCCCTCTCTCCAATCCTCGGAGAGAGGGGCATTTGTTATGCGTTATTTACTTTTTGCGCTTGCTCGTGAGAATCAGCACGAGAGCCGCGCCGGAGGCTATAAAGCCCGCGCCCGATACGGCGATTCCCGTTGCGGGGTTGGAGGTGACGTTTTTTTGCATTTCTCCGAGCGCCACCTTTGTGATAACAAACGTCTTGGATTCGCTTGCCGTAAAGAACAGCTGACCGTCCTTAACCGTCGAACCCGTTTTGCTGTATTTGCCGTCTTCAAGCTCGTAAACGAAAACATCTCTGTTTTGATACCCTTGCGGCAGAGAAACCTGAACGGTCAAGCTCTTTTCGGGCTTAATCGCCCTGCCCGCCCCATCTATGAGACTGATGTCCATTGCGATACCGTACTTTGAAGAACCGGCGTTCGACTTAACAATAGTCTTTGTGCCGCTTGGAAGATTTCCGCTTGAAGCGTATATTCTCACGGACGACAGTGTTTCCTTGTATTCGGCGCTGATGTTATCGTCAACGATCATGTTGGTGGGAGTATACATATTCAGATACCCCTGCATTGCTTCTTCGTTCGGTTCGATCGCCGATTTATCCTCGGTGATTATGAAGTTTTGCGCGGCGTACTTGTAGTTCTCCGAGGAGTTCGGTTTAAAGATAAACACAAGCGTGTTGATCTCGTCGGTTTTCAATCCCGAGAAAGCGTTAGGCTCAAGTGTGATCAGCGTCTGACCGTGCAGCATTTTGTAATCATCGGACACACGCTTTAACTTTATTCCGTTCAGCCAAAGATCGTAAAACTCGCTGCAGTCGCCGTTCAGTGTTATCGACTGCTTTTGTGTTGCGTCCTCTGCGCTTATGTAGTATGCGCGCCCGTCGATAGACTCGCCAAGCGGAGCTACGAACCCATAGTCGGGATCGGTCATCATATAGAGGTTTTTGGCGGTATTGTTCGCGATGTTGAGCTCGATCTCACGCGTGATATACGCCGAGGAGCTGTCCTCCATGTCTTTGTACGTGAGATTAGCCGCGATCTCAAACTTGAATGTTCCCGCAGCTGTCGGCGCGCCGCTGATCTTGCCGTTTTGCGCGTCAAACTCAAGCCCCTCTGGGAGCTCTCCAAGCACGGTAAACTCCGCGGAAAGCCAAGGATAACCGATATCAAGACCATATTCAGCCCAATAGGGCATATACTTCATTGTCGTTTTTGCAGTGCCGCGTTCAACGATCCGCACGAAGCCCGAATGTCCGCTAAGCTCGATCGTCAGCGGCTCGGCGTTGTCGGCGGTTATGATAAGTTTACCCGAAACATTGCCGGAAGCGTATTCGCCGTTTATATCCCTTACGGCGCTCAGCACGATTTTCGCGCCGTCATCGGAGCTCTCAAGGTTTCCGAGAACTACATTCTCGGCGTCCAAAAGCTCCGCGCTAAAGTTTTCCAAGGGACTTCCGGTAACGGTTACATCAAATGTATCGCCGTTTATATTATCAAAGAATATCTCGGCTGCGTTTCCGCAATCCGCGCTCAGCTCAACAGGGACAACAACGGGTTCGTCGTCATTCTTGTCGGGGTTGCTCACGTCTGAGTTGTTGTCGGGGTTGATTACATCGGGAACGCTCACGCCGGAGTTGTTCTCATCGGGATTGCTCACGTCGGAGTTATTCTCGTCGGGAACGCTCACGTCGGAGTTGTTCTCATCGGGAACGCTCACGTCGGAGTTGTTCTCATCGGGAACGCTCACATTGGAGTTGTTCTCGTCGGGATCGCTCACGTCGGAGTTGTTCTCATCGGGATTGCTCACGTCGGAGTTATTTTCATCGGGAACGCTCACATCGGAGTTGTTCTCGTCGGGATTGCTCACGTCGGAGTCGCCTTCATTGGGCTCTTCCTCGTCCTCTTCGGAGATAATAACCGTGAAATCCTTCTGTTCTATTATAATGCTGCCCTCTTCATCGAGCGCACGGAGATCGAGCATAATGCGGTTGTCCGTCAGAATGCGGTCGCTTTTTACTTCCGTGCCGTGATACTCGACCTTGATATCAACATCATCAAGCACGACGCCGTTCCGCGTAAAGCGCGGCACCGCGTTCAGATAAATGTTTTTGCCTTCTTCTAGCGGGGCGGAGATCGTAAACTCGCAGGAATTGTAACCGATCTCCTTGACCTTGGATTCCAGATATGTGACCTCATCGGTCACGCTTGTGGTGTAGAACTCGAACTCGTCAAACGTCCAACGGTTCTTCGAGATTTTGAACACCACGCTGTAGAACTTGTTGTTCGCGTCAAGCCTTTCGGAGCTCCCCACGACGATTGTTCTTTCCAGTATGTAGTCGTCCTCGCTGTCCTCAACAAAGAGGTCAACCGTGGCGTCTTCGTCGGAAAGCGAGAATTGCTCTTCGCCTATCCAGATATATTCCGCATCCGCGTCAAGCTCTACCTTATCGCCCTTTTTGTGGACGGGTTCGGGGATATTATTAGGCATCTCGGAAGCGCCGATCGAGATGTCAGCGTCCGACGTGTCCTCGGGAGCGGTCGTGCCCTCGTCCTCGGAAGCTGTCGTGGCTTCGTCCTCGGAAGCTGTCGTGCCCTCGTCCTCGGAAGCTGTCGTGGCTTTGTCCTCGGAAGCTGTCGTGCCTTCGTTCTCGGGAGTGGTCGTGCCTTCGTCCTCGGAAGCTGTCGTGCCCTCGTCCTCGGGAGCGGTCGTGCCCTCGTCCTCGGGAGCGGTCGTGCCTTCGTTCTCGGGAGCGGTCGTGCCCTCGTTCTCGGGAGCGGTCGTGCCCTCGTTCTCGGGAGCGGTCGTGCCCTCGTTCTCGGGAGCGGTCATGCCCTC
>CAYVSV010000014.1:6724-45912 GCA_964454205.1 uncultured Ruminococcus sp.
GGGAGCGGTCGTGCCCTCGTTCTCGGGAGCGGTCATGCCCTCGTTCTCGGGAGCGGTCGTGCCCTCGTTCTCGGGAGCGGTCATGCCCTCGTTCTCGGGAGCGTTCGTATCTTCACCCTCGGAAGCGCTCATGTCCTCGCCCTCGGCAACGCTCGAATTATCGACCTCATCGGAGGCGCTTGCTTCAAACACGTCCTGAGCGTATGTCATATTATCAAGTATAATTTTCAGCGGAACCTTCTTCAGATAATCGTCTGTCAGCCCGTTGAGCTCAACGGCAGCTTCCGTTGGACTTACCGACGGACTTGCCGCGGGCTCGGAAGAGAACGCGATTATGTTTTGCGCAAGGGAAGCCGCCGACGTTGCCATTACGCACGAAGCGACAACCGCCGCGATCGTCTTTTTCAGCCGCATAATATCTCAACTCCTTGTTGTGATTTTATATTCCCGCAAACGCGCGGGGCAAAGTTGTTTTGGTCAAATAAAAGACAAGTGTTTTTCGCACACTTTTCTGTATACATAATATCATAATTTTGGCTCAGAATCAAGGCTTCCGCGGCACTTTTGTGGATTTTGACGAAATGTTTATCATTTTTTACAAAAACGTGGTTTTGGGCTAAAGTTTTTTGGACTTAAGGACGGCGCGAACCGCGTGAAACAGGCGGTTTTCTCCCTAAACGGCGCGTCCCAAACATTCGGATATCCCCCTTGACAAAAGTACTATATAGTATTATACTATATAGCAGGAGGTGCTGAAATGCAAAAGACCAACGGCGGATTTCTCATCACAAAGGTAAAGCAGATACAAGGGCGCGTGTTTGAAAAACTCCTTGACGAGCACGGGATAAGCGAGTTCAACGGCGCGCAGGGGCGGATATTGTTCGTGCTGTGGGATAAGGACGACATTCCCATTCGGGAGCTTTCCGAGAAAACGGGGCTTGCGAAAACGACGCTTACGAGTATGCTCGACAGGCTCGAACGCTCGGGGCATATCACGCGCGTTTTCGACCGCTCCGACCGCAGAACGGTGCACATTCGGCTCACGGAGAGCGCGCGGTCTCTGCAATCGAAGTATGACGAGGTCTCCGCGGAAATGAGCGAAATATTTTACAAGGGGTTCGGCGATGATGAAATACTCACTTTTGAAAAGGGTCTTGGGAAAATTCTTGAAAATCTTATCGAAAAGGAGAATGAAAATGGACAAAAAAATTAAAAGCGAAATTCGCGCTCTGCGCGAAAAATCGAACGTGGCGTATGTAGGCTCGGTAAACGAGAGCGGTTTTCCGCAGATAAAAGCAATGCTCATATTCGAGGACGAGGATAAGCGCGGAATGAAAACGCATTACTTCTCCACGAATTACAGCTCCAAGCGCGTAAAGCAGTTTCTCGAAAACCCGAAGGCGTGCGTTTATTACGTCAACGACAAGGACTATGCCGGCGCGCTCTTCACGGGAACCATCGAGGTGTGTACCGACCACGAGCACAAGGCGATGCTCTGGCGCGACGGCTGCGAGATATATTATCCGCAGGGCGTTGACGACGAGGACTACTGCGTGTACAAATTCACTGCCGAAACGGTGAACTACTACCACGGTCTGTCGAACGAGACGTTTTCCGTTGACGAGCTCTAACAGGAAAAACGTCTCCGAAAAGAGAAATACCCATATAGAAGCATTTAGCCCGAAAGTGGTTTGGACGAACCGTTTTCGGGCTTGTTTTTTATTATTATTTATCGGAATTCACCGCCCTCTTTTCAAGAGCGTTGATTTGACAAGCAAGTAAATTTATGGTATAATATACCTGCCGGTTACATCCCGGACGTTTTTACGAAGGGAGGTGGCGCAAGTGGGATATTTTATTTCGTTCTTGTATACCGTCATGGCGAA
This sequence comes from uncultured Ruminococcus sp., assembly GCA_964454205.1. Classification (GTDB taxonomy): domain Bacteria; phylum Bacillota; class Clostridia; order Oscillospirales; family Ruminococcaceae; genus CAG-115. The sequence goes on from CAYVSV010000014.1 coordinate 8,611, forward strand.
TGTGATCTCCGATTACATAAGCAAATGGCTCGGCGGTAGAAAGTAACTCGGCAATGAGCCTGCGGCAAATGTCAAAAGGATTATAAAAATCGCCCCCGCGACTAGCACTCGCGGGGGAAATTTTTGGTGTGCGCAGTTTGGGACACACTCGTTCTTGTAATTACATTATACCACGCACTTTCCGATTTGTCAAGTGCTTTTAAGAAAAATCCTCCGCTTTCTCGGGGGAGCGTTTTAACCGTCAACTGTTCACTTTATTTCCGTTCCCGCGGGAAGCATTTCATATCTCGAAAACTCCGCGCTGAACTCTCCCAAGCCCTGCGTTATCTGACGGAGCACAGGTGAGAAGTCCTGCATTTCCGCTTCGGGAGCTTCCGCGATGAGCTCCGTCATTCCTTCGCCCGAGCTGTTCATTCCGAGAACCGCTCCGCGCTTTTTGGAAATGACGCTCATAACGTCGCCCTGTTTATCATCGGGAACGAGAACGGTAATGCTCTGTATCGGCTCGAGCAGATACGGCTCGGCTATTTTCATACAATCCTTGAACGCCATGGAAGCTGCGGTCTTGAACGCCATTTCAGAGCTGTCCACGGGGTGATAGCTTCCGTCAAGCAGAGTTGCCTTCAGTCTTACAACGGGGAAACCGCCCAGCGAGCCCTTTTCGCAGGAATCCTGCAAGCCCTTTTCGATAGCGGGGAAGTAGTTCTTCGGAACGGAACCGCCGAAGATCTTCTCCTCGAATTTCAGTTCCTCGCCGTCATACGGCTCGAACTCTATCTTAACGTGACCGTACTGTCCGTGACCGCCGGACTGCTTCTTGTACTTGCTCTCGATCGTGACCTTCTTGCGGATCGCCTCGCGGTACGCTACCTTCGGCGCGGTGAGCTCGACGTCAACGCCGAACTTTGCTTTAAGCTTCGCCGCGGTGACATCGAGGTGCTGTTCGCCCAAACCGCCGAGTATTCGCTCGTGCGTTTCGTGATTGTGAACGTAAGCGAGCGTTCTGTCCTCTTCGAGCAGACGTTTTATCGCCGTTGAGAGCTTGCCCTCGTCTCCGCCGCCCATAAGCTTGACCGCGCGGAAATAATTCGCTTTCGGGAATTCGATAGCCTCGAGAGCCTTTGTGTCGGCGGGATCGCAGAGCGTATCGCCGGTGTTCGCCTCGAGCTTTGTAACGGCGCAGATGTCGCCCGCCATTATCTCGGAAGCCTCCTCCTGCTTCTTGCCGATAACGGTGACGAGCTTTCCGAAACGCAGCTCCGCGCCGCTTGTCGAAACGGGAACGCTCTTTGCGCCGAGCTTGCCTTGTACGACTTTTACATAGCTTATCTTTCCGACAAACGGGTCGGCTACCGTCTTGAAAACAATCCCCTTGAACGGCTTGTTTTCGTTGTATTCGACCTCCGCGCCGTCTATCTTTTCAAGCTTGCGCTCGTTGGGGGAGGGAAGCGTTTTCGTTACCGCGTCGAGCAGCATATCCACTCCTGAAAGAGTGTCGTTCGCGCAGCAAACGACGGGGGTTATCGAACCGCTCGCAATGCCGTCGTGAATACCTTTAACAAGCTCTTCCTGCGTGAATTCCTCCTCGTTGAAGAACTTATCCATAAACTCCTCGTTGGTCTCCGCTACAGCCTCTGCCATTGCCGCGCGAAGTCCCGCGATACGGTTCTCGGAGGCGGGCATTTCCACTTCTGTAGGAACGCCCTTTTTATCGTATTTATACGCTTTCATTGTGAGCAGGTTGATGTACGCTTCAACAAATCCGTGCTTGTCATACGGAACGACTATCGGGCACACGGACGGACCGAACACGGTCTTCATCTGCGTGAAAACACGGTAGAAGTCGCTGTTCTCGACTTCCATACAGGTAACGGCGAGCATACGCGCCTTGTTTTCCGCCTCGGCGAGCTTATACGCCTTTACGGTTCCAGGGCAAACGCCGTCCTTGCCGTTTACCGTAACGATAACGCTTTCGGCGGCTCTCATGCCCTCGTACATTCCGCCCACGAAGTCGAACTGACCGGGAGCGTCAATGACGTTTATTTTGGTGTTGTTCCACACCATATTTACCGCGGAAGCGTTTATGGATATTTTGCGACGTATCTCCTCCGCGTCGAAATCGCACACGGTATTTCCCTCCGCGGTGTTGCCCATTCTGTCCGTGAGCCCGCACTTAAAGAGCATCGCTTCCGCGAGCGCGGTCTTTCCGCTTCCGCCGTGACCTGCCAAAACAACGTTTCTTATGTTGTCCGCCGTGAATGTTTTCATCTAAAATGTACCCCCATTTAATAATTGATCGGGTCGAACTTCGTTCGACGCTAGTACAATGGATAATGGACAATTCGGCGCGTTTTGGATAGGTAATTGAGCTTAGCCATTGTGCGTTATCATTATTATACAATAAATCTTCACAAATTGCAAGTGTTTTTGTGAAAATTTTCGTATAATTTTCAAAAAGGGGTTGATTTTCTGCTTTAATGGGTGTATAATTATTATGAGTTAATATGAGAAAAATCGGATACTCGGTGTTGCTGATGTTCCGTTTAAACTTTTCTCGTCGTTTTCCCGCCGCCGGCGGGGAAAACAACGAAAAAACAGACCGACGGCGTTAAAACGGAGGCTGTTCCCCGGCACGGCGAAGTAAACGAGCGTTTGGCGAAAGCGATCATAAAACGCAACGGTCTGAAGTGAGGTGTTTTGATATGAAAACCTGTTACCCGATAATTTTAACGAAGCTCCCCGAAAAGGAACGAACGCAGGACGCGTCTTTTTTGGTTTATGTGCCCGATTTTGACATCAATACCGAGGGGCGCGATCTGTCCGACGCTTTTGAAATGGCTCGCGAGGCTATCGAATTGTGCGGGATAACCATTGAGGACGAAAAGAGACCTTTGCCGAAGCCATCCGAGCTTTCGGCGGTAAAGTGCGGGGACGATGAGATGAAGCTTTTGGTTGACGTTGATTTCAACGCGTTCCGAAAAAAGCTCGAAAGCACGACCGTAAAAAAGAGCTGCAAGATACCGATGTGGCTCAGCGAACAGGCAGAGCGGGCGGGCATAGACTTTTCGCTGGTTTTGCAAAACGCGCTTATGGAGCAGCTAAATATAAAATAAAGGATATGATACTATGATTATTTTACCGCAGCAAGTCACCGAAGCGCTTGAAATCCTCGAAAACTCGGGATTTGAAGCGTATGCTGTCGGAGAGTGCGTCCGAGAGATGATACTGGGGCGTTCGCCGCAGGATTTCGATATTGTGACTAACGCTACTATAAACGACATTATGTTCGCGTTCCGTGAATACCGCATTTCCGACGAGGGAATGTCGCGAGGCGAGATAATGGTAACAATACTCGGAATGGTCATTGCCGTGTCGCCTTACCGCCGCGAGGTGGTGGGGGCGCGCGTGATGTACGCGCCCGATCTCGAGACCGACCTTGCGCGGCGAGGCTTTACGATGAACGCCATGGCGTACTCCCCGAAAACCGGGCTTATAGACCCGTACGACGGCAGGATGGCGCTTACCGGCGGCGAGACAAAAAAAGTCGTCGCTATCGGAGAGAACTCTAACGTTTCCGTTCGTATGGGCGGAAAACCCGTGGTTCAGACCGTCTACGATATGACAAAGAGCTTTTCAATAGCTCCCGCAAGATTACTTGAGGCTATCCGCTACTGCTCCGAGGACGAATACGAGATAGACGAGCAGACCCGCAACTGTATGCGGGCGAATGTCGCGTGCTTTGATTACGCGGACGCGGATTCTCTGCGCGAGGAGCTTCAGCGTATCGTTATGGGAAAATTCGCGGCGCGGGCTCTCGAACAGAACGCTGACATTTTAAAGCACGTTCTCCCCGAGATAGAGCCGTGTATAGACTGCGACCAGCGCACTCCGTATCACGATTTCAAGGTCTGGACGCATATTTGCAAGGCTGTGGGTTATTCTCTGCCGGAGCCTTCGATACGCTTTACCATGCTGTTTCACGACCTAGGAAAGCCCGACTGTATGTCTCTCGACAAAAACGGGCGCGGGCATTTTAAGGGTCATTCGGAGCGCAGCCGTCTGCTTGCCGAGGGGATAATGCGCAGACTTAATTTCCCGAAAAGTCTGAGCGAGGAGATAAGCTGGCTCATTTTTCACCACGACGTGAGAATACCCGCGGAACGCAGGGGGCTGAAAGCTCTTATCCGAGACCTTGGTCCGCAGGACTTAAAGAGCCTTCTGCAATGCGAGATAGCTGACAGCCGCGCGAGAAAGCTCGACAACGAGCCGCCGCAGACGGTTCAATTGCGCAAATCGCTCTCCGATCTCAATGAAATAATAAGCACGAACGAGTGCTATGAGATAAGCCAGCTCGCCGTAACAAAGCGCGAGCTTCTCGACCGCGATCTTGCGAGAAACGAAAACGAGGCGGAGCAGCTTATGAATGCGCTGTTTGAGATCGTGCTCGACAAGCCTTCGTTCAACAATCGCCTTATGCTTATCGATATCGCCGAAAAGAGCAAATCGAAGCTCGAGCAGATAGAGGCGGACAAACGCCGCGCCGAGGAGGAAAAAGCCGAGCGCGAACGCGCGAAACGCGCCAAAGGCAGACGCGGCGAGCCCGTTTTCTCGAAGAAAAAGAGACAATGAGACTTTTGATTAGTTTTCTGTACAGCCGCCGCAGGATAATCGCCGTTATTCTGACGGTCGAAGCGGTGTTCACGCTGTTTCTTATGCTGTACGGCGTTCCGAGAACCGCGATACTTTACGCGATACTTATCTGCGCCGTGGTGACAGGAGCGGCGGCGATAGGCGATTATTCGCGGTACATAAAAAAATGCCGCGTACTCTCGGCGCTCGAGAGCGAGATACTTCTCACGATAGAACATCTTCCCGAAGCGGATAACGAAAGCGAGGAAGGCTATCAGCAGCTTATCGAAACGCTGTTTCTCGAAAAGAACTCGTTCGCGGCGGCTTCCGACAAGCGGGTTGAGGACGCAGCGGAATACTTCGCGCTGTGGGCGCATCAGGTAAAAACTCCCATAACCGCGATGAGCCTTGCCCTGCAAAGCTGCGATTTCCCCGAAAAGGAGGAGCTTTCGGAGTATCTCCAGCGGATAGAGCAGTATGTGGAAATGGCGTTGTGCTATGTCGACCTCGACGGCGGCGGGAACGATCTCGTTATAAAAACGCACTCGCTGGATGATATAGTGAAGCAGGCTGTGCGAAAGTTTTCAAAGCAGTTTATCCGCCGAAAGATAGCGCTTGTGTACAAGCCCACGGGTGTTGAGGTTCTCACGGATGACAAGCCGCTGCTGTTCGTTATAGAGCAGCTTATCTCAAATTCCTTGAAGTACACAAAGCGCGGCAGCGTTGAGATAACGCTCGAGACCCCGAACGAGCCCGTCTTGCTTATCCGCGACACGGGCATAGGTATAGCTCCCGAGGACTTGCCGCGGGTTTTCGAGCGCGGATTTACCGGGAACAACGGTCGCTCCGATAAAAAAGCCACGGGCATCGGCTTGTATCTCTGCAAGCGGATATGCGAGCGCTTAGGGCACAAGCTCACTGCCGTATCGGACGGGCAAGGCACGGAAATGCGGATAGATATGCGCTCGGCGGATATCGATACGCGAGAGTGAAAAAACTTCCAAAAATAGCCAAAACATATTGACAAGAATTTTTATATGTGGTATAATAAAATTGACCCTATTTGTATAACGCCATCTAACCATTTGGAGCGGTGTTGTATGATAAGTTAGATTTATTAAAGTTGGAGGTAAACAACATTAAAAAAATGAAGGTAGTCTTATCCGGTCTCATTTGCGCTATTTTGGCAACATCTTCAATTGTCACCGCGTTTGCTGATGGTAACTTCGGTACAGCAATAAAAGGCAACAATGCAATTGTTGACGACAATGAATATCAAGAATATCTTGACTCATTATCTGATGAGGAACTCCAAAAAGTTAGGGAAAAAGAGAAGCTGTTGGAGGAGGCCGAAAACCGAGTAATTCCCAGATCTACTACCATTTATACCATCCCAAATCCTAATACATTCCATATGTATCAGCAGGAGACAGATGTGTTTTGTATACCTGCTTGCATACAAAGTGTGCTTATGTACATTAATGGCACTTCTCCGTGGCAAGTTGGTATTCATATAATTACAAAAATGAACTTCGCTAAAATACCTGCATTTATTAACGATTATCAAAGCAAGTGCCATTATTTGTTGGTTACTTCACCTAATGCAGCCAAATTAGTTGCATCTATTTATGTAAGTGTTGATGTTTATGAAGTGCCTTCATTTTTACGAATTGAAGCAAGTAACGAAGACAATTTGTATTATACAACAGGTGGTCATTGTATTCTTGCCTATGGAATATATGGTGATAATTCTAAGATTCTACTTGCCGATCCTCTTGGAGGCTTGGTGAGCGGGTGTCCGGAAAAATATGATAAGAGTTCAACAATTATGGCAAAAGTTACTACCGATTTATGCTACTAAACGTTGCAGGGGGAGAATTTGCCGATGAAAGACAGAATATACGTTATACTTATCACACTCTTCTGCTCATTAATGCTGTTTGGTTGCAAGAATAGTTCATCGGATAAAAACAGTGAAACCAATACATACGATGATTTTCTGTTTCACAATATCACTGTTCCGATTTATAATGCGGACAATCAAGAGATCGGCAGTATATGCTGCTATAGCCATTCTGTTCTTGTAAACAGCAGTATATTGTATACCAAATTGCCCGAAAGCCCTTCCCAAACTTCGGAAACATTGGAATTTTGGCTATATGACATAGAAAGCAGAGAAGATCATAAGCTCGGCACGATCACCGATCCGTATGATGGAATTTATCGTGCATCATATGAAACAACCGTTGCCGATGGACATCTGTACATGAGCGTGAGCACGGGCAATTACGTTGAACGGGAAACCAGAAAACAGGCGATCTATGATGTTGATCTGGAAACGTACAGTATGACGAAAATTCTTGAGATCGAAGGCGCTATCCCTTATAATTCATTTACGATTGTTGGTGAAACACTGTATCTTGCGGAACTGTTGGAAAATGGTTCTACGGATATTATCAAATTCAATTTAGCCGAAACTCGTGAGAAATTGCCAGTTGTTCATTCATATAATGTGCAAGAAGCTTTTACGACGGATTCGATACGCCATATAAGAAATGACGGCACAGATTTTTATATGGTAAGACTGCACGCCGAAGAGAACGGAGAATATTCCCTGTTTATCGATACCTATGACCTCGAGCTCAACCTTGTGGATACGATGGATATCAGTGCTGTTTGTATTCCGTGGGAATATGTTGAGATAAGAGATCAAGCTTGGATCGATAACGAGCGAAAACAGTGGGTTGTGGATTTTCGCGTTACCGATAAATATATCTACTATAATAATTTCAGCGCAACGTCTTTTTTGGGCTCGGTAAACGAAAACGGAGCAAACAGATTATTGGATATGAACGATTTGTATAGTATTGCGCTTTCAGCGGAAGAATGTCATGATGATCTGTTCTTAAAGAATTACGGCGGCGAATACAACGATAAAAACCGCAGAAATCTGTTTTATTTGGCTGATCCGCAAAGCGGAGAGATCAAGAAAGCCTCGTTTTATGCCGACGATACCAGATATATCTTTTGCGGCGCGACAAGAAACAGCAGCGGCAAGATACTGCTTAATATGGGCTATGTCCGTATACACGAAAGCGATCCGTTTTTGCCCGACAGACTTTATTATATGGATATAAACGATCTGGATTTCACGCCCATAAACAACGGGACAGCCCAATTAACTTAGAAGTGAGAGTTTTAGAGATAAGAGACAAGAGGTAAGAACACGAGTTCTTACCTCTTACGTCTATCTTACAAAAATGTAAGATAAATGTAAGACAAATGCTATGGAAAAATCCGCTTGGTTCTGCTATAATGATAACAGAACAAATCACAACGCGAGGGCGGCGCATAAAATTTGCGAAAGTGAGTGATGTTGTGCATTCGGAGCGAAGCGGAGAATGTGCAACATCACTCGGCTAGCGAACGCGGGTTGAACTTCGTTCAACGCTCGCGCAGCGTAGTGAGCGGTTCGCAAATTTTTTAAAAATAAGGGGAAAATCAAATGTCATTGCTTGAAGTCAACAATTTGAAAAAGGTCTACGTCGGGCGCTTCGGGGGAAACAAGGTAGAGGCGCTTCGGAACGTCACATTCACGGCGGAGCAGGGGGAGTTCATCGCGATAATGGGCGAGAGCGGTTCGGGTAAGACCACGCTGCTGAACATTCTCGCGGCGCTCGACCGTCCGACGGCGGGGAGCGTTATCCTCGACGGGCGCGATCTCGGAAAGATAAAGGAAAGCGCGATGTCTGCGTTCCGGCGCGATAATCTCGGGTTCGTGTTCCAGGAATTCAATCTGCTGGATACGTTCTCGATAAGAGACAACATTTTCCTGCCGCTCGTTCTGCGGGGACTTAAACACCCGGAAATGGAGGAAAAGCTCGTGCCTATCGCAAAGGCGCTCGGGATCTCCGACATACTTAAAAAGTTCCCGTATGAGGTCTCGGGCGGACAGAAGCAGAGAGCGGCGGTCGCACGCGCTATCATCACCGACCCGAAGATACTCCTCGCCGACGAGCCCACGGGCGCTCTCGACAGCAAGTCCTCCGATGAGCTCTTAAAGCTGTTCGGCGGGATAAACCGAAGCGGGCAGACTATCCTTATGGTAACGCACTCCACAAAAGCCGCCGCTCACGCGTCGAGAGTTCTGTTCATACGCGACGGCGCGGTGTTCCATCAGCTTTACCGCGCGAACGCCACGGCGGATCAGATGTACCGCAAGATATCCGACGCGCTCACCGTAATGGCTTCTTCGGGAGGTGTCGCGGAATGACGGGACTGTATTCAAGGCTAGCGGCGACGGGGATCAGGAAAAACGGCAAGTCTTACATTCCGTTTATACTCACCGCCGCTTTAATGATCGCCATTTTCTACATCATCTTCTTCCTCTCCGAAAACCCCATGCTTAAAAAAATGGTGGGCGGCAGCGGAATGGCTATGATACTCAGTATCGGCACGGTGGTTATGGGGATATTTTCGGCGATATTCCTGTTTTACACCAACTCGTTCCTTATCAAACGGCGCAAAAAGGAATTCGGGCTGTACAATATCCTCGGGCTCGGAAAAAAGCAGATAGCAAAAGTCCTTGTTATCGAGACGGTTTTCGTTTATCTGATAGCCGAGATAGCCGGGCTGGGACTTGGCATACTCTTTTCAAAACTCGCGGAAATGCTGGCTTCCAAAATGCTCCGCGGAAACGTCAACTATGTGTTTCGGGTAGAATTTATCGCGGTGATATTCTCGCTGATACTGTTTGCGGCAATATTCCTCGTGATACTCATAAACTCGCTGAGACAGCTTTTCTTTTCGCGCCCTATCGAGCTTCTGCACAGCGAGAGCGCGGGCGAAAAGCCGCCGCGCACAAATGTTCCCGCCGCGCTTATCGGCATTGCGGCTCTCGGGCTGGCTTACTATATGGCGGTGACTATCAAGAACCCTTCCGTTGCAATGGGAATGTTCTTTATCGCGGTAATTCTTGTTATAATCGCGACATATCTGCTGTTCATCGCGGGGAGCGTGGTGCTTTGCCGCGTTCTTCAGAAGAACAAGGGCTACTATTATAAGACGAACCACTTCGTTTCGGTGTCGCAGATGGTTTTCCGTATGCGCAAGAACGGCGCGGGGCTGGCTTCTATCTGCATACTTTCGACAATGGTCTTGGTGACGCTTTCAAGCACGATCTCGCTTTACGCGGGCATTCCCGACAACGTTAATACGCTTTATCCGCACGATATAACGATGATAGTGGGCTACGACGACGAGACCTACAAAGCGCACAAGCTCATCGAGACGGCGGACGAGTGCATAACAGGTTGGGGCTACACGCCCAAGAACAGGTCGATAAAGCACTATCTCAATCTCAACGTGGATATATTCACAGAGGTCATGGGGCTGAGCCGCGCTTCGGAAAGAGAGGACGCGTTTATACCCGTGGACGGCAGGTTCATACCTATTGAGGAGGCGGACTTGAATATCCAATCTCTCGGGCTGGAGCTCGGGGAGAACGACATCGCCATATACGAGCCGAACGAAAAGCGCATAACCGCAAGCAATATGCTGAAATTCGGCAGTCTGGAGCTCAACATTATCCCGATAGAGACAGCTCCCGACAGTATTTCGGAGAAGATATACCGCACCGAGGAGGACTTCGCGCTCTTCTATGTGCGAGACCTTGAAGCGCTGGGCAGGCTCTTTAGGGAGCAGTTTGATATTCTCAAGGCTATCAACGACGAAAACGACAGGATAGTTGAGGAAGCGCAGCAAAAGGGCGAGAACGTTCCCGATCTTGATTGGGTGTATAACGACGGCATTAAGGTCGAATACGGCTTTGACGTTTCGGAGGACATAAACGAAGTGAACGACGTATGCGAGGCTCTCTACAATCCGTACGGCAGTTTTAACAGCGTGCTTCAGGATATGGAAGTAGGGTGCAGTATCAACACAAAGGCATCGTTTGTCGACGATTATTACGGTATATACGGCGGCTTGCTGTTCCTCGGGATATTGCTCGGGAGCGTGTTCGCGCTGTCTGCGGCTCTTATCATGTACTACAAGCAGATAAGCGAGGGCTTTGAGGACGCAGCGAGGTTCGAGATACTCCGCAAGGTTGGAATGACAAGGCGCGAGATACGCGCGGCAATAAACTCGCAGGTGCTCAAGGTGTTCTTTTTGCCGCTTGTCGCCGCGGGGATACACATGCTGTTCGCGTTTCCGATGATAGCGAAGATGCTCAATATGTTTGATTTCTACAATGTTGGGCTGTTCGCGTTCGTTACGATAATAGGCTTTGTGGTATTCGGTCTGTTGTATGTTCTGTTTTACAGAATAACATCAAAGAGCTATATCGGCATTGTCGGAGCCGGCAAATCGAAGGATGAAAAATAAAGGGCTTAATGGCGGATTTCTCCGCCGGCGGGAAAATCCGCGTAAAATCACGCAAAAAATATACAAAACGACTTTAAGCGTTTCCTGAAGTCGTAACAGAAAGGACGAACTCTATGAAAAACAAATTCGCGAAAGCGTTTAAGATAACGGGAATAAGTGTGCTGTCTCTGGCGGCTCTGCCGTTCGCGCTCATAGCGGCGGTTATATGGCTGGCGATCACCGCCGCAAGGTTTATGGTGATGTCCGGCGGCAGACGCAGGAAATTCTCGGCGGAGATATGCAGATGACGACGTATGAGGAGATCAATGCCGCGCCGGTGCGGTCGGGCGGTTTGCGCAAGGGGGCGGGAGCTGTGAAAAAAGCGATAAAGATAATACTCCGCGTTGTGTTGGCGGTCGTTGGGCTTATTGCGCTCGCGGCGGGGTTTTTCGCGATAAAGGGCGCGGTTATATGGCATAATTCAAAGGGCACGCTTTCGGTAGAGCAAGCCGCGCAAAACGTCCGTGAGGCAGAAGGGTATGTAACGTTCGCCGAGCTCCCGGAATTTTATGTAAACGCTGTGGTCTCCGTTGAGGACAGGCGCTTCTTCAAGCATAACGGGATAAGCCTGCGCTCGATAGCCCGCGCGGCGCTCTACGACTTTAAAACCCGCTCGCTCGACCAAGGCGGCTCTACCATAACCCAACAAGTCGCGAAGAATGTCTGGCTCACGGACGAGAAGAATTTGGAGCGGAAGTTCGCTGAGGTCTGGGCGGCGTTTGAGCTTGAAATCAAGCTGTCCAAAAACGAGATATTCGAGCTCTACGCAAACACCATTTACTTCGGCAGCGGCTATTACGGTATTTCGAGCGCGGCGGAGGGGTATTTCGGCAAGAAGCCCTCGGAGCTTTCGGATTACGAGTGCGCGATGCTAGCGGGGCTTCCGAACGCGCCGTCGGTCTACTCGCCCGACAGGTCTCCCGAGCTCGCAAAGCAGCGCTTGGAGCAGGTTCTCGATAGTATGCAAGCAACAGGCGCTCTTACCGAAGAAGAGGCGCAAAAGCTCATAGCGAGCGATAATTCTCAAAATTCCGGGCAATGAGTTTTATCTGCGGCGAAAAAATTCAAAAAAGCCCTTGACAAATTCGCGAAAACGTGTTATAATAATTACTGTTGTTGGAGATATTCCGAGACAGTATGCGCCTGTAGCTCAGCTGGATAGAGTATTTGGCTACGAACCAAAGGGTCAGGGGTTCGAATCCCTTCAGGCGTGCCATGAAGAAAACCGCTTAACCGATAGGTTAGGCGGTTTTTTCTTGTTCTGTGCTAGCGTAAACTTTATGTCGTTATGGGTACAATTGGGGGTACAGTCCGTTCGCGGCTGTACCCATTTTTTATTTGTAATCTTGTTTGAAAAGTTCGGATAATGTTACAATAAGTGGACTGAGCAGAGGATTTTTGGAATATGAAAATATTTTTGGAGAACAGGTATCCGCACCATATATACTGGCAGCGCAAATATTGTACAATTATCATACCGATACAGAACCGTCAAATGGGGAGGTGGATTTTGCGGCTACAAAAATGCTGGGGCTTACCGTTGATGAGATAGCTGCATTACAAGGACATTTGTCTGATTACTCCGTAGAGCCTAGCGGCGACGGTAATATGGCATTTCGCGCCGATGACACTCTGATTTTGTATTCTTTAAGTGGGCATACAAACGGAAAGGTCCGCGCCATAGAAATACTAAGCAGCGATATCAAGATTTCCGATGGGTTCGGCTCGATTGATGACGTTCGTATTGGAATGACAGAAGCCGAATTTCTTAACACAGTTAAAGAGCGGGATTGTTATATTATTCAAGGTGCTAAAGACGATGTGACTAATGTCAAGATACCGGACACTATATGGTTTAAGCCCGTGCGCGAGATTGAAAAGGAGGCTTTTGCGAAAAGCAATATTGAAAGCGTTAGCTTTGGGTACAACATTAAAGAAATTGGCGAAATGGCTTTTGCAGAATGCAAAAATTTGAAAACCGTTGAATTCGATGCTTATCAAAGCTACTATGCTAACGAGGTTAGTATTGGAACAAGTGCTTTTTACGGCTGTACCTCTTTGAGCGAATTAAAACTTCCGAGAGTTGGTTCAATTATTGGAGATGGTGCATTTAGTAAATGTACAAGTTTGAAGGCGGTTGACCTTTGGCGTGTCAGCGAAATAGGAATTGGTTCATTTGCAGAATCGGGATTAACGGCGTCCCCCAAAAATTTTGTGTAAAAGCAAATCCGGACAGGCAAAAGGTGGCTTGCAAAGCAAGCGGGATTTGGGATTTCCTCTTAATTGGATGATTCCCGCAAGCTGAGACGGTATGCGCGCCGCAGGCGTGAATACCGTCTCTGCCCGCGGGAAAAATATTAAGAGAGGAAATCCAATTACGCAGTCTCTCGATCCGCGAACATTAACGAAAGCTGGTTGGATACCATATCCCAATTTCGACACGTTACGCTCCAATGAGCAACGATATTTTTCGACGCAAGATACAAAATTTTTCGCAGGCTGTCATCATTGGTAAATGACGGCTTATTTTTTGTAATCTTGCGGAATTGACGATTCAGCCCTTCGATAATATTTGTCGTGTATATTATCCTCCGAACTTCGGCGGGATATGCGAAAAATGTGGACAGAATATCCCAATTTTGCTCCCAGCTTTTAACGCAGCTTGGATAGGTCTGCTGCCACTTTTCTTTGAATTCAAGCAGAGCATTTAATGCTTCATCCTCATTGACAGCCTGATAAACCTTCTTCAGGTCGGACATCAATGTTTTGATATCCTTGTAGCTTACATAGCGGGTTGACGAGCGTATCTGATGAATGATACAGCACTGAATTTGTGATTTTGGAAACGCCGCGTTAATAGCCTCTCGGAAACCCATTAAGCCGTCTACACAGAACACATAAACGTCCTTAACGCCGCGGTTTTTAAGGTCATTCATAACCGACAACCAAAACTTTGCGCTTTCGTTTTCGCCTATCCAAACACCTAATATATCCTTGCGTCCGTCCATCTGAATACCAAGAACAACATATGCTGCCTTAGTTATATACTGATGATTCTCCTTGACCTTGTAATGGATCGCGTCCATGAAAACAAACGGATAAACGGCATCCAGCGGACGGCTCTGCCATGCGGCTATTTCGGGTGTGATCTTCTCTACGATCTTGCTGACCAAGCCGTCCGAAATATCCACGTTATACAAATTTTTTATCTGCTCCGAAATATCCCGCTGGCTCATTCCGCAAGAGTAAAGAGCGAGAATTTTTTCCTCCATTCCATCCGCGTTTCTGTTGTATTTTTCGATGATCTGCGGCTCATATTCGCCGTTTCGGTCACGGGGTATTTTGACATCAACCTCGCCAAGCTGCGTTTTTACCGTCTTTTTCGAGTAGCCGTTTCGGTAGTTTTTCGACATTCCTTTTTCGGTATTATCCGACGCGCGTTCGCTTTTTTCGTAGCCGAGTTTCTCTTCAAGCTCAGCCTCCATTACCGTCTGCAGCACATCGCTGAACAGCTCCTTCATGCTGCTCATAATGTCTGTCGTGCTTGTAAATTGTTGGCTGTTTACAAATTCCTTCAGCAGTTCCTTCGATGTTTTTTCCATAAATAAAACACTTCCTTTCAGATTTTTCCTCGACTTGAGTCTTGTCTGATCGGAAGTGCTTTATTCGATTTTACACAAAATTTGGTGGGGGCTCGGAAGCGGTGATTGCATCGCTTTCTTTTTGTCTTGAACCGCTTCCCGGAAACAAAAGCGATAAACCGTCGCTTTACCAATTATCGTCATACCATTTGCGCCGTTCTTCGTAAGGTGTAAGTCCGAATCGGCTTTGAATTCTTTCGAAGTTGTAATAAAAAATGAACTCCTCTGTAAGCTGTGCGGCTTGCTCGGGAGTTTTCGGTTTTTCAAGGTATATACACTACGTCTTGAAAATGCTGAAGAAATTCTCCGCACAGGCGTTATCGCCCGGTGTTGCGGGAGCCGACATTGAGGGAATAATTCCGTTTTTATCCAATATCTCCTTATGATCAAAGGCACGGTATTGACCGCCGCCATCGCTGTGCAGAATTATTTGTCCTCTTGGCTTTTCGATATCGAGAGCCGACTTTATTGTCTGACCGACCAGATCGTAATTCTGCCGCTTGGAAAGCTTGTAGGAGGTTATGAAATTGTCGAAAAGATTTCTGATTGCCGATAAATACATAGTTCCGTGTTCCGTTATTATATATGAGATGTCCGTGACCCATTTCTGATTGGGGCGGCTTGCGTAAAAGTCGCGGTTAAGGACATTCGCGTACTTCAGGTTACCGTTTGGTACATATTTATATAATCTTCGACGGCGAATGACGGATAAAAGGCTGTATCTTCGCATGAGCTTCAGCACCTTTTTATGATTGACGGTCAGCCCTTTTTCGCTTTTGAGCCATGATGTTACGCGCCGATAGCCGTATCTGCGTTTATGCTTTGTCTGACATTCCTCAATCATTTTTAAAAGTCGGGTGTCCTTTGGACTTGTTTCGGGACGACGCAGCCAGCTGTAATAACCGCTTCGTGAAACATTATAAAAGCTGCACATCGCGCTTACGCTGTATTTTTCGCTGAACTTCTTTATTACACTAAAGATTACCCTTTTATCAGCCTTCTTTCCTTCTCTAACAGAAAATTTCGCAGCAGATCAACCTCCATTTCCAGCTGATTTATGCGCTGCTCCATTGTCTGCTCAGGTGTCTTTTCTCGGGTTTTGTACTTCTTTTCGATTTTTATCAGCTCGGATTCCGAAAATGCTACGTCATCCTTCAAAACCTGCTGACTGATGTCGTGCTCCTTCTTGTATCGGTTAATCCAGACCTTTACCGTGCCAAGTGGGATCCCTGTCTCGGCGCAGATTTTCTCCGCCGATTTTTTCTCAATAAAGTGCATATTGAGAACTTTTTCTCTTTCATCTATCGGTCGCATACCAATTTCCTCCTTTTTTCTTAGTATGCGGCATTGAGTTTCATTTTATTCTGTTTACAAAGCATGGCGCAGTCACAACCCTCATTTTTGCCTGTCCTTTTTCGCGGGCGCAGGTTTAAAGTTTCATTTTCATTTGTACTTTATTTCGGGGGCTGTACCATCGGCTTTGCACAGCCTTTTGTGGGCATAATATCTTTTTGTCAATGTTTCATGGTACGGGTAACAGGACTTGAACCTGCACGCCTCACGGCATTGGAACCTAAATCCAACGTGTCTGCCAGTTTCACCATACCCGCATATTAAATTCCCTGCCGATTTTTTTACCTGCCCGACAGCCGCAGTAAAAACTCCACTGTAGTAACGCTGCCCAAATCTAACGTGTCTGCCAGTTTCACCATACCCGCATATTATATTTCCGCCGAGTTTTAACTTGCCCGACAGCCGCAGTGATCAAAATAATCCGCAAAGTTCACTAAGACTGTCTACCGTATAGTCGGGTTCCTCGGCTTTATTTTTTGTTCCCAATATCGCCAAATACTTTGCTTTATCCAAACCGTGTGCATACCCAAAAGGTTTGCCGGCGCGATATCATTATCGATCCTATCACCGATCATAACCGAATCGCACGCCTTGCAGCCGCTTCTTTTTAAAGCTGTTTCAAATATCCTTTTATCGGGCTTTGAAACTCCTTCCTCCGCGGAAGCAACGACCAGATCGATATGTTTTAACAAACCGTATTTCTCTAAACGCTGCTCTGTTCCGAAAGACTGGTTTGCAATTACTCCGATTTTGTATTTGCCGCTTAAAAAATCAAGACATTGAAACGCGTCCGGATAAAGCGTTTCAAGCTCTTTCTGCCAGACCGGCAAGCTCACGCCCAACAATTTTGCGGTTTCTCTGTCGCCCTTTTGATTTTGCTTGTAAAAATTAAGCGCGGTTTCGTAAACATTGTCATATGTGGTATTTGCAGCCTCGGCTATTTTTCTTAGCCGATCTTCAAATGCGGCGTTTTCATTTACTAATGTCCAGCCGTAGTCAAAAAACAGCCATTCCGCATTTTTTAACATAAGAGCCTCCATTAAAAAGAAACACTGTGGTAATGCTGCACAAATCCAACGTGTCTGCCAGTTTCACCATACCCGCATATCATTACTCTACAATTATAACAGATTTCTGACGTTTTGTCAATGGTTTTTTATCATATCTCCGCCGCCATTATATATTCCTGTTCGTTCTCGCCGACGATACAAAATCCAACATTTTTGTACATCTTCATCGCGTAGTTTTCCTTTTGTACAGCGAGAGAGGCGCGCTTGTAGCCTTTCGCACGGAGCAGCTTCAACATTCCGCGCATAAGCTCCGTGCCGATACCGCGCCCGCGGAAGTTCTCGAAAAGTGAAATGGCAAACGAGGGCGTATCGTCGTCGATGTGCCCGTAATCGTCCATTATGCGCACCCAGCACGCCCCGATTATCCTGCCGTCACACTCGGCGGCAAGGCAGTGATCATCCTTTTGTTTGCCGAAATCCTTTATATAGACTTGAAGTTCCTCTTGCTTGATAATATCGCGCGGCGGCTTTTCCGCGCCCTTTGGAATGAAGATCGCCTCGTACAGAAAATCATCCAGAAGCGGATATTCTTCGGGGCGCATGGCTCTGATTTCAACATCTGTCATCACTTATGCCTCCTGTCCGAACAGATCTCGGGCAAAAACACGAACCCCCACGCCAGCGCTATGGCGAGCACCAAAACGGCGAGCCGCGGAATCTCCGAAAAGTATTGTCGTATAAGCGAAAACTTGTCAATGTCCCAAAAAAGACACACTCCTACCGCCACGGCGAAAATCGCCCAGATAAGCACCGCACCCGCCGCGCAGTCCTTGGCGACGCGTATTCGGTGGGAGTTCTCCTCGGTCACTTTGTCGGCGAGGCGTTCCAGCCCCGTGTTCACGGCTTCGAGAGCCAGCGTGCCCGCGCAGGTGAGGAGCAGTATCGCCCACCGCTCCGCGGAAAATCCGTAGAACTTAGCCGCGAAAAAGACCACAAATACCATCGCGCAAATATGAAACCTAAAATTTCGCTGTTTGCACGCCTCGGTGATACCGTGCCAAGCGTATACAAAGCTTTTAAAAAACTTTTTCATCTTGTAATTCCCAGCTTCTCCAGAACCTTTTCCTGCTTTGTGAACATCTCCGTTTCCTCTTCGGGGGTCATGTGGTCGTAGCCCAAGAGATGAAACAGCGAGTGCGTTACCAAAAACGCAACCTCGCGCCGAAAGCTGTGTCCGTATTCCTCCGCCTGCGCCGCCGCTCTTTCAAGTGAGATCACGATGTCGCCCAGCAGAATAGCGTCCGTGTCTGGATCGACCTCGAAGCCCTCGTCGTCTCCGAGCGGAAACGACAGCACGTCCGTCTCCTTGTCAATATCGCGGAACTCGACGTTCAACTCTCTGATACGCGCGTTGTCAACAAGAGTTACCGAGACCTCAGCGTCGTCCTCGATCTCCTCTTCCTCAAGAGCCGCCCGCGTGCAGTTCTCAACGAGCTTTTCAAAGTCCTCGGGCGGGGAGAGCTTGTCCTGCTCGTTTGAATATTCAATGTATATCTTCATTCCGATACTCCTAGTTATTCCACGCACCCTTGTCCTTGCGCGTTCCTTGATACTCGTCATAAGCGCGAACTATATCCTGCACGAGCTTGTGCCGAACAACGTCCTTTTCGGTGAAACGGTTCTGCGCGATGTCCTCCACATTGCGGAGAACTTTAAGTGCTTCAATGAGCCCCGACTTTTTCGTTTCGGGGAGGTCTATCTGCGTGATGTCGCCCGTGATGACCATTTTGGAATTGAACCCCAATCTCGTGAGGAACATCTTCATCTGCTCGCGGGTGGTGTTCTGCGCTTCGTCGAGAATTATGAAGCTGTCGTCGAGAGTGCGCCCGCGCATATACGCGAGAGGCGCGACCTCAATAGCGCCCTTTTCCTGATTGCGCGCAAAAGCCTCCTGTCCGAACATCTCAAACAGAGCGTCATACAGCGGACGAAGATAGGGGTCTACTTTATTCTGCAAGTCGCCCGGAAGAAACCCGAGCTTTTCTCCCGCCTCAACAGCGGGGCGAGTGAGAATTATCCGTTGGACTTGATGCTGCTTGAACGCCGTCACCGCGAGCGCCACCGCAAGATACGTTTTTCCCGTGCCCGCGGGGCCAACGCCGAAGGTTATCGTGTTCTTGCGTATCATATCGCAGTATTTTTTCTGCCCGACTGTTTTCGGCTTTATGGGCTTTCCCGTGAAGCTCACGCAAACGCAGTCTCCGGAAATGGCGGCTATCTCGCCCTCCGCGCCGTCGTTCACCATGGAAATGGCGTAGCGCACGTTCTGCTCCTCTATCGTCTCTCCACGCGAGAACATTCCGCACAGCGTTTGCAGAGCCTTCTGCGCCTTCGCAACGGAAAGCTCGTCGTCGCCGGCTATCTTCACCTCGCTCCCGCGTGAGAGGATAGTCACCGAAAACGCCTTTTGTATCAGATTTATGTTTCTGTCGAAATCTCCGAAAACCGCGCGTATCTCTTCCGTGCCGTTCATTGTTATTGTTATGTCTGCCATACAGTTCCTTTCGTTATAGATAAAGTGTGGAATTAAAGTTTGGTATTTTCCCCGCCTGCGGCGGGGGAAATACCGTTAAAACCCTCTTTCCCTCAGCTCCGAGACCATCTGCACATAATATTCCCTCACGTCAAACCCCTTGATGTCTATGCGGTTGAGATCTATCATATCCGCGTGAGTGATACCGACCTTTCCCTCGGGATATATCGGCGTAAAGCGCTCGCCCCACGGCATCGCCGAAAGCGCCACCAAGCCGTCGTTGTCGCCGTCGTACTTCTTCACAACGGGGTAGGAGACGTTCAGCGGAAAATGCCCGCTGCGCCTGTTTGTCGCTCTTGAACCGTAAGACTGATACATCACTTCGGGATCGTCGAGGACGTTTTTGTTGAACTCCTCGCAGTAGCTGTTCGTGAGGCATTTCACCGCCGCCATAAAGTCGGGGGAATTGTCGCCGAGAGCGTAGAACACCTTGTTGTAGGTCTGCTCGATGGCGTTTTTCACGCGC
Organism: uncultured Ruminococcus sp.; assembly: GCA_964454205.1. Lineage (GTDB taxonomy): Bacteria > Bacillota > Clostridia > Oscillospirales > Ruminococcaceae > CAG-115. Next base: position 28,726 of record CAYVSV010000014.1, read on the forward strand.
GGCTTGCAAGCCCCGAGCAGATACTCCGCGAACAGGCAGCCCTTGTGCGGAGTGTTTATCGTGGTGAGACTCGCGATATATTTGCCGCAGCCGAGCTTTGAAATGGCGTAACGCGTGTCAAGTCCGCCCTTTGAGTGCGCGATGACGTTCAGTTTGCCGCAGCCCGTGCTCGATACGATCTCCTCGATCTTCTTGGCGAGCTCTTTTGCGCTGTCCTCAACGGAGAGCGCGCTCTGCATTTCGCCGTAATATATCTCCGCGCCGTTTTCCTTCAAAGCGGCGGGGATTCTCCCCCAGTAGTTCAGAATACGGCTGTCTCTGAAAAACACGCCGTGAACGAACAGAATGGGGTATTTTGTCGCGCAGATGCGTCTGTCGTGGCGGCGCTTGTCGAGCTCTATCCTCGCGGATTCGGAAATTGCCTCGCGGCGCGTTTTGATGTAAATTATCATCAGCATAACAAGGTTCGCGGGGAATATCATTCCGAATATCAGTCCGAGGACGCGGTGCTTTACCCTAAGCTGCACGGACGTGAGATAAACGCGGATTATGCCGTTCCAGAAAATAACTGCCTCACACACTACAAGAACCACCCCATAGGCGATGTAGAAGATGTAGTTCTCGTCCCCTAAAACAAGCTCGCGTATACAGATAACCACAAACGGCACTGCCGACGCGCACGTCACCCAAAACGCGAGGATAAGCTCCGCGCCGTCTCCGAGGACTTTTAAGCGAAGGGTGGGGTAGCGCTTGAACGTGGGGAAAATGTTGTACACGATAAAGTACAGCAAAAAGACCGCCCAGATCGCTATTTTAAGAGCCAAATGCGCGTTATCCAGAATAAACGGCGAGTTTATTCCGAAAACAAGAATGATCCAGTTTAAAATCCTTATAAAAATCTTCATAAAAAACTCCTTTAATTATAATTATACAACCACAGGAATGATTTGTCAATATGTCTGTTTCTTATTTCTCCGTCCCGCTTTGCCGAGCGGAAAAGAAAGAAAAACAGTTTTAAATATCTCTTTATAACATATTTTGGAAGGACGGCAAAGCGTTATTCTCGGGAATATTCGGTAATAATCTGTGAAAAATACCCTCAACGGAGGTGCGGTATGAATTTTGTAGCATGCGGCGAAAACTGCCGCTTTCAGGTTGACGGATATTGTACCAAAAGCGAGCTGTCGTGTTCGGCGGACTCGGCGGCTTCAAAATGTCGCTACTTTGAACAGAGGTAGAACAGCGTCAGGAGGTGTTTTTATGAGGAAATTCGGGCGCGGCGCGGTCATTGCGGCAGCGCTTATGATGAGCTCGCATATCATCACGCTTTGCGGCGCGGCGGAAAACGCGGTGTGCTTTGTTCTTAAAGAATACGGCGGAAAAATCGCGCTGTTCAGCGAGAGTGCGGAAGAGCCGCTTGCGGTGTACGATACGCCGATAAGCTCGCTCTATCCCGCGGACGTTGAATTGCTCCGCGAGGGAGTGCGGCTCAAAAACCGCGCGGAGGTCGCGAGGCTTATCGAGGACTTGGGAATTGAGTAAACAAAATGATCCGCTCCCCGCGAAAAACGGGGAGCGGACTTTTTAATCATTTATCGGAACCCATATCTCGCTTCGATAATCGGGCGCGGACATATCGCCGTCCGTATAGGCTTCGATATCGAACTCGTAAGTAGGCTCTAAGTCCGACGCGGGGAAGAACTCCGCAGCTATTTTGTGCCAGAGCTGTTGAATAGCGTCGGGCATCGCGCCGCGGCACTCGAACACCGCCCATGTGCGCGCGGGTATCTCGTTCACGGAAAAGCCCTCGGGGACTGCCGCTCCCTCATCGGCGAGCACCGCCAACGAATAATCGAACGTGCTCTCCTCCTTGTGGGGATTGTTGTAGCATATCCCGAAAATGAACTCCTTGTCGGTGGTGAGCTCCAGCATTTTCTTCATCGTGCCGTCCTTGCGGGAATTCTCCCAGAATTCCGGAATGGTCTGCAAATTCTTGTTTTCGGAGACCGTCTGCACGGTGCGCTTTTCGAGCACCTTGAACGCTCCTTTTTTTACGATCTTGTAATCCATAGTATTACCGCCTTTCATTGTGATAGCGACAGAAAGTCTCGCAAAGGATCGGACAGGCGCGCCTTTCCTCACCTCGGAGGGAGAAGCTCCGTGAAACCTCGCGAACGCCCTCGAAAATCCCTCGGGGGTGTCATAACCGTACCTCAGCGCAACGTCGATAACCCTCTCATCGGAGCGCAGCAGATCGTTCCCGGCGAGGGAAAGCCGCCTGTTGCGGATATACTCGCCGACCGTTATCCCGCAGATCATCGCGAATATCCGCTGATAATAGAACGGCGAAACATTCATCACCGCGGCGATGTGCTCCGTCTTGAGCTCGTTTTCGAGATTGTCCTCGATAAAGTCTATCGAGCGCTGAAAGCTTTTTATCCAATCCATTACGCACCTCCTGTCTGTTATCATTCTAGCATAATTGCGAATTTATATCTTGATATTTTTTGCGCGTTTGTATCATTATACCACGATCATACATTTCCATTGTTACCTTGGAAAATCCACTCCCAATTCCGTCAAAAAACTCCCGAATTCCACAAAAAACAGGTCAAAGGCTTTGACTTCATCGTGATTTGCGACTTCATATAAAATGTTAAATGTGTTCCGATGCTCTAGTTGTGGTTGCTTTTTTACAATAAATGAACGAAATTCATTCATAATTTCAACATGTTGTTCATTGTCCAGTCCAAAGAAAAAACCGTTAATAAAATCACCTAAGTTAAAAATTGATTTACGCGACAAATATAATGGAGGTCTTTTTCTTATTGAAAACAACAGATCGATCAAATTTTTTTGCATATCCATAACAGTCCCCCTCATATTCTTGTTGATAATCAAATTATACCACTGTCAGAGGAAAAAATCAAGCGGACGCTTTGACAAAATGCAAAGAATGATGTATAATATAGGGTAAGAAAAAATTTTTTTAAAAATGTTGTAATATTTTCCCGGAAATACAATCTTTAGGGCAGAAGGGAAGTGATATTATGGAAAAGGACTTATCCGAACCAATCACGATCAACGAGGATTACGAAATAATCCGGGTAAATCTGCGGGACAACGAGATAGTCGCGTTGTTCGAGCGGCGCGACGAACGCGCTCTTGTGGAGGTGCAGAACAAATACGGCAAATACTGCGCCTCTGTCGCGATGAACATTCTCAAAAACCGCGAGGAAGCCGACCACGCCGTGAATGATATGCTTATGCGGTTATGGGAGAAGATACCTCCCGAAAAGCCGACCAACCTTGCGGGCTTCGCGGCGAAAACCACAAAGCTGTTATGTCTTAACCGCTACACGAGCGAACACGCTCAGAAGCGCGGAGCTTCCGAAAACGATCTCATTCTCGACGAGCTGTCGGAGTGTATCGCTTCGGGGCATAACGTCGAACGCGCGTTCGAGGAAAAGGAGCTTATGGAGGCGGTCAACGCGTTTATGGGAACGCTCCCGAAGAAAAAGCGCGATATGTTCATTCTCAGATATTGGTACAGAATGAGCCTTAAAGACCTATCGAAGCGGCTTGGTCTCTCGGAGAACAACATAGCCGTCTCTATAGGGAGAACGCGCAAAAAACTGCTCGAATACTTGAAAAGGAGGGACTTGTTATGAGAAATCGCGATATACTTAACGCCATTGACGAGATCGACTTAAAATATGTAACACAAGCGTGGGAAAACACAATACCTCCGACAGACGAACCTATTCGCCTTAACGACAAGCGGCGCGTGAACTTCGCGGCGATCGGCGCGGGCGCGGCGGCTGTCATTCTCGCGGGATTTGTTACGCTCACTTATATGAGGGGCGGTCTGCACCTGCCGACAAACTCCGGGGAAAGCGACCATGGATTTACGCCGGGCGTGTCCGTTTCCGACGGGACTTCGGAAAACTCCGGCGATACTTCGGATAATTCCCGCGCAACGACAAGCAAAGCTCCCGAAAACTCCGACAGCACCGTTTCCGTTCCGGAAACCGAAAGCAACACGGGTGTTACCGAACACCACCACATTAGAGGCGAGCTGTACGCTCCCGACAAGCAGACGTTCACCTTTGATGAGTACGACGGGGAGTGCATAGTTACAATAGACGGCGATTCTAATATAATAACCTATGACAACTTCGTTTATCTCGGCGCTCCGCAAAACATCTATAACAGCATTTCAAAACCCGACTTCTTTGTGCCCGATTCGGAGGCGTTCGGAACAGGTGTTATAAATGGAGCGATGCTCGACCTTTATAAGCAGGAGGTGCCCTATAAGCGCTACTATGTCGGCGACAAGTACGGAGACCTCACGCTTGCTTCCGCGAAAACGGTATTTATTCAAGGTTTTGACCGCGGAAAAGATCTTATAAGTATGGTCGCAGAATTTGATGGCACCACTAAATTACCCGTTATCATCTACTGTTATGACGGCGTTTATTTCGCGATACCCTTTGGGGAAAACATTCCCGGAGGCGGAGGACAAAATATACCCGCGATGTCGTTCCTTAACACGAATAATCTCGGCGACTATATAACAAACGGCGGGTTCACGCCTATCAGCAGCTATTTACTGGCATACACCGATGTCGTGATAAGGCTGAATAACCCCGAAGAATTCGGGCTCGCCAATATGATAAGCGATAGTAAAGGATTTGCCATAGCCGTTATGGAGCTCGGCGATGTCCACGTTGAATACAACCCCGCTTCGAGCAAGCGCGACGTCGATCTCACCACAGCTACGATAAAAAGCGCGGAGGCAACACCCATTGATTGGAGCCCGACCTATAAGAAAACCGCCGACGCCCACACAACAATAGAGAACTACTTCCGCGAATATGTTAGTAGAACGAAAATACCCGAAGAGGTCAACTTCAAGCTGTTAAGCGTAAAGGAAACCACGGCGGACGTTGAACAGATACGCGCGGAGCTTAGCGCCGTGAACCCCGGGGAAAAACCCAAAAATCCCGATTGCGCGGAGCTTATCCACGATTACGAAGTGGTATACAGTGACGGGGAAGAAAATGTCACCGCCACCTGCCGACTGATATATGACAAGGGCGGCACAGGCGTATGGGCAGTCATTTCGTCTCGGACTATCGACGGCACTACCAGTCCGGCCACGCCTATCATAGATTAACAAACGCCGATCAAAGCGTCACACCGCTTAACGTATAGGAGAAAGTTATAAGAAAACCGCGGTATTCGGGGGAATACCGCGGTTTTGCATTGACACTGATAAAAAAGACGCCGAGTTGATGAGACCTCGGCGTACTTATTTTGTTACACAAACGTGTTTCGCCGAACATCAATCGATCTCGACGGAAATCTTCTCGTTCGCGCGAACCGCACCCGCGCGCATAACAGTTCTGATCGCCTTAGCAATTCTTCCCTGCTTACCGATAACTCTGCCCATATCATCGGGACCAACGTGGAGATGGTAAACTACCACGCCCTCCTCATTCGGTTCGTCAACGGTAACTTCAACGGCTGTTTTGTCCTCAACCAGTGCTGTCGCAATGGTAATAAGAAGCTCTTTCATCATATACATTTCCCTCCGTAGGGGTTAAATGCCGTGGTAAATTATGCCTAGCTTTCGATGAATTCCTAAAATACCTTTGCCATATTAACCTTACATTCCAAATTCACTTCAAAAGTCTTTTAACGGTGTCGGTAGGCTGTGCGCCCTTTTTGATCCACTCATCGGCCTTGTCCTTATCAATGTTGACAACGGCGGGCTCTTTGGTGGGATCGTAGTAGCCTATCTCTTCAATGAAACGCCCGTCACGCGGGAAACGCGAATCGGCAACTACTACGCGGTAGAACGGAGCTTTTTTCGCGCCCATTCTTCTCAGTCTGATCTTAACTGCCATCGGAATTATCTCCTTTCAAATTATGTTATATAAAATCAAGCGTACTTGTTTAATGCAAGTGCTTGTTTTTATTGTGACGAATTTCCGGTTCAAAGTCCGGGGAAACCGCCCATTCCGCCCATCGGGAAACGAGGTATGCGCTTTTTCTTACCGCCGCCTAAGCCCATTTGCTTCATCATCTTCTGCATTTGCTCGAACTGGCGGAGGAGCTGATTGACCTCCTCGACGGAAGTCCCAGAGCCCGCCGCGATACGGCGTTTGCGTTTCGCGTCTATTATCGACGGCTTTTCGCGCTCGCGCTTTGTCATTGATGTTATTATCGCCTTTGTGTGCGGGAGCTTTTTGTCGTCTATGTCCTCGTCCTTGATCTTTCCGGAAATGCCCGGTATCATATTCAACAGATTGCGGACGTTGCCCATTTTCTCTATCTGAACGAACTGCGCATACAGATCGTTGAGGTCGAACTTGTTCTCCTGGAGCTTTTTAAGCGACTTCTCGGCTTCCTTTTCGTCGATGTTCGCTTTCGCCTTTTCAATGAGCGTGAGAACGTCGCCCATTCCGAGAATTCTGTCCGCCATTCTGTCGGGGTAGAACTGCTCGAGGTCGTCTGGCTTTTCGCCTACGCCCGCGAACTTTATCGGCTTGCCCGTTATCGCGAGAACTGTAAGCGCCGCGCCGCCTCTTGTGTCACCGTCGAGCTTCGTAAGGATAACGCCCGTGATATCGAGCGCTTCGTTGAAGCTCTGCGCAACGTTCACAGCGTCCTGTCCCGTCATTGAATCGACAACGAGCAGTATCTCGTTCGGCTCGACGGAGGACTTAATGTCCTTGAGCTCCTGCATGAGCGTTTCGTCGATATGCAGACGACCCGCGGTATCGAGAAGCACCGTGTCAAAGCCCTGATCCTTCGCGTACTTTATGCCGTGCTTGGCTATCTCAACGGGATTTCCCTGTCCCTCGTCAAAAACGTGAGCGCCCACCTTTTCTCCCACGATATGGAGCTGTTCAATAGCCGCGGGACGGTAAACGTCGCACGCCACCAGAAGCGGACGGCGGTTCTGTCCCTCGAGCCACTTGGCGAGCTTTGCGCAATGCGTCGTTTTACCCGCGCCCTGCAATCCGCACATCATAATGACGCACGGCGGCTTGCTCCCGAAATCGAGCTTCGCGGTGGTGTTTCCCATAAGCTCGATAAGCTCCCCGTGAACGATATCTATTACCTGCTGAGCAGGCGTGAGGCTCTCCATGACTTTCGCGCCGAGAGCCTTTTCGCTTACGCTGTTTACGAAGTCCTTAGCAACCTTGAAGTTTACGTCGGCGTCCAGAAGCGCCATGCGCACCTCGCGCATTGCCTCCTTGATATCCTTTTCGTTCAGCTTTCCGTGACCCTTCAGCTTTCCGAAAACCTTATTCAATTTTGATGAAAGACCCTCAAAAGCCATTTCGTCACCTCTTGTATTTATTAGCTGTTCAGCGTTTTTTGTATTTTGCTTATCGACTGCTTTATCCTCGCGGTGTGCTCGGAATTCGGTTCGGCGTTTTCAAGCTCCGCCGATATCGTCTCGAGCTCTTCGGAGATTTTGCAGAACTTTTCCGCGCTTCCCAAGACGTTTTCGAGCTCTATCAGCTTGCCCCTGCCTTTTTTCAGAAAATCGTTTACCGACTGCCGCGAGATACCGCCCATTTCCTCGGCGATCTCCCCTAGCGACAGATCTGAATTGTATCTCAGATCCAACGCCGTTTGCTGGCTTTTCGGCAGGAGCTCTCCGTATATATCCAACAGCAATAAAATATTTTCTTTCATAGCGTTCCTTTCGGTGTAATGTAAATTTACGTTACACCAACTTTACCTATTATAACAGATAATTTCGCATTTGTCAAGGGGATTTTGAAAATTTCTTTTTACCGCTTGACAAAATCCTCCCTTTGTATTATAATAGTGTGGTATTCCTCAAAAAAAGGCGGTGACATTATGAAAAAGGACAACGGAATATTTAAACGCGCACTGGCTCTCGCCGTGCCGATGATGATACAAAACGGCATTACAAACGCCGTCGGGCTTGTGGACAACGTTATGGTGGGAAGCCTCGGAACGGAGGCTATCACCGCAGTTTCCATTGTCGGGCAGCTTATTTTTGTGTTCAATCTGGGGATATTCGGCGGACTTTCGGGTCCCGGGATATACGGCGCTCAATACTTCGGGCAGAAAAACACCGAGGGCTTCCGCACCGCCGTGCGGATAAAGCACCTGATATGCTTCGGGGTGCTCGCGGCGGGGCTTTGCACGTTTATTTTCGGCGGGGAACAGCTCATCGGACTGTATCTCAAGGGCGAAAGTGCTGACATCGACCCCGAGCTCACCATGAAGCTCGCCAAGGAATACCTCGCCGTGATGCTGTGGGGATTGCCGCCGTTTGTCATCACGCAGATATACGCCTCCAGTCTCCGCGAAACGGGAGCTTCTTTAAAACCGATGGCAGCGGGCGTTGCGAGCGTTGTTATAGACGTCGTATTCAATTGGCTTCTTATATACGGAAATCTCGGGTTTCCGCGGCTGGAGGTCCGCGGCGCGGCAATAGCTACTGTTATGGCGCGTTTCGCGGAGTGCCTTATAGTCGTTATCTCGGCTTTCGCGGTGAGAAAGAAAAAGCACGAGTTTCTTATCGGTCTGTACAAAACCCTGCTCATACCAAGGGAAGCGGCAAAGAAGATGCTCGCAAAAACTCTGCCGATATTCCTAAATGAATTTATGTGGGCGGGAGCTATCGCGGTGCTCACGCAATGCTACTCAAAGCGCGGTCTGGATATCGTCGCGGCGCTCAACATTTCAAACGCGCTGTGCAATCTTCTGAACGTCGTGTTTATCGCTCTGGGAAACGCCGTCGGTATCCTTATCGGACAGACGCTCGGGGCGAAGCGTTATGACGAGGCGAAAAAGGAAGCGTTTCGGCTGATGTGGTTCACCGGAGGAGTTTCGCTTTTGCTCACCGCCGTTCTCGTGAGTATTTCGGGCGTGTTCCCGCGTCTTTACGACACCACGGAAGGCGTTCGCGCATACGCCGCGAACTTCATTATCATCACAGCGCTGTTTTTCCCGGTGCAGGGCTTTCTGAACGCGCTTTACTTCACACTTAGAAGCGGCGGAAAAACGCTTGTTACGTTCCTTTTCGACAGCGTGTTCTCGTGGGCGATCGCGGTGCCGACGGCGTTTTTGCTCTGCGAGCTCACAACATTGCCCATTCTCGGGATATACGCCATTATCCAAGCCGCCGATCTTATCAAGCTTTGTATCGGCTACATTCTTATTCGCAAGGGAGTTTGGATAAGCAATATCGTCTAGAGGCAAGAGGTTTAAGAAGTAAGAGGCAAGAAAGTAAATTTCCTGCCTCTAAATAAAAGTTATCATTAGTCAGACCTTTTTCACGTCGACTTCTCCGGCGAGCACGCGTACATAATCCGCGTAATTTTCCTTGAGCAGCGCGGGAGTGTCCAGCTCGTAGGGGCATTTGGACTTGCATTGACCGCAGTTTACACAGCTCTCTATCTGCTTCATATTGTTCCGCCAAGTCTCCGAAAGCCAGTTGTCGGAAGGCGCGCGGCGTAGCATAAGCGACATTCTCGCGCAGTTGTTTATCTGAATTCCCATGGGGCAGGGCATACAGTAGCCGCAGCCGCGGCAGAAGTTGCCGCCGAGCTGCTGCTTGTCGCGCTCTATCTCCGCTTTGATGCCGTCCGTCATTTCGGGGGCTTCGTCCATAAACGCAAGCCATTCCTCAAGCTCTTTTTCGCGCTGAATCCCCCATATCGGAAGAACGTTGTCATACTGCCCGATAAACGCGCAGGCTGCTTTTGAGTTCGTGATAATGCCGCCCGCGAGCGCTTTCATCGCGATAAAGCCCATATTCTTTTCGCGGCACTTTTCGGCGAGCGAGAGCTCGCGTTCCGAGGAAAGATAGCTGAACGGAAACTGAAGCGTTTCGTACAGACCGGATCCAACGCACTCCTCCGCGATACCTATCTTGTGCGCGGTTATGCCGATGTGACGTATCATACCCTGCCGCTTGAAATCCTCCATAAGCTCGTACATTCCCGTGCCGTCGCCGGGCTTGAAGCACCTGCCCGCGCAGTGAAATTGGTAGATGTCTATGTAGTCGGTCTTGAGCGTTTTCAAAGACGTTTCAAGCTGCTCCTTCATATCCTCGGTGTTCTGCGCCATCGTCTTTGTCGCGATAAAGATGTTTTCGCGAACTTCGGACAGCGCCGCGCCTATCTTCTCCTCGCTGTCGGAATACGCCCTTGCCGTGTCAAAAAACGTTATGCCGCCCTCGTAGGCTCTTTGAAGCAGCTTCACCGCCGATTGCTTATCCGCTCTCTGAACCGGCAGCGCGCCGAAAGCGTTCTGCGGCGTGGTTATCCCGGTGCTCCCTAAGGTTATCGTTTTCATGGTGGTGCTCCTTTTCGTTATTGCTTTATTTTATTTTGCACGTTTCCCCCGCCTCCGGCGGGGGATGCGCCTTTAAATCAATACCTTAAATAATTATACCACATCCGCCGAAAAATGTCAATGAAAAGCCCCGCGAAAATTGGTGATTTCCCACAAAATCCGCCGTAAAAGTGCAGAGTAATTCTACTTGACTTTGCGCGAATAAAGGCGTAAAATATAGATGAACATTAAGAATGTGCAGGGGCAAACACCGCTATGCCAAAAGCAACAAAACAAGCGTGCAGCTTTTGCCTTTTAAATTAAGGAAGTTGAGTATGTTAATTAAAGAGTACGCAAAAATAATCCAAAACGAGTTCAAGGGCTACAACGCCAAGAAATTCGGCAAGGACGCGCTTGCGGGCGTGACCGTCGCGGCGGTCGCTCTGCCGCTGGCGCTGGCATTCGGAGTAAGCTCCGGGGCGACTGCGGCTGCGGGACTTATCACGGCGGTTTTCGCGGGTCTGATAATCGGCGGACTGGCGGGCGCTTCGTATCAGATAAGCGGACCTACCGGCGCTATGACCGCCATTCTCGCTTCGCTTGTGGCACAGTACGGAATTCAGGGAGTGTTTATCGCGAGCTTTATCGCGGGCGTGCTGCTGCTTATCGCAGGGATATTCAAGCTCGGCGGTCTGGTGTCTTACCTGCCTATGCCCGTAATCACGGGGTTCACGAGCGGGATCGCGATAACCATCGCGCTGGGGCAGGTCAACAACCTTTCGGGTCTGACCTCCGAGGGGACGACCACCGTTGAGAAGCTCGGCAGCTACTTCAAGTTAGAGCAGCATATAAACGTCACCGGACTGATGATCGGCGCGGCTGTTATCGTGTTTATGTTTGTTTACCCGAAGAAGATAAACCAGTATTTCCCAAGCTCGCTCGCGGCGATAGTCCTCACAACCGCCGCGAATATGATATTTAAGTTTGAAGTCCCCGTCGTCGGCGAGATACCCAAAACGGTATTTCTGGACGACCGCTTGAGCCTTTCCGCGTTCGCCGACTTGAACACTGTCAAAGGGCTGATAGTTCCCGCAATATCCATTGCGGCGCTCGGGCTTATCGAATCGCTGCTGTGCGGCGCTTCTGCGGGCAGAATGAAAAACGAAAAGCTTAACGCAAACGTCGAATTAGCCGCGCAGGGTATCGGAAATATGATACTTCCGCTGTTCGGCGGAGTTCCCGCGACAGCCGCTATTGCGCGTACAAGCGTCGCGATAAAGTCCGGCGGACAAACGCGTATCACTTCCGTTGTCCACTCGGCGATACTGCTGCTGTCGATGTTCGCGCTCGGCGGCGTTATGTCGATGATACCTCTTTCGGCGCTGGCAGGCGTGCTTATCGTCACCGCTTGGAGAATGAACGATTGGACTTCCATAAAGTCGATATTCGGCAAAAAGATAAAGACCGCTATCTTGCAATTCCTCATCACGATGATAGCAACGGTGGTCTTCGATCTTACGATAGCAATTGTTATCGGAGTTGCGTTCTCTATAATAATGTTTGTGGTGAAGGTCTCGGATATGCAGGTGACAGTTGCGGAGGTAGACCCGCAGCGCTTCGACGACCCCGAAATAGATCCCGAAAAGCTGAAATACACCTGCGTCGTGTACATATCGGGTCCGCTCTACTTCGGAACGTGCGCAAAGCTCGAAGAGAAGATATCCGCTCTCGGCGAAAGCTACAACGTTATCTTCTCGATGCGCGGAGTAACCGTAGCGGACATCTCGGGCGTAGAGGCGCTCCATGAATACTGCGAACGGCTTATCGCAAGCGGGATAATGGTCTACTTCTCATGCGTTCAGCCGCCCGTAATGTCGATGATAGAGCGCTGCGGTCTGAAAGAGCGTTTCCACGACGATATGTTCTTCTGGAGCACCGACACGGCGTTCAGATACATTTCAAAGCTGTGATAAAAATCTTGACAAAAAGGGAGTGCGCCGGTTAGGGCGTGTGCGGTATAGAAGAATTGCGTGGTCGAGCGAAAACGTTCGATCACGCAATTTTCTTTGAGACGTAATGAAAAAGGCGTCACGCCTTGCGCAAGGGGTTTTTTGTTCAACGCAAAGGCTTTCGCGCACGCCGCTGCGCGGCGTACACGAAAGCTCTTTGCTGGCATTGTTGACTCGCTCCAATAGGCGGTTCGGTTTCAAATCTTTTTGGTAACGATGTCACACCCAATAATTGCAACAGAGCAGTCAGCCGGGCGCGTTTTTCACTTATCCGCCGTCCTCAAAGATACCCCTCATCTTTCCCATAAACTCCTCGTTCTCATATAGCTTGGGGTAGTATCCGAAAACCAGGTCGTAAAACTGCTCGTCCGAGAGCGCCTCGAACTCTCCGAAAAGAAAACCCGGGTAGCTTTTCATAGCGTCGCACATCGCCTTAACTCGGCTCCTGTCCCCCGCCACAAGCTGTTCGTTTATCTTGTCGTTTCCGTAAATTATCGCGGGAGCGTGCCGCGCCGCTTTCTTGAAATCATAGTCGATCACGGGATATATTTTCGAGAAATACAGCGCCGCTTTTCCGTAGAACGCCTTGTTCTTCGACCTTATCTCCCGCTTGAGCTTTCCCATGATCCTTGCGAGCGGCTGCTTTTCATCGTTCAGGTGCGAAAGCGCGGCGGACAGGCAGTCTAACAGCGCGGGAACGTTTATTTGAAGTTCCCCCTCCGAGACGGCGCGGTACGCTTCTTTTGAAATGAGCAGAACGCGCCCGAGCGCGTTTTTCTCGGAATACATCATAATTTCGCCCCTTTTACGGAATTCCCCCGCTCACGCGTGTGAACGAGGGAAATTGTTTTTATTCTTCGGGAACAAGCACGGCGTAGTTGCCTTCGTCGCGCTTGTAGACAACATTTACAGCGCCCGTATCGGCGTTTTTGAACATAAAGAACGTGTGGTCGAGCAGATTCATCTGCAATATCGCTTCTTCCACGCTCATCGGGCGCAGGAGGAAGCGCTTCTCGCGTATTACCTCGTACCGGTCCTCTTCCTCGGGAGCGAGACCCTCGAACGCGTTCGCGCGGAGGTTTTTCTCGACCTTTGTCTTCTGCTTTCTTATCTGACGGATTATGCGGTCTACCGTCACATCGAGAGCGTCGTTTTTATCTCTTGCCGTCTGCTCCGCGCGGTAGATGATCCCGTTATATTTTACGGTAAGCTCCAGAATGATCATATCGCGGCGCTCCGCCAGCGTTATTTTCGCCTCCGCCTCTTCGGGGAAAAACCTGTCGAGCTTAGCGCTGAGCTTTTGTTCGGCATAGTCGTTGAACGATTGCGAGATATTCATTTTTTTCGCGGCTATTGTAATTTTCATTTTACAATTCCTCCCATCGGTTATATAAGCGAGGTAAGATATACCTCTTTATTTATTATAACATATTATCATATTATTTGCAAGCGTTTGAAAAAGATTTTGGATAATTTTCACAAAAACCGGGCGAAAATTATGTAATACACCAAAGTCAGTCGATATAATGCGATGTCCTCCACCCGTATTCCCCAAGTATCGAAAGCGCCGTTTCTGGTGCGATAACGTTGCTTGACTGTTCAACGGCAAGCTGCGCCGCGACAGCCCACGCCAGCATACGCTCCTGCGGATAGCGGCAGAAAACCTTGAAGGTTTCCTCAAATTTTCCGCGGAACATTTCGGAAAGATCCCGCGGCGACTTCCCGACCTTATCGTCGAACGGTGTTTTCCAATATTCGGGCGAGCCGCACGTCTGCGCAGCCTTTTCCGAAAGCGGTTTCAGCTTATCCCAGGGCGGTTCGGAAATTTTCGCGACGGTCATATAAAACGAGGCGAACTCAATACCCACACGATCGCCGAACAGATTTTTTTCGCCGTTCTTGTTTTCGGCAATGTAGATGGACAGTGCGCCCGCCATCGCAAGCGGATATCCGTTGGCGAGCACGGCGTCCAGCGCGGTCATTATGCCTTTCATACACTCATAACCGCCCATCGTTCCGATAACAGCAAGCAAGCTCTCGATATGAACGCCCTTTTCGGTTTTCAGCATTTCAAGCAGGTTCGCGTAGATCTCGCGCCCTGCCAGCTTTGAACCCGCGTGAATGTCCTCATTGCGCCGCAATTCCACTTGATATGCCAGAATACCGAGCCTTTTGTCGTCGAACTGCGGCATTTCGCTTTCCGTTCGCGGCTCATACTTGAAATCCGGTATCATATACGGCGCGTAGTGCCGCATAAATTCCTCGTTTATCCTGTCCATGTCAATTTCTCCTTGTACGTCCGCTTACAATGATTATCAGACGAAGAAGCTGTCCTATCGCGACCGCCAGAGCCGCGACGTAAGTCATAGCGGCGGCGGAAAGCACCTTTTTCGCGCCCTTCAGCTCGTCGGGCGTGAGGATGTTGTTGTCGCGGATAGTTGCCAGAGCGCGGCTGCTCGCGTTGAACTCTGTCGGGAGCGTTACAAGCTGAAACACCGCCGTAAGCGCGAACCCGATAAGCCCGATATACGCAAGCCACACAAAGAACTCGCCCAGGGCGCTGCAAATTATGCCGATCATGATAAGCGGCACGGCGAGCTTCGAGCCGATGTTGGTTATCGGCACGATAGCGCTGCGTATTTTTATGGGAGTGTAACCCGTGGCGTGCTGTATCGCGTGCCCGACCTCATGGCAGGCAACTCCGATAGAGGCGGTGGAGGTGCTGTTGTAGACGTCGCTCGACAATCGGATAACGTTCGCTGTCGGGTCGTAGTGGTCGGTGAGCTTTCCGCTTATCTGCTCTATCGGGATATTCTGCAAGCCGTTTCTGTCGAGAACGAAACGCGCCGCCTGCGCTCCTGTAACTCCCCTTGAAGAAAACTGCTTCGAGTATTTTTCGAACGTGGAATTCACGCCCGCGCTCGCCGCCATCGCAAATATCATTGCGGGCAGCACGAGGATAAAATAAGTCCAGTCAAAATGCATCTCAAAACTCCTTGATCAAAAATTTTTTGCGTGATATTATTATACCCCAAATCTCTCTTCTTGTCAAGCATAAGAAAAAACCTTTTTATAAAAAGCGACCTTGATTTTATGCGGTTCTCCCCGCCGCAGACGGGGAGAATCGCTATTTTATATATACCAAGCATATTCCCCGCTTTTTCGGGGCGGGGAATAAAAAGTTTTTCCGCGTATCGGGATCAGCACTTTTTCGCGCGTTCGCAGAGAATGTTTATCATCTCTCCGACGTTTTTCATGCCGCTTACCTCTTTCATGGTAAAGCGCATTTTAAACGCCTTTTCAACAGCCGCGATAAGACTGATGTGCTCCAGACTGTCCCATGCCTCGATGTCGTCCGCGGTAGTCGCGTCGTCGATCTCGAGTTCCTCGTCGTCGAACACGTCACGGAATACCTCGGTAAGTCTTGCCGTTATTTTTTCCTTATCCATTTTCATTCTCCTTATTTAAATTTGAAATTTGCAAACCGCTCACTCCGTTCGCTAGCCAAGCCGCAAAAGCTCCGTTGCGCTTCGCTTCACTCCGCTTTTACGGCTTGCTTTTGCAAATTTCATGCGCCGCCGGTGCGTTGAAGCGTGTTTGTGCGTGCTTTTGTCTTGCCGCTGTTTTGTTGCTGAATGTCGCTAACTGCTAACGGTTATCGCTGTTTTTTTCGGAACATAGCCGTTTGTTTCGAGCTTCCATACGGTGTTTCCGTTTTCGTCAGAGGATATCTGCGTGAACCCAAAATCCTCATAGAGCTTTGCGACCATTGCGTTTTTCTTTGTCGGGTAATAGTACCCGAATATCTCCGTTATCCCCGCCTTAGCCGCTTCCTCGACAAGCCGGTTTATCATCGCGTATTCCATTCCGCGCTTGAGAACGCGGCAGCTCATCAGCCACAGGTCGATATGGAGCTCCGCGCCGCGCTTTTCACCGATAACTACCGACACTATGCCGTTGTCCCCGAACTTATCCGTCAATCGTCCGCAGAGCCTGATGTGGTCGGGGCTTGCCGCGACCGCTTCCATTTCGGCTTGGGTGTAGCGCTTTGTGGTGCAGTTGAACTGATTGCTCTTGTTGGTGAGCTGAGTTATGCGCGGGATATGCACGGGATCAAACTCCCCGATAACGGCGCTCATTTCAAGGCTCGCCAAAAAGTCGTCGTAGCTCGCGAACTTCTTCTCCGCCTCCGCTCTTTGAGCGTTCGCCGCGTACATTTCGCCGCGCTTCGCGTCGTCCGCGGAGAGGTTCGTCACCTCGAAATATCCGCATTTGTCGATAGCGCGGATACATTCCTCGGGGTTCTCGAAGTTTATCGTAACGATCTCGGGGGTCTGCGCCTTTACGATATCGCACTCAACGGGGTTGTCGTCTACGAAAACAAAGCTCTCGGGAAGAAGATTTAGCTCATGTGCAGTTTCCTCAAGATTTAGCGACTTTTCGTTCCAGTTGGCTTTGATAAGAGCGAAATCGGAGGGCTTTAAAACTCCGTCGGGGTGGTTCAGCCCTTCGAGAGCGTTTTCGGGGTCGTTCTTGGAGCAAACGGTGAGCAGAACGCCGAGCTCCTTATGCGCCTTGATGAACTTCTGCAAGCGCAGAAAGCTCTGTCCCTCGGAGGTCTCGCTGCCTATCTCGATGCCCGACTGCCCGTCGTCGCCGATAACTCCACCCCAGAGCGTGTTGTCAAGATCGAGCGCGAGCACTTTTTTGTTCCGTCCCATAACGGAGCAGATGATGTTCGATACGCTGTACGCGAATTCCGGTATCGCAGATACGCTCATCGCGTATTTGTACAAGTGCCAGTGCCGCAGCTCGTGCCAGCGTTCCAGACCGTATGCCGCCG
>CAYVSV010000015.1:0-44379 GCA_964454205.1 uncultured Ruminococcus sp.
CCCCTTCCCCCTCTCCCTCTCCCCCCTCCCCGCTTTTTCCCGTGGATTTGAACGGTAATATTGACTCGTTTCGTATAGTGGGCGGTCAAATTACAATTTTAGTGTTTTCTCGCTGCTATTGGAAATGCGGACTAAACACTCATGCGCTTGCGTTCCGAAAGGTTTTTCCGAGGAAACCGATAGGTAACGCTTGAAGAGTGTATCTGAATTGACGGGTTCACTTTCGGAACGCGGCCGCGTTTCGGAGCGCACGCCCGCTCTTAGGCGTTTGGTCTCCAGACCGCGCTCCACGCGGTAAAGCGCTGCGAGGCGCGCGGAAAGCCGCCTTCGGCGGCTGGCGGCACTTCGTGCCGCTGTTTTGCCGCTTTGCGGCAAAACTTCCGCGCGCCCCACGACGTATGATCGAAATGCGGCTGCGGATTTTAGCGCTGGGTTATGCGTTCTTTTCAAAAATTTCATTTTTTTGAAAAAACCCCTTGACAAATCGATACAACAGGTGTATAATATAATCAAACAGTTGAACAACTATTCAAATGAGCAGGTGATACAATGATAAACGATATGCCCCATTGCGAGTATATGCACGCGCATCCGGAAACAATTGAGAAGATCAAGGCGAAAATGCCGGACGACGACAGACTCATCGACCTCGCGGAGCTTTTCAAAGTATTCGGCGACTCAACGCGTATTAAGATACTGAGCGCGCTCAGCGGCGGCGAGCTGTGCGTTTGCGATATCTCCACCGCCGTTGGAATGACCAGCAGCGCGGTCTCGCATCAGCTTAAGATACTCAAAAACGCGAAGCTCGTGGGGTTTCGCCGCGAGGGCAAGACTGTGTTCTACTCGTTGGCGGACGACCATGTGAACACTATTCTCGAACAAGGTCTCGACCATATCAGCGAATAAAGGAGGAGCTTATGAGTTTTTGGGACAGGGTCGCCGGAGTTTACGACTTCGCGGAAGGTTTGAACGGCAAGGTCTATAATGAGATGCTGGAGATCACCCGGCAGCTAGTTCCTCTGCGTTCGAGAGTTCTGGAATGCGCGGCAGGCACGGGAGAGCTGTCGCTCACTGCGGCGGTTAAAGCGAAAAGCGTGGTCTGCACCGATAATTCGGAGAAGATGCTGAGCGTAGCCAAACGCAAGGCAAATAAGCAAGGGGCTTACAACATAACGTTCGAACGGCAGAATATTTTCGCCCTCGATCACCCCGATGAGAGCTTTGACGCGGTGATCGCGGGAAACGTTCTGCATCTGCTGGACGATCCCGAAAAGGCGCTTGCGGAGCTGTGGCGCGTGACAAAGCGCGGCGGAAGGATACTTCTCCCGACGTTTATGACGCAGAATAAATCGGCTGCATCGGGAGCGATGCTGAAGTTGTACACGCTGCTCGGCTACAGGGCGAGCACAGAATACACGCCTCGTTCCTATGTGTTTATGCTTAAGAGCTGCAGCCTCGGAAAGGTCAAGGCGAAGCTGATAAGGGGAACGATGCCGTGCTGTTATGCGGTCATCATTAAAGAAAAGTAATTTATTTTTAGGAGGACATCAATATGAAAAAGACATTTAAGCTCATCGATCTGGACTGCGCCAACTGCGCGGCTAAAATGGAGGAAGCCATCAAGAAGATAGACGGAGTGACAAGCGCTTCCGTCAGCTTTATGACCCAGAAGATGACCATTGAGGCGGACGACGCGCGGTTTGACGCGATCGTCAAGGAGGCTGTTAAGGTGTGCAAAAAGGTGGAGCCCGACTGCGAGATAGTATTGAAGTAACGCACGGAACGATCCGGAGGTAATTTATGAACAGAAAGCAAAAGAAGACGCTCGCGCGGATAATTATTGCCGCCGTGGTCTTTGCGGCGGGGGCGACGCTCGGATTTATCTTCCCGGAGAGCGAGGAGAGGTTCACGGCGCTGTGGTTCGTCCGCACCGCAGCTCTGCTCGCGGCGTACTTAACGGCGGGATGGGACGTTCTTTGGAAGGCTGTGCGGAACATCTCTCACGGTCAGGTGTTTGACGAGAATTTCCTTATGGCGGTCGCTTCCGTGGGCGCTATGATCATAGGGGAGTACAGCGAGGGCGCCGCCGTTATGATATTCTATCAGATCGGGGAGCTGTTTCAGTCTGTGGCTGTCGGAAAGTCGCGGAGATCGATCTCGGATATGATGGACATCAACCCAGAATCCGCGAACGTCGAGCGAAACGGCGAGATAATCGAGGTCTCCCCCGAAGAGGTCGATGTCGGCGAGACCGTTGTGATAAAGGCGGGCGAGCGCGTTCCGCTTGACGGCGTCGTGATATTCGGCTCGAGCGGGCTGAACACCGCCGCTCTCACGGGGGAGAGCGCCCCGCGCGAGGTGACGGTGGGCGACGACGTGATAAGCGGCTGCGTAAACACCGACGGTCTGCTCAAAGTGCGCGTTACAAAGCCGTATTCCGACAGCACGGTGTCTAAGATACTGGAGCTCGTGGAAAATTCCTCGGAAGCGAAAGCCAAGCCCGAAAACTTCATCACGCGTTTCGCGCGTATCTACACGCCGATAGTGGTCATCGCGGCGGCTGTGCTGGCAGTTCTCCCGACGCTCGTTATCGGGCTCACTAAGGGCGATTGGCAGTGGGGCGTATGGGTATACAGGGCGCTTACGTTTTTGGTAGTGAGCTGTCCGTGCGCTTTGGTCATTTCCGTGCCGCTTTCGTATTTCGGCGGTATAGGCGGAGCTTCACGCCACGGGATAATGGTAAAGGGCGCGAATTATCTCGAACAGCTGGCGAAGGCGAAGACCTTTGTGTTCGATAAAACGGGAACTCTCACAAAGGGAACGTTCGCGGTTACCAAAACATATCCCGAGGGAATATCCGATAAGGAGCTTCTGGAGTACTGTGCCGCGGCGGAGCAGTTTTCGAACCACCCGATAGCGCTGTCGATAGTAAAAGCGGCTGCGGAAGTTCCCAAAGCGGAAAACGCCCGCGAGACCGCCGGATACGGCGTTGAGGCGGAGGTCGGGATAAAGCGCGTGGCAGTCGGGAACGCGCGGCTTATGGAAAAGCTCGGGGTGAAATTCAAGGAGACGGAAGCGGCGGGGACGGTCGTATATTGCGCTGTGGACGGCGAATACCGAGGCTGCGTTCTAGTTGCGGACGAGATAAAGGAAAACAGCGATACAGCGATAAGGCGGCTGAAATCCCTGGGCGCTGAAAAGACCGTGATGCTCACGGGAGACAGAAAGCTCACCGCCGAAAACGTCGCGAGGGAGCTCGGGCTTGACGAAACGCGCTCTCAGCTTCTCCCGGACGGCAAGGTGGCGCAGCTTGAGGAGATATACGCCGCAAAGCCCGAAAACAGTACGCTGGCGTATGTCGGAGACGGTATCAACGACGCGCCATCGCTCGCCCGCGCGGACGTCGGGATAGCGATGGGCGGCTTGGGCTCGGACGCTGCGATAGAAGCCGCGGACATCGTTCTGATGAACGACAATATGGCGAATATCCCGCTGGCTGTTCAAATAGCCCGCAAAACGCGCCGCATAGTCACGGAAAACATTGTGTTCGCGCTCGGCGTGAAGGCAGCGGTACTTATCCTCGCGGCGTTCGGGCTCGGGAATATGTGGCTTGCGGTTTTCGCGGACGTGGGCGTATCCGTTATAGCAATACTCAACGCTATGCGGTGTATGAAAACGAGGTTTGCGGAAAAGTAAGCGTTCACGGAAAATTAGCTGTACATCTTTCGAAAAAACGATCCGTTATCAGAGCGGCGGCGTGCAGAAGCGCGCCGCCGCTCTGCGCGCAGAGAACGGCAAAGGTCACCTTCAGCGCGAATTCGGCGAGCTCCGCCGCCGGCAAAAAACGCCGCGGCAGCGAGCCGCGAACGGCGGAGAAATACAGCGTCATCATTGACAAAACCGCGAGGTCGCTTATAAGCGCCGTCAAAGGCTCGGGCGGCGCGAGACAGGCGGCGAGCGCTATTGCTCCGAGAAAAGCGGTGTATACGCAGCGGTCACGAGTCATGGCGTGCTCCTTTCCAAACTCGATAGGATATAACCATATTTTACCACTTTTCCGTAATCGCCGCAAGAGCTGTTTTTAAGCGAAATGTGTTGACTTTTGCCGCGTTTTGTGCTATAATATAAAAAATATCTATTTAATGGCGGTTTTCCCGCCGGAGGCGAGGAAAACCGCGTAAAACAAATAATTCCTATACTTTACAATCAATAAAACGAGGGAAAGCTATGGACTTTATTACCGTACTCATCATAATTATGGGTATCGCAAACGGCGGGATATATTACGTCACCTGGCGCTCGATAACGAGCCTTCAGCGGCTCGTTCACCCGAAAGCGGACAGGCGCAACGGCATAAGCGCCGATCTGTCGCTCTCCGCGGAGGAATGCGCGGCGCTCGGGAAAAGCTCCGACCGCGCTTCGTTTTTCTATACCCTGTTTTTGAACATCACCGCGGTCTTTCCGCTTCTCGGAATACTCGGAACGGTGTGGTCTCTTATGAAGCTCTCGGGAGCGGACGACATCTCGGCGAGCTTCGGCATGGCGCTTCGCACAACGCTTGTGGGGCTCATTTTCGCGATAGTATACAAGCTAGCGGATTCGCTCATATCGCCGCGGCTCGACAGAGCTCTCGACGAGGCGGACTATCTTATCCATCAGCACGATCTTGAAAAGAGGGAACGATAATGCGCCGCCGGAATAAACGCGACATCGTTATCGAGCTTACTTCGCTGCTGGACGTTATAATGATAATCATTTTTATGGTGATGAAGCAGAACAGCGGCATGATAGTCGATAAGCAGAACACGATAGAAGCGGTACAGCAGACGAACTCGCAGCAGGCGGCGGCTCTCGAGGAGCTCAACAGCCGCGCGGACGAGCTGTCCTCGCAGCTCGCGGAAGCGCAGGGACGGCTTGAAGAGGGCGGAGCGGACGAGCTCCTCGAAAAGCTGCAAGCCGCCGAAAACAAGCTCGCGGGATATCAGGCGGTGGACGACGTTGTGATAGTCATAAACATCGAACTCGAGAACAAATACAACAACACCGTGCGGTGTCTGACATACGGCAAGGCGGCTTACGGAGAGCCAACCGAGATCGCCGAGAACCGCTCCGATGCGGAATTCGAGGTGTCGCTGAACAAGCTGCGCGTGTACATAGGCGACTACATAAAAAAGGTTCTGGAGGACGCGGACAATCAGACTATAGTATACATAGTGTTCACCTACGATCCGCACAAGGTCTACCAGCGCGATTACGAGGCGGTGGGCGCGGCTCTCGAAAGCGCCGATAAAAACGCAAACAACGGAAATTTCCGTTACAGAATAAATCCGGTTTAACAACAGAAAGGACGTAAATTATGAAAAAACACGACAAAAAACTCCCGCCCGAAGGACATCAGCCCCCTCCCCCCGAAAAGCACAAGCGCCGCAGGCGCGGTCCGCGTTTCGGAATGGTGCTTTTGATCATCCTGATACTCGCTGTGGCGGCTGTGGTGATACTCTGGCAGAACGGGTACATTCACTTCGGCAAGGACAGCGGACAAGGCTCGGGCGATGGCGGAGCTTCAATAGTGTCGAACGCCGCGGACAGCTCGGAGACGGATAATTCCGAGAACAGCGCGGAAAGCACCGTTATCGAGATAAGGGTGGAAAACGAGACGATCTTCTTTGACGGAACGGAGCTCGCAAACGCCGAGGAGCTCAAGTCCAAGATCACCGAGACCTCCGACAAAAAGACCTACAACTTCGTTCACGAAAGCGCGATAAAATCCGCGTATGACGAGGTAAAGAGCGTGCTCACCGATTTGGAGAGGGCGCTTGGGATAAAGGTCAATTACAACGACAGCGAAACTTAAACGGTTGGCGGCTCCGTGATACGGAGCCGCTTTTTCGCGTCAATTGCTCCAAAACGAGCAAAACGGTTTTGTACAAATCGAACAAAATTTCTCTTTATCAATAAAAACTTTTATAAAATCAACACAAAACGCTTCGGATATGCTATAATAAAAGAAAGCTCTTATGAAAGGCAGGCGATCGTTATGGCAAACAAAATAATCACCGTTTCGAGGCAATACGGCAGCGGCGGGCGCGAGGTGGGACAAAAGCTCGCGGAAGCGCTCGGCGTGGAGTTCTTCGACAACAAGCTGCTGGAAACGGCAGCCGAAAACAGCGGCATACATCACTCGCACTTCGTCGAGAACGACGAAAAGCGCTCGAACAGTTTTTTGTATCTGCTCTCCACGACCTACTCGCAAGGCGGAGTGCCGTTTGACGACACGCTGTTCTTCGCGCAGCTCGAGGCTATTCAGAAGATCGCCTCGGAGCAGTCCTGCGTTATCATCGGAAGGTGCGCGGATTACGCTCTGCGCGACTTCTCGAACGTGCTCAACGTCTTTATCAGCGCACCGTTCGAGGCTCGCGTAAAACGCGCCGTTGAGGTCTACGGCATCGCGGAAAAGCACGCCGCGGACTATGTAAAGCGCATAGATAAACAGCGTACCTCGTATTACAACTACTACGCCGACAAGCGCTGGGGTCAGCCGCAGAATTATCAGATCTGCCTCGACAGCTCCGCGCTCGGCATCGACAAGACTGCGGAGTTCCTTAAAAGCTTCGCGGAGGAGTTCTACAGATAGTCCGAACGGCTGCGGATCACACCGCAGCCGTTTTTATTTGCCCGTCAAACGTTTTTTATCTTGACAAAACGAACCGAAATGAGTTATAATATACGGGGGATATGAGTAAACATTTCTAAGAAGATACCGGTTTAACGGCGCTTTCACCGCCGCGTGCGGGGAAAATCACGAAAATAGGCTTTGATCGAAGCATCGCAACACATTTTAAGGGGGATACGTTTATGTGCGGAATTGTGGGTTATCTGGGGCAGAGAGACTGCACCGAAGTGCTTATGGACGGCTTGGAGAAGCTGGAGTACCGCGGCTACGACAGCGCGGGCATCGCGGTTTTCGAGGATCGCGAGATCAGAACGGTAAAGACCCGAGGAAAGCTCGCGGCGATGAAAGAAAAGCTGGAGCGCGAGGGAAGCCCGAAGGGTCACTGCGGAATAGGACACACACGCTGGGCAACTCACGGAGAGCCCTCCGACGCGAACTCCCACCCGCACAGCAACGGGCGCGTCACCATCGTGCATAACGGTATAATCGAAAATTACGCGGAGCTCAAGGAGTTTCTGACGGAGCGCGGATATACCTTCCTCTCGCAGACGGACAGCGAGGTCGTCGCGTGTCTGCTCGATTACTACTACTCGGAGAGAAATCCGCTCCACGCGATCACCGAGACCATAAAGGAGCTTCGCGGAAGCTACGCTCTGGGGATAGTCTTTAAGGACTTCCCCGAACGCGTTTACGCCGCGCGCAGCGGAAGCCCGCTCATCGTCGGCGTTGGCAGGGGCGAGAGCTTCATCGCGAGCGATATCCCCGCGTTCCTTAAATACACCAAGGAATACGTTCTGCTCGAGGATAACGAGATAGTCCGTCTCGATACAGACGGCGTGATGTTTTTCGACGTGCACGGGATACAGATAAGCAAACAGCGTCAGACCGCGGAATGGGACGTTGAACAGGCGCAGAAGCTCGGTTTCCCGCACTATATGCTGAAGGAGATACACGAGCAGCCGGAGGTCGTTAAGAAAACGCTCGAAAACCTCACCCGTGACGGCGTTCCGGATCTTACGGAGATAGGGCTTACCGACGAGCTTTTGCGCGGCGTTAAAAGAGTTTACATAACGGCTTGCGGCACGGCGATGTACGCGGGGATAGTGGCAAGATACGCGATAGAAAAGCTCGCGCGGGTGCCCGTTTCCTGCGAGATAGCTAGCGAGTTCAGGTATATGGATCCGATAGTGGGCGAAGGCGATCTTGTGATAGTCATCTCGCAGTCGGGCGAGACCGCGGACACAAAAGCGGCTTTGGAGCTTGCGAAGGCGCGCGGCGCTAAAACTCTCGCGGTGGTGAACGTAAAATACTCCGCGATAGCGCGGCAGGCGGATATGTCCATAAACACGCTCGCGGGCCCCGAAATTGCCGTTGCGAGCACAAAGGCGTATTCGGTTCAGATAGCCTCGCTGTATCTGCTGGCGTTTCGGTTCGCTTACGCGGTGGGGACGATAGACGAGGCGAAGCTAAGGGCGCTTACGGCGCAGCTCGCCGAAGCTCCCAAGGCGATACAGGACGTTATCGACAGATGCGGAGAGTGCCAGTTCATAGCGTCGCAGCTCGTAAATACGGAAACGCTGTTCTTTATCGGGCGCGGATTTGACTACGCGCTGTCTCTCGAGGGATCGCTGAAGCTCAAGGAGATAACGTATATGCACTCCGAGGCGTATGCGGCGGGCGAGCTCAAGCACGGTACCATCTCGCTGATAGACAGGAATGTGCCTGTCATAACCGTGGCGACGCAGCGGCACATTCTTGAAAAGACGATAAGCAATATGGAGGAGGTAAAGGCTCGCGGAGCGTTTATTATTGCGGTTTGCAGGAAGGGGACTTCTTTTGCGGGAGGTACGGTGGATCTAAAGCTTGAGCTTGATTTCGGAGAGCTGGACGATATGCTTGCGCCTTTGCCGACGGTGTGTGCGCTGCAGCTTATAGCGTATTACGCGAGCGTGCTCCGCGGAAACGATCCCGATAAGCCACGCAATCTCGCGAAATCGGTAACTACCGAATAATTTAAAGCGCTCTCTTCTTTCAAAGGGAGCGCCTGTTTTTTAGTTTTTTGTAAAAACTCCACAAAACCGCTTGAAAAAAATAAAAATATATGTTATAATTACAATAAATCACGCGAACGGAGGGAGAACTATGCGCAGCCCGATCGACTCCAAATACAAAGAACGCCTTGTGCAGATGATGGAACATGATAACGAAACATACCATTTCTATTGGTCCGCTTCCGACAATACGTTCTTTCAGATGAGCGGAGAGCTGTTTCCCGAGATAGACGGCGACCCGCTCGAATATCTCGAAAACAGCGGACTTATCGACGAACAATCCAAAAACGTCTTCTCCGTGTTCCGCAAGAAAATACGGTACAGCATAACAAACGGCTCGGATAAAAACTGCGCTTCAACCGATATTTCCGTAAGGCTCCCCGGCTTGGACATTCATAAAATGTGCCATCTCAATGCGCTATTCCTCCTCGATGAAAACGGAAAAGTGACCGATATCCACTACGACCTCCGACCGTTCACCCCGATAGAGGTCTTTAACCGCGACGTTCTCAAAATGTTCTCCTCCGACAAAAACCCCAAGCTGTTTTCGGAACGCTGCCGGCGCGTTATCACGGAAAATCCCGACAAGGAGATAGCCTTCATACAATTCGATGTGGAGCGCTTTAAACTGATAAATGAGACATACGGCGTGGAAAAGGGCGACAACGTTTTACAGTTCTTCAACGATACGCTATCGCTTATTTGCAGCGAGGAGCAGCCCTTCTGCCGCCTTACCGCGGACGTTTTTATGATAGTTACGACCTTTGAGAACAAGGCGGAGCTTTTAAAGTTCATTTCGAGAGTGGAAAGTATGCTGCTCGACTACGACGGCATGGAATACCGCATCGTATTCGGCGTATGCATAGTCGAGGACAGAAACGCTCACACCCGCACCCACGGCGACAACGCCTCTCTCGCACGACAGCTCATCAAAGGAAACGCGCTGCAGAAGATCGGTTTTTACACAAGCGATATGAAATCTGATCTCCGCGAAAAGCAGGCTATAGAAGACGATATGAATAAAGCGCTCGCAAACGGCGAGTTCCGTATGTTCCTCCAGCCCAAGCACTCGATAAGCACTGGCAGGATAATCGGAGCTGAGGCTCTCGCGCGGTGGATACACCCGGAAAAGGGTATGGTATCGCCGGCGGCGTTTATCCCGGTGTTTGAAGAAAACGGATTTATAATCAAGCTGGATTCGTTTATATGGGAAGAGGCTTGCAAGCGTATAAGAAAGTGGATCGACAACGGGATAACTCCCGTGCCCATTTCGGTGAACATCTCGCGCGAATATGTGGGGTCTTTTGACGTAACGGCGATGCTTTTAAAGCTTGTGGAGAAGCACAGTATACCGATCTCCCTTCTGGAGCTTGAGATAACGGAATCCGTTGACAGCATTGGCGTAGAGGAGATAGTAACGAAGATGAAGGCGGCGGGATTCAAGATGCTTATGGACGACTTTGGGGCGGGGTATTCCTCGCTTAATATGCTCAAGAGCACGCCGTTTGATGTTTTGAAGATAGACAAGAGCTTTCTTGATGAGTTTATGGAGTCCGACCGCGGCAGGAAAATAATTGAGCACACCATCTCGATGTCGCACGACATAGGGCTTGATATAATTGCGGAGGGCGTCGAGACGAACGAGCAGGCGCAATTTCTCCGCAGCTGCGGGTGCGATTCGGCGCAGGGGTTCTTTTATTCAAAGCCGATCCCGGCTGACGAGTTTGAGAGGCGGTTGATTGAAATCAACGGCGCGAACAACTGAAAACGTAAAACCGCCAAGATAAGACGGATACGCATATAGAAGTAATGCCCGAAAGTAGTTTTTCAACTGCTTTCGGGCTTATTTTAATTATTGGCTTATTCGCATAAATCAGAATTTATATATTGAAAACACCTTTTAAATATTCAGAGCAACCGCCTGTAATAAAAATACATATGATAGCAAGAGCTATGTATAATGCAATAGGTATCAGTAAATACAGCTTTCCTTTTTTCAAAGTTTTTTGAAAAACATAGATATTTGAAGGTAATGCCAAAGCAATCCATATCAGCAGTTCAATACACCCAAATAGAATTGATACATCTTTCTCCGAACCTAAATCATAACTATAACCTTTAGAATGTCCGGTTATGTCAAGAAAAATCCAACCAAAGCAAATAGGAAATGAAAATGCGATGAAACTTGTCCAAAGGAAATTTAGGCAGTATATAATTTTACTTTTCATACTTTTCCTCCGGTAAATTACGATTTATTTTACAAATATTATACATCAAAAAACTGTTATGTCAATGGAAATGCCGCCGAGAAAACCTCGGACGCACGAAAGCAATAGTACGGCTGACAAAGCAGGTGAGGGTATCGGCAATCTTTCAGAATTTCTTTTTCCAGACCGACGGAACAAATAATATCATCATCGGCAGGCATTCCAGCCTTCCGAGGAGCATATCCATTGACAAAACGTATTTCGAAAAATCCGAGAAGAACGCAAAATTCTCCATAGGTCCTACCCTGCTGAGTCCCGGTCCTATGTTGTTGAAGCAGGTCACAACGGAAGTGAATATCGTCGTGAAATCGCAGTCGTCAAGCGATATAAGCAGCACGGAAGCCATTATGAGGAGCATATATATCCCCAGATAGCTGTGCACTCCGTGCACGATATCGGGATCCATCGCCTTGTCCTCGCTCGTCACGAGATTTACCGATTTCGGGTGGAGCAGCTTTTTAAAGTACTTCGCCGTGTTCTTTATGATTATGACGAGCCTCTGCACCTTAAAGCCGCCGCCCGTAGAGCCCGCGCACGCGCCGATAAACATAAGCACCGTTAATATCATCTGCGAAAACATCGGCCACAGGTTAAAATCCGAGGTGGCGAACCCCGTCGAAGTCATGACCGAAGCAACCTGAAAGACCGCGTATCTGAAGCTCTTCCCCGCCGTTCCGAAGATATGGTATATATTCGCGCTTATGAGCAGCGTAGAAGCGGCGAGTATTATCAGATACACCCGCAGCTCCAGATTTTTCGCGACATCCTTAAAACGTTTTATCAGCAAGAAGTAGAACATATTGAAGTTCACGCCGAACAGTATCATCATAACGGTTATAACGCCGTCGATATACGCGGAATTATAATACGCCACGCCCGCGTTCTTGATGCCGAAGCCGCCGGTCGCCGCCGTGCCGAGTGCGTGGCACACGCTGTCAAAAAACGGCATTCCGCCCGCGCACAGCAAAACGCAGGTGACAACGGTAAGCGCTCCGTATATGGAATACAGATACATCGCCGTGTTTTTCCCCTTCGGAACGAGCTTGCTCACCTGCGGACCGGCGCACTCCGCCCTCATAAGGTACAACGAGTCCTTCGACGACGGGAACACCGCCAGCGCGAACAGCAGTATACCCATACCGCCTATCCACTGCGAAAAGCTCCGCCAGAAGATCATTCCGTGCGACAGGCTCTCGATATCTGTAAGTATCGTAGAGCCCGTGGTCGTGAAGCCCGAGACGCTCTCGAAAAGCGCGTCCGCGAAGCGCGGTATCTCGCCGCTTATCACAAACGGCAAAGCGCCCGCTATCGGCAGCACTATCCACAGCATGGCGACTATCACCAGGCTCTCTCGGGCGTACATCTCGGTGGTTTTCGGCTTTATGATCGCCATCGGAAGAGACAGCACAGCAAGTCCCGCCGCCACGATAACGAAAGCCAGCGCCGCGTCATACTCGCTGTAGATAAGGCTTACACCCGCGGGAAGCAGAAAGATAAGCGAGCCCGCAAGCGTTATTTTTGATAAATAATGGAATACCAGTGTTTTGTTCATCTTTTTAGCCTACCGCTCAAGGTTTTTCAGCGATTTTCCCCGCCTCCGGCGGGGAAAATCGCCGTTAAATCGGAGCTTTAAATCAATCGTCCAGAATATCTTTAATATCGAGGAAGCGGTGCTCCTTTGATACGACCACCACGGAATCACCCGCTTCTATCGTTGTGCTGCCGTCAGGGATTATGACCTGTCTGCCTCTTACTACGGAGCATATCAGCATATTTTTGCGGGTTTTGAGGTCTTTGAGCGGAATGCCGACGAGACCCGCGATATTTTCCTTTATCTTGAACTCCACAGCCTCTACGCGGTTATTTACGATGTGATAAAGCGATTCGATATTACTGTCGGTATTATCGAGGCTTCGCACATATCCGAGGACGGATTCCGTTGTTGAAGCCTTTGGCGAGATAATACAGTCGAGACCTATCTGACCCGCGAGCCCGACATAGCTTTCGCGGTTTATTTTGGTAACCACCTTGGCGTTGGAGTTATTTTTCGCGTAGAGGGACATAATGATATTCTCTTCATCTATGCCCGTGATAGCGACAAACGCGTCCGCTTCTCTTATACCCTCCTCAACGAGAGTGTCCTGATCGGTGCCGTCAGCGTGTATTACCGCCGCCTTGGGGAACATCTCCGCCAGTCTTCTGCATCTGTCGAGGTCCTTTTCGATTATCTTTACATGCATTCCCATTGCCAGGAGGCTGCTTGTGAGGTAGTAGCATATCCTGCCGCCGCCCACTATCATGCACGCCTTTACTTTATCCTTTATCGTGCCGTTCATTTTGAAGAACTGCTCGATATCCTTATGAGACGCGGCGATGCTTATTCTGTCGCCCGCGCGGAGCGTGAAATCGCCGCCTGGTATATATATATCGTCTTCCCTCTGCACGGCGCAGATCAAGAACTTTATCTTTGTACGTCTGTAGATATCCTTCAGGCTGCAATCGATTATCGGCGAATTATCCGGGAGCTTATACTCCACGAGCTCCATTTTCCCCTTTTCGAAGACCTCGACGTTCGCCGCCTCGGGAGTGATGAGCACGCGCAATATTTCGTCGGATGTTATGCCCTCGGGGTTTATTACCATAGAGAGCCCCATATCCTCCCTTACGAAGTCTATCTGCTTATAGTACTCGGGGTTGCGCACTCTTGCTATCGTTCTTTTAGCGCCCAGCTTTTTCGCGATAAGGCAGCACAGCAGATTTACCTCGTCGTATGGCGTTGTGGCTATCACGATCCCCGATTTATTGACGTTTGCCTCTCTCTGCACGCCGGTATCTATTCCGTTGCCCTCGAGACACATTACGTCCTCGGTATTCTGCGTTCTTTCGAGAGCTGCGGCGTTTATGTCTATTACCGTCACATCGTGACCCTCGTTTGACAACATTGCGGCGAGACTGCTGCCGACTTTTCCGTTTCCGATTATTACTGTTTTCATATTCTTTTCCTTATTCGTTTCCGGTCCAACTAAATCAACTTTATTATACCACTTATTCAATCCATTGTCAAGAGGGAGAACTGCATTTCCTCTCAACGTGAGCGGCGCGCCGATACTAATTCACTGTCAAAATGTTGTGAGAAAGCAAAAAAGCCCGTCTCCGATGAGACGGGCTTCAAAATTACGAGGAATATTACTTGGAGAAATATTTGATAGCGTTGTTGTAGCAAACATCGCGGACGATCTCGCCGACGAACTCAACGTCGTTGGGATATTCGCCTTCCTCGATAAGCGTGCCGAACATATTGCAGAGTATGCGTCTGAAATACTCGTGGCGGGTATAGGAGAGGAAGCTGCGGCTGTCCGTAAGCATACCGACAAACTTGCTGACAAGCCCGAGCTGCGAAAGAGCGGTGAGCTGACGCTCCATGCCGTCCTTCTGATCGTTGAACCACCAAGCCGAACCAAACTGTATCTTGCCGACAACTCCGCTCTGCTGGAAGCAGTTTCTGATAGTCGCGAGCACCTCGTTGTCGCGCGGATTGAGGCAGTAAAGAATGGTCTTGGGGAGCTCGTCGGTGCTGTCGAGCGTATCCATCAGCATGGACAGCTTCTTTGCGAACGTCTGATCCTCAATAGCGTCAAAACCGGTGTCCGGACCGAGCATTCCCATATAGCGTCTCGAGTTGTTGCGGAGAGCGCCGATGTGATACTGCTGAACCCAGTGCAGACGCGCATACTGCTTGCCGAGGTGAACGAGCACATAGCCCTTGTACTGCTCGATATCAAGCGGAGTGAGGTCGTCGCCGCCCAGTGCCTTCTTGACGATCTTGTCAACCTGCTCCTTAGTCGCGGGAGCGAACATAACAACATCCAAAGCGTGGTCGGAGCATACGCAGCCAACGCTGTCAAAGAACTCGATTCGCTTGGTAAGCGCCTCGCAAAGACTGTCTATACCGTCGATACGAACGTCCGCAGCATCAGCGAGCTTCGCGATATACGGAACATAAGTCGGGAGCTCGATGTTTATCGCCTTGTCGGGGCGGAACGCGGGAGCAACCTCCACGTCAAAAGTCTTGTCCTCCTTGAGGAGCTTGTGGAAGTGCAGATCGTCTATGGGATCGTCCGTGGTGAAGAGCTTCTTCACGTTGCTGTTTTTGATGAGCGTCCGCGCGGTGAGAGTTTTCAGCTTCTCGTTGCACTTATCGAATATCTCCTTAGCGGTTTTCGGAGAGAGAATGTCGTCTATCCCGAAATAGCGCTGAAGCTCCAGATGAGTCCAGTGGAAAATGGGGTTTCCTATCGCGTAGGGCATAACCTCGGCGTATTTCATAAACTTCTCGAAATCGTCCTTATCGCCCGTGATATAGCTCTCGTCAACGCCCATTTCGCGCATAAGACGCCACTTGTAGTGGTCTCCGCCGAGCCAGCACTCGGTAATGTTGCCGAATTTTCTGTCGTTGTATATTTCCTCGATGGGAAGATGACAGTGGAAGTCAAATATCGGCATATCCTTCGCGTAGTTCTCGTAAAGGGTCACAGCCGTCTGGTTTTTGAGGACAAAGTCCTTATCCATAAATTTCTTCATAAGTCAAAATCTCCTTAAAGTGTTACACCCGTCTTGAATATCGCAATGTCGCGTGCGCCGTAGCGCTCGTTTACGGTCTGAGAGCCGTTTGCGGTCTCGACTACAAGATCGACGAGCTGCGCGAGCTTATCCTCGAAGCTGTCGCCAAACGCTATCCCGCCCGCATCGAAGTCTATCCAGTTCTTCTTGCGAGCCGCGAGATCGGAGTTTGTCGATATCTTGATAGTCGGAACAAAACCGCCGAACGGCGTTCCTCTGCCGGTCGTGAACAGAACCATGTGGCAGCCCGCGCTCGCGAGATTGGTAACGGCAACCATATCGTTTCCGGGACCATTGAGCAGGTTGAGACCGTGCGCCGACAACGCGTCGCCGTCAAACAGCACGTCGCATACCTCGCGCGTGCCGGATTTCTGCGTGCAGCCGAGCGATTTGTCCTCGAGCGTCGTGATACCGCCCGCCTTGTTTCCGGGCGAGGGGTTCTCGTAAACGGGCTGATCGTGCTTCTGATAGTACTCCTTGAAGCCGTTGACGAGCTTGACGATCTTGTTGAAGGTCTCGTCGTCCTTGGCTCTGTCCATAAGAAGCTGCTCCGCGCCGAACATCTCCGGAACCTCCGTCAGAACGGTGGTTCCGCCGACAGATGCCATGTAGTCCGAAAATCTGCCGACGAGCGGGTTCGCCGTAATGCCCGAAAGCCCGTCCGAGCCGCCACATTTCAGACCTACCTTAAGGCAGGAGATGTCCTTCTCAACGCGCTTGTCGCCCTTTACCTTCTCGTAGAGCTTTTCGAGGAGCTCCACGCCAGCCGCGAGCTCATCCTCAACGTCCTGCGCGATAAGGAACTCCGTGCGATCCTTATCGTAGTCGCCAAGCGTCTCCTTAAAAACGTCCATGCGGTTGTTCTCGCAGCCGAGCCCGATAACAAGCACGCCGCCGCTGTTGGGGTGCTTTACCATTCTCTGGAGAATGGTGCGTGTGCGCTCGTGATCCTCGCCTATCTGCGAGCAGCCGTAGGGATGAGTATACGCGAAAACTCCGTCAACTCCATCAAGCTGTGGGTGGCGCTTTTGGAACTCCGCGGCGATAGCTCTCGCCTGAGCGTTCACGCAGCCTACAGTCGGAATCACCCAAATCTCGTTTCGTATGCCCACTTCGCCGTTTTTGCGCCCGTAGACCATTACCTTTCGGTTTTTTGCCTCGGGCGCGGGAGCTATCTCCTTCTTATTGAAGGAATACTCCAGCGTGCCCTCAAGATTTGTTGCCATATTGTGGGAGTGGATATGCTCGCCGGGAGCGATATCGGCGGTCGCCTTTCCGATGACCTCGCCGTACTTTATCACCTTTTCGCCGCTCTTGATAGCCTTAAGCGCGAATTTGTGCCCTTTTTCGATGTCCTCGGCGAGCGTCACGCCTTCGGCTTCCTCGCCCTTTTTAAGCGGAGCGAGAGCAACAGCGACGCTGTCGAGAGGAGTTATAACAATCGTCTTTTTCATATCATTCTCCTAAGAAAGCCTGTAATGCCGCTCTTTCGCCGTTCTTCACGATATTCTCGATAAAGCCTGCGACTACGGCTACGTTATCGTCGTCCGCCGAGAGATCCTGCTCCCAGATGTCCGTCTGGCAGAGAGCTGTTTTCGCGATATCGGTGTAATCGGTCTTTGCCCAGAGCTCTTTCCAGAAATCGAGGTACTTCTGATCGTCCGCGAGCTTGATATCCTCGTCTCCGCGCTTGCCCTTGTAGAATACGCAGAGAGAAGCGAAGGAGAACAGGATGTGCTTCGGCGACTTGCCGAACTTCTTATGGTAATCGTTGTAGGTCGGAAGAAGTCTGGTCTTGAATTTCGTCGTGGAGTTGAGCGCGATAGACATCAGCTCGTGGCGGATAAACGGGTTCATAAAGCGCTCGATAACGCTGTTCGCGAAAGCGTCCATCTCGTCCTTCGGAAGGTCGATGGTGGGCTTTATCTCGTCGTTTACGAGCTCCTGCACGAACTTGCCGACGTCGGGGTCGGAAACGCTCTCGCGCACTGTATCAATGCCGCTGAGGTACGCAACGGGCACCATCGCGGTATGCGAGCCGTTGAGTATCTTTACCTTGCGCTGCTTATAGGGAGTAATGTCGTCCGCAAAGATGACATTGAGCCCCGATTTGTCCGCGGGGAGCTTCGACTGCACGAACGGCTCCTTCTCGAGCACCCAGAGGTGGAATATCTCACCCTTTACGATGTTGTTGTCCTGGAAGCCGGATTCCTCGCATATCTGCGCGGCGTTGTCCTTCGGATAGCCGGGGACTATTCTGTCTACGAGCGTGCTAGTGAAGTGGTTTGCCGCGGTTATCCAGTTTATGAACGCGTCGCTCATATTATTGATCTTCGCGAGCTCCAGAAGAACGCGCTTGAGCTCCTTGCCGTTGTAGTCGATGAGCTCGCACGGGATAATCGCAAGACCCTTGCTCATATCTCCGTGGAACGCCTCGTAGCGGGCTCTCAGCAGCGCGAGCAGCTTGCCGGGGAAGCTCTTCGGGCACTTCGTGAGGTCGGTGTCCGTGGGATCGAGCGCGATACCCGCTTCGGTCGTGTTGGAGATGACGATCTCAAGATCCTCGCTCTTTGCGTAGGAGAGGAACTTGTCGTATTCCTCGAACGGGTTTATGAAATCGCGCAGAACGTCTATCACCTGACGGCTCTGCACCTTCTCGCCCTTGTCTATTCCCTCGAGGCAGAGCGTGTACAAGCCGTCCTGCTTCGCGAGGTCGGCAACTCTGCCCATCGGCATGGGCTGTACCACCGCGACGTCGGAATTTATCACGCCGCTGTCGTTGAGGTTCTGGAGTATCCAATCAACGAAGGCTCTCAAAAAGTTGCCCTCGCCGAACTGGAGTATCTTTACCGGTCTTTCGCCCTTCGTATTGAAGTTTGTTCTGTTAAGGTCTTTCATAGTTACACCCCTTAAATTTTCACATTATCTTTAGCCTTGTGATGCTTGATCTTTACAAGACATACGCACCCTATAACCACAGACATGAGCCCTATCCCGACGTTGGATACCAGCATAGCTACGCCGAGGCTTTCCGCGCCCATATCCGGAAAACAGTTTATCATAATAAGCATTGAAGGTATCCTGAAAACGAACAGCCGAGCCAAATTGCAGATCATCGAAATCTTCGTCCACCCGATGCCGTAAATGAGCCCGTTTACCGCGGCGTTTACCGCCAAAGCGATTATGCCCACCTTCTCATACCCGAATATCCTGCCGATGAGCTCCGCCTTCCGCGGGTCGCCGTCGGCGAAATACATCGTGATATTGTCCTTGAACACCGTGAGTATCGTAACTCCTATAGTCGAAATGATAAGGTTCAGCGCCAGTGTGCAGAAGAATATCCTTATCATGCGCGAATACTGCCCCGCGCTCAGGTTGTAGCTCTCTATGGAGCTTTCGGAATCCTCGGTGCAGTTTGTGATGTTCGTTACGCTGCCGCTTATCTGATTTGATACGCCCAGCGCCCCGGGCGCGTCCTCGCCGTAGCCGATAGCCAGCTTGTTCACGATGACCTTGCCCATCGAAAACACGAACTTTCCAAGAAACACCGGTATCGACAGCGTGCATAGCGTTTTCACAAAATCCCGCCCGAACTCCGTGTTTTTCGCGGAATAGCGGAACAGGTAGTTTTTCCGCGCGAGATTTATTGCGGCGTAAGCCGTCACCGAAAGGTCGGCGAACAGCGTTGAAGCCGCCACCATCGTCGTGCCCATTTTCAGAACGGTCACGAACATTATCGTAAACACCATTTTCAGCGACATTGACATAATATTGACGAACATTATGTTCATTGTAGCGCCGCGAGCCTTTTCGAGTCCGAGAAACACACTGTTGAACATCGAGACGCCTATGGATATTATCTGTATCCGAAAGTACCCCAGCCCGCTTGCCGCCATTTCATCGGTCATTCCCGCCAGCCGCAGAACTCCTCTCGAAAGCGGCATAAACAGTCCCACAAGAACCACCGCTCCGACAAGGAACACCGTTATAACGGAGTTCGCTACTCGCTTCGCTTTATCGTACTCGCCTCTTCCGATAAGCCGCGATACAATAATAGAGCCGCCCGTTGCAAATCCCGAGCCCAAAGCCGTAAACAGATTTTTTATCTGTGAAATCATTACAACGGACGACAGTGCATTATTATCGCTTTTAGCTACAACGACCGTGTCTACTATACCGCTGAGATACGAAAACGCCCCCAGCAATATAAGCGGAAGGGATATATTCACGACGACAGCCAGCGGCTTGCCGTTGAGAATAAACTCCCTCCGTTTCCGGTCCTTTTCGCTTATATTGGATTCGCCCATATTTATTCTGTTATTATTCGGTCAGCATGATACGCTGCTCGGTATCCTTATCGAACAGATAAATGTTTTCGTAAGGAACGGCGAAGCTCAGCTTGGAATCTATCGCGGGAGAATCATGCGGATCTACCTTAAGAATGGTCTTTACGCCGCGTATATCAACGTAAACGTTGGTGTTATCGCCCAAAAGCTCGGTAAGCTCTACCTTGCAGGGGATGGTGTACGCCTTGCGTATTTCCTCGTTCTTCACAAGCTTGATGTGCTCGGGGCGGAAGCCGAGGGCTACCTCCTCGTTCTCGTGCTTTCTCAGCACTTCCTTGCTGGCTATAGCCTCAAGGAATATCTCCGTGCCGCCTATATCCATCTTGCCGTCCTTAATCCTGCCCGTGATGAAGTTCATCGGAGGCTCTCCGATAAAGCCCGCAACGAACATATTTACGGGGTTGAAGTACAGATCGTAAGGCGTTCCTACCTGCTGAACATAGCCGTCCTTCATAACGACTATCCTGTCCGCCATCGTCATAGCCTCGGTCTGGTCGTGCGTTACATAGATGGTCGTCGCGCCTGTTTCGCGGTGGATCTGGGTTATCTCGGAACGCATCGTAACTCTCTGCTTAGCGTCGAGGTTGGAAAGCGGCTCGTCCATAAGGAAGATGTCTACCTTACGGATTATCGCGCGTCCTACCGCAACTCTCTGTCTCTGACCGCCCGACAGAGCTCTCGGCTTTCTGTCGAGGTAATCGGTAAGACCGAGTATCTTAGCGGTGTTCATAACACGCTTTTCGATAACGTCGTCGTCGACGCCCTGCAATGTCAGACCAAACGCCAGATTCTCGTAGACCGACATATGCGGATAAAGAGCGTAGCTCTGGAAAACCATCGCAACGCCGCGCTCGCGCGGACCGAGCTTGTTTGCAAGCTTTCCGTCGATGTAAAAATCGCCCTTGCTTATGTTTTCAAGTCCCGCGATCATTCGCAGGGTTGTGGATTTTCCGCAGCCGGAGGAGCCTACGAAAACGATAAACTCGCCCTTTTCGATCTCAAGGTTGAAATCGTGCACCGCGTGAAATCCGTTCGGGTATATCTTATTGATACCTCTTAAAGTTAAATAAGCCATAACGTTACTCCTATTTCTCATCTAAAAGCAAAGCGCGCGTCAAGCCTTTGCGTATTCTGTGCCTCGGCTTGCTGCGTGCTTCTGCGCGGCTCGCCGTAACGCCTTTTACTTCAAATCAAAATTGCCGATATTGTCCATATCGTCGTATGTCTGGTTCTCGCCGCACATACCCCAGATAAACGTGTAGTTGCTGGTTGCAGTGCCGCTGTGGATAGACCAGCTCGGGGAAATGACCGCCTGCTCGTTGTGGAGGATGATGTGGCGGGTCTCCTTGGGCTGTCCCATCATATGGAAAACGATGTTGTCGTCCGGGAGCTCGAAGTAGAAGTAAACCTCCATTCTTCTCTCGTGAGTGTGAGAAGGCATCGTGTTCCAGCTGCTGCCGACCGCAAGCTCCGTCATACCCATAGCGAGCTGGCAGCTCTCGCAGACCGCGGGGTTAACGTACTGATTAACAACGCGCTTGTTCATATTCTCAGCAGTTCCGAGAGGTCTGTGCACCGCCATATCCTTGGTGATGAACACCGTGGGATAGGTCTTGTGCGCGGGGCAGGAGTTGATATAGAACTTCGCGGGCTTGGTCTTATCGTCGGACTTGAACACTATTTCCTTCGTGCCCATTCCGATGTAGATACCGTCCTTGAAATCCAGCGCGTACTCCTTGCCGTCGAGCACTACCGTGCCCTTGCCGCCGACGTTGATGATGCCCATTTCGCGTCTTTCTAGGAAGTACTCGGTGCCGAGCTCCTTCGTCGAGCCGAGCGACAGCTCCTTATCGACCGGCATAGCGCCGCCCGCGATCATTCTGTCCTGATGAGAATAGGTAAGCGCAATCTCATCCGCGGCAAACACCTTATCGATGAGGTAATGCTTTCTGAGCTCCTCGGTGGTGTAATGCTTGGAATCATCGGGGTGGTTTGCGTATCTGATGTCTAAAGTCATAATTTGCTCCTTAAACGATTATTTTTTTCATATACTCGGCGGCGAACGGAATGTCGTCGCCCGTAGTTCCCTCGAAAACGAGG
Source organism: uncultured Ruminococcus sp. (assembly GCA_964454205.1). Lineage (GTDB taxonomy): Bacteria > Bacillota > Clostridia > Oscillospirales > Ruminococcaceae > CAG-115. The sequence continues at coordinate 22,058 of CAYVSV010000015.1, forward strand.
TTCGCTTCGGGACAGACCTTCGCGATCTCGCCGATAATACGCGGATAATCGAATATCCCGTGCCCCACGCCGCACTGCTTCAGCGCTCCGTCCTCAGCTATAACGCAGTCCTTGATGTGGAACACGCATATCCTGTCGCCGAACGTTTGCAGACCCTCTTTGAGAATGTCGTACATTTTATCGACGTTCGAGCGGTCAAGATAGTTGTACAGATCGAAGATGATCCTGATATTTTTGCTGCCGATAGCCTTCACGGCTCTATCGAGCGTTTTCACGTCGTAGCATACATGCCCGAACGCGCCCTCCATACCGACGCACACGCCGCGTTCCTCCGCGTAGGCGCAAAGCCCCGAGAATGTCTCGATAACTCGCCCCAACGCTTCTTCGGTGCGGTTCTGCGGATGATAAGTCCATTTGTCGCCGTTGTAAGAGCCCGTCTCCGAGCCGACGATATCGCAGCCCAGCTCCTTCGCGTGAGAAAGGTAATCCTTGAACACCGCGACGCCGTTTTCGATCTTTTTCTCGTCCGGGTGAACGGGATTGAAATACGCTCCGATAAGCGGCACGGTCTTCCCCGCCGCCTCAAAGCACCCGCGGAATTTCGCCGCCCGCTCGCTCGTCATAGAGCCGGGCGTGTAGGCTATCCCGTCGAGCACCTTGTAAGCTACGAGCTGAACGCCGCAAAGTCCCAATTCGTCGAGCCTTGCGGCGATATTCTCCTCGCCCTTGACCCCGAGGTCGTGGGCGCGAATAAACAGCTTCATCATGATTATCTCTGAACTCGTCCGGAAGCGTCGCCGCCCGCGAGGGTCTCAACGTCCGCGCGTGTTACGAGGTTGAAGTCGCCGGGGATAGTGTGCTTGAGCGCGGAAGCCGCAACAGCGAACTCCAAAGCCGCCTTCATATCCTTGCCGTCCGCGAGACCGCAGATGAGTCCGCCCGCGAAAGAGTCGCCGCCGCCTACGCGGTCTACTATCGGGTTGATGTTGTACTTTCTCGAGTGATAGAACTCTCTTGTCTTGCCGTCCATAATGCACGCGGACCAATCGTTGTTGGAAGCGGAGTGGCTCTCGCGCAGAGAGGAGATGATGTATTTGAAGCCGAACTTGTCTGCCATCTGATTGAAGATGTCAACATAGCCCTGAAGCTCGAGCTCACCCTTGGTAACGTCGGTGGAGCCGGGCTTGAAGCCGAGCACCTTCTCCGCGTCCTCTTCGTTGCCGATGCAAACGTCAACGTACTGCATAAGGTTGGTCATTACCTTCTGAGCCTTCTCGCTGCTCCAAAGCTTCTTGCGGAAGTTGAGGTCTACGGAAACGGTAACGTTGTGCTTCTTTGCCGCCTTAAGAGCAATCTCGGTGAGCTCCGCCGCCTTGTCGGATACCGCGGGAGTGATACCGGTGAAGTGGAACCAGTCAGCGTCCTTGAATATCTCGTCGAAATCGAACTCCGAAGCGTCCGCTGTCGCGATAGAGGAATGAGCTCTGTCGTAAACGACGTTGGAAGCTCTCATCGAAGCGCCGGTCTCGAGGAAGTAGATACCGAGTCTCTCGCCGCTCTTGGAGATGTGCTTGGTCTCAACTCCGTACTTTCTGAGAGCCGCAACGGCGCAAGCGCCGATGGGGTTGTCGGGCACAGCGGTAACGAACTCCGCGTCGTGACCGTAGTTCGCGAGAGACACCGCTACGTTAGCTTCGCCGCCGCCGTAGTTGATGTCGAACTCGTCTGCCTGGATGAACTTCTCGTTGTTAGGGGTGGAAAGTCTGAGCATGATCTCGCCCATGGTAACAATCTTTGCCATTTCTGAATTCTCCTTAAAAATAATTTTTTATGTTACTTCTTTTCAACAAGGTGAACGGCAAAGCCGCTGAACTCATCCTTGAGGTATACCGCCTTGGTATCTGCGTCTATTTCGGTCGCCTTCTTCTCGGTCTCGATACCCATGGCGTTGAGCTGGTAAACGGCTCTGCGCAGGCTGTTCGTAGCAACCGCGATGTGACCGTTCTTGCCCTTGAACGGGCTCTTCATGCACTCGATAGCCGTGCCCGCGAATACGCTGCTGTTGCCGACCTTCTGCTCCCAGCCGAACATCTTCGCGAACTTCGCGGTGGTGTCCTTAGCCTCGTCCTCGTTCGCGCAGTTCATACCAACGTGAACGATACGGAAGTCGAGCATCTTGTTTACGGCAGTGCGGCAAAGCGCGGTGATGCCGTCCCAGTCGCCAGCCTTTACGAGCGCGTCGGGAACTATCCAGCTTCCGCCGCAGCAGATGATCTTCTTGAACGAAAGGTAGTTGTTGAGATTGTTCTCATTTACGCCGCCGGTGGGCATAAACTTCATATTGGAATACGGAGCGGAAACCGACTTGATGTAAGCCAGACCGCCTGCCTGCTCAGCCGGGAAGAACTTGACGAAATCAAGCCCGAGCTCCATAGCCTCTTCGATCTGAGAGCTGTTGGCAACGCCCGGAGCGAACGGAACGCCCTTATCGAGGCAGTGCTTAACGACCTTCGCGTTAAGACCGGGAGCTACGCAGAACTTTGCGCCCGCCGCGATCGCCGCGTCGCACTGTTCAACGGTGGTGACTGTACCCGCGCCTACCAGCATATCGGGGAACGCCTTGGTCATATCCGAGATGACCTTATCTGCGCCCGCCGCGCGGAACGTTACCTCAGCGGCGTTTATGCCGCCTGCGCGGAGCGCCTTTGCGAGTTCAACTGCCTTAGATGTGTCCTCCAGCTTGATTACCGGGATTATGCCGGTAAACTCGAGCTGATCCTGAAAAGCTTTCATATCCATAGGGAATCCCTCCAAATTCTGTCTTAATTATTCTGCCTTAATTATCTGCCGAGCCAACCGCCGTCTACCGCGATTGTGAAGCCGTTGATGTAGTCGGAAGCCTCCGACGCGAGGAAAACGCCTGCGCCCATGATATCATCGGGAGTGCCCCAACGACCCGCGGGGATTCTGTCGAGGATTGCCTCGCTTCTATCCTGATCCTTGCGGAGCGCCGCGGTATTGTTCGTCGCCATATAGCCGGGAGCGATGCAGTTTACGTTAATGCCGTCTTTCGCCCACTCGTTGCTCATTGTCATCGCGATGCCCTTTACAGCGGACTTCGAAGCGGTGTAGCTCGGAACTCTGATGCCGCCCTGATACGACAGCATGGAAGCAACGGAGATAATCTTGCCGCGAGATTTGCCCTCTTCTCTGGGCTGCTTCATAAACTGCTTAGCAACCGCCTGAGACAGGAAGAACAGCGTGCGGAGGTTTACGTTCATAACCAAATCCCAGCTCTCAATGCTGAAATCGATTGTGTCCTCGCGCTTGATTACGCCCGCGTTGTTTACGAGAATGTCGATTTTGCCGAACTTCTCAATGCAAGTGTTGATGATATTATCAATCGGGTCAAGGGTGGAGAGGTCAGCCTGGATAAACTGAAAATTATCCGCGCCGAGCATTTCCTGCGTTGCGTTGCTGGGCATATTGGAAACGCCCAGAACCTTAGCGCCGGCCTCGACGAAAGCCTTTGAGAAGCCCTGTCCGAGACCCGTGTCACTTCCCGTGACGATCGCTACCTTGCCGTTCAAACTGAATTTGTCCAAAATCATAGTGTTACCTCCGAAAATATTCATTTTTTAGATAAATGACGCCGCCCGAAAACGGGCTTGCCATCTATCGTTTTACCTAATTTAATATTATATCCTCATGCAAAGAAATGCGAGGTCTAAATCGTTTTACTTTATGGACGATACGGATATTCGAAATATCCCGTCCTCAGAAGATCCCGACAGCGCGGAGTATCGTGACATAGATGAAAACGGTCACGGCGCTGACGAGGCTCATCCATACTACCATCTGCCCCGCGAGCTCTCCGTCCGCGCCCATTTCCTGCGCCATGATAGCGCTCGCCACCGCGACAGGAGTCGCGAACACGCCGATGTAAGTCGCGAAGTGCTCTCCCGAAAGTCCCGGGATAAAGAAATACGCAATGGAAAGACTCAGCACCGGCACGATAACGGTGCGTATGACCGTTCCGAAAACGATCTCCTTCCACAGCCGCGACACCGCCGAGAACTCGAACCGTCCGCCCAGCACTATCAGCGCGAACGGCGTGCATATCGAACGCACGTTGTCCAGCGCTTTGTACAAGAACCCGATATCCGTCAGGCGGAACGACACGCCCCACATCACGAAAAGCGCACGCACGCCTATAACGGCGAGCCCGGCTACAGTGCCGATTATCAGCGGATTTTTCGCGATCCCTAGGAGTATCTTTTTGACGTCGATCCTGCTTTTTTCATTCCTGCCGTTAAAAATAGAGAGCGTTATTACACTCAGTATATTGAACGTCGGCACACAGAACGCGGACATAACGCCGGCGGCAGCAGCGCCCGCGTCTCCGAAAAGCGAGGTTGCGAGCGGTATGCCTATTATCGCGTAGTTTGAACGGAACGTGGATTGTATGAGCGCTCCGCGCTTTGCGCCGTCCTTTGTGAACGCGCAAGTCGCGACTATCGCCAACAAGAAAATGACGATCACCATTCCGATGCCGTACAGAATGAAAACGAGGTTTATATCACTGAAGCTCTTGATGCCGTAAACGTTCATAAACAGCATCACGGGCAGTAGCACGCGAAAAGTCAGCTTGTTGCCGACATCGAGAAACTGCGGCGTGAGCATGCCTGTCCTTTTTAGAACATACCCAAGCACAATAAGCAAAACTATCGGCAAAACCGCGTTTGCCGAGAAAACAAGCGCGTCCGTCATAGTCTGAGCGCTTTCTCGGAGAAATATTCCTTGAGGCAGCCAGCCGTTGCGTTCACCATTCGCTTGAAAAGCTCCCTCGCCCGCCCCGTTGTGAGGTTCGAGCAGAGCGGCTGATTTGCGAACGCTTCAAAGATCGCGCGCATATCGCGGTTCTTTATCCCGTAATATGCGTTTTCGATGTTGAGCGCGTTGCGCAGAACGAGCGCGTTCACGTCTCCGGGAAGCGGCTTCGCGGTTATAGGCTTCACGCTGTCGAGCGAGAACACGCAGTTTGTCTCGACTATGGAGCCCTTCGGCAAGCCCTCCATCTGACCGACGTTTATCACGTTAGCGTTGGAGACCTTCGCGGGAATGAGCCCCAGCAGAGCCTTCATAAGCTCCACGACCTCCTCGTCGCTGCGCTTTACCTCTATCTTCTCGAGCCCGTCCGCAATGCGGCGTGACTGCTCGATTTTGGCTATCCTGTCCTTTTTGCGGTACGCGACGGTCGTCAAATGGTACTGCCACTCGTCAACGGCGGCTTTGTCCTTGATATACCACGCGTTGTTCATAAACTCGACAAGATGACGGTCGCCCGCCGCGGCAAGCACCCCGAACCTGTTGAACAAGTCCATTTTGACCTTGTTCCCATACAAAAACGGATCATCGTGATAGCCGTCCGGCGGCGTATCAAGCCGCTCGCAATAGCCCCTGTCGTAGAATTTTTCGATAAATTCGGGCAGAACCTTCAGCATATCGTGCCCGTTCCAGTTTGCCTCGGTTATCCATGTGAAGTGATTTACTCCACACGCGTCGATGAGCATTTCACCGCGCGGTGGTCTCGGAACGCCGAGTATCTCATGCGCGGCGCAGCACAGAAACTCCTGCGCGTGGAAAACCTCGTGGCAGCACCCGAAAGCCTTTATTTCGGGGAAGACATCATAAAGCGTCTTTGTGCACGCCGTCATGGGGTTCGTGAGATTTATAACCCACGCGTTCGGGCAATGCTCCTTTATCTCACGAGCAAAGCCCTCGTAAATCGGCACGGTGCGCATCGCGCGGAGAACTCCGCCCGGTCCCACCGTATCGCCCACGGACTGATATATCCCGTATTCCTCGGGAAGATGCACATCGCTCTCCATCTCGTCGAATGTCCCCGGGAGTATCGAGCACGCCACGAAATCCGCGCCGTCAAGCGCCGCGCCGATATCCGTATATACGTTGTATTCCCACTTGGAAACGGTGTTCGGATCGTCGTTTATCCGAGCGCCTATCTGCTTGTTGAGCTCAGCCGCAGGCACGTCGATATCGTACAGCGCAATCTCGCCGCAGATACCCTCCGCAAGCGCGAGATCCGTCATAAAAACGCGCGCCCACGCCTTAGAACCGCCGCCGATATATGCGATCTTGATCTTCCTCATGTCGGTTACCTTATTTCGTCAAATTTTCTTCTTTGTTGAAAAACGCCGCTTTCAATGCCGAGAGCTCCTCCTCGGTGCAGACCTTCCCGCATTTCTCCTCATACCCGCGCGAGCGTTCAAGAAGTTCGCCGATCTTTCCGCACGGGAACTCACCGCACAGTGAGCATTTCGCAACGTTATGCGCCGCGGTACACTCCACCAGACCGTAAGTGCACTTCTTATGCGAGGAACAGCCATCGCACCGCATTTCCTCGGGCGGAAGAATTTTCTCACGCCAGCCTATCCTGAACCATAGTTCCGCAACGGCGGAAAGCTCCTCGTCGGTTTTGGCATTGTAGCGCGGACACATCAGGCAGTCGTCACCGCAGAGCGTTATAAACTCGGTCACTTCTCAGCCGCCATTCTCTTGACCTCTGTGTAGCAGAGCACGAAAGGCGCTACACCCTTCGCGTCGTTCTCAACAACGGGTTCGGAGACATAGTATTCGTAGCTTCCGTCGCGGCGGCGGTTATCCTCGGGACCCAATCCCGCGACAAGGCATATCCCTCCGAGGTTCAGCTCGCCCTCATCGTTGATGTTGAGGTACTTTTGACAGATACCGTCGAAGGCTTTTCTGCCCGCTTCGGCGTACTTCTTATCGATAACGCCGAGCCGCGCGCCCTTCATCATCGCGTAAGCGATCATACTGCTGCCGCTCGTTTCGAGGTAGTTGCCCTCTCTTCCGCCTTGGTCTACGACCTGCCAGTACATTCCCGTTTCGGGATCGGCGTACTGCGCAATGCCCTCGACAGCCTCCGCGAATATCGCGCAAAGCTCCTTTTTGGCATTCTCGTCGTCGATATAGTCAATATTATCAATAAGCGAAATGCAGAACCACCCGATCGCTCTCAGCCAGAAATTCTTCGAACGACCCGTTTCCTTATCCGCCCAGAACGCCGTCTTTGAGCAGTCGCAGCCGTGATAGAACAGCTTCTTGTCCTCGTCGAACATCAGCTTACGCACGTTTTTGAACTGCGACACAATGTCGGAGTAATCCTTTCCCCCGAACTCCTTCTGAAAGCGCGTGGAAAAAACCTGCGCCATATACAGACCGTCCAGCCATATCTGGTTCGGGTATATCTGCTTATGCCAGAAATTTCCCGTATTCGTGCGCGGCTGCTTTTCAAGCTGCTCGTGCAGGAGGAAGATCGCCTTTTTGTACTTTTCCTTGCCTGTTTTCTTGTAAAGATCGAAAAGCACTCTGCCCTCGTTCACATCGTCAAGATTGAACTTCTCAAGCGAATATCCGCGGATAGAACCGTCCTCGGAGACATAGAAATCAATAAAACGCTCTGCAAAATCCGCGTACTTTTCCTCGCCGGTTATCTCCGCCGCGCAGAGCAGCGCGGTTATCATGCAGCCGTCTATATAGTTCCAGTGCGGCGGCTTGCCCTGGCGGATACTCTCGATGTTCCAATAGGGCGCTTCGGGCTTGGACTTTTCAAGAAGTCCCTCAATATATTTGTCGATCTTCTCGTACATCGTTACTCCTTTATCAGCTCGTCAACGTTCACCATCGTGAGCGGCTCGCCTTCGCAGCCGTCCACGTCTACGTTCTTCACGGTGAGCTTCTTCACGTTCTCGAAATACATACCTGCGCGGCACATAAGCACGTTGTTGTTCTTCATAGAGGGGTAGCCCTCCTTCGCGTCCTTGTCGTAGGTAAACTTTATGTTCTCCACAGTCACCTCGTCAATAGGCATTTCGGGGATACCGTCGCAGTAGCATGCTGCCACGCCGCAGTTTTCGCACTCCATATCACGAAACGTGAACTTGCCCAGATGCGGCGTTCTGTCGTCTACGGGGAGTTTTTCACGCGTGGTATTATACTCGGAGTAGCGGTCGGGGTCACAGCAGTTATACCACATATTTATTACAATAGGCGTTAAAACACCGTCCATCTTGATATTCTCGAACAAGACGCCGTCTATGACCGCGTCTTTTCCGCGCCCTCGGCGCGTCTTGATACGAAGCCCGCGGTCGGTATGGTTGAATATGCAGCGGTTTACCGTGAGGTTGGTAACGCCGCCCGCCATCTCGCTTCCGAGGACGACCGCGCCGTGCCCGAACTGCATAAGGCAGTTGCGGATGGTGTGATGATCGGCGGGCTGCTTGAACTTCCGCCCGATCTCTATTTTCCCGGACTTTATCGCGATACAGTCGTCTCCCACGCTGAACTTGCAGCCGATTATGTTCACAACATCGCACGCCTCAGGGTCGAGAGCGTCGGTGTTGGGGCTGTCCTTCGGCGCGTTTACGGATACGTCAAGGAAGTTCAGCTCCTTGGAGAAATACGGGTGAAGCTGCCACGCGGCCGCGTTCTGCGCGGTAACGCCGTGCAGCGTCACATTTTTGCAGCGGTTGAGGAAAACGAGGCGCGGTCTGCCTATCACGCGCTCCTTAACGTTAACCCACCACTTGCTGTTCTGAGCGTTTCCGTCTATCGTGCCCTTGCCCACGATGTGGATATCCTCGGCGTGCTCCGCGAAGAGCAGCGCCTGGTGCATCGGAATAGCGACGCCCTCCCACACGCCCATGTGAACATCCTCGCCGGTCACGATATCCTTGACTGTGCCGGGGATAACGGGATAACGCGCCTCGTCCGTTGAACCGAGCAATACCGCGCCCTCCGCCAGATCGAGCGTGATGTGGCTCTTAAGGCAGATAGGAGCGGTACTGTATGTTCCATCGGGGAAATACAGTCTCCCGCCGGCGGGAAGGCAGTTCACCGCGGTCTGTATGCTTTCGGTATCGTCGTGCCTGCCGTCTCCGACAGCGCCGAAATCACGGACATTTACCGCGCAGGTCTCCGCGCGGGTCGTAAATTCGGCAGTATCTCCGCCTACATCAACGGTGTACTTCGTATCGGATTTAAGCGGATAAAGCGTGATAACGTTTCTGTCCGTTGAAAAGAGCTCCTCGCCGTTCAGCTTCACCTTAAGGTCTGCCCCGCTGTAATAGGGGGAATTATTGTCCAGCTCCAAACAAGCCGAGACCGAACCCACATACAATATATTCAACATATTCCGAATCCTCTGCTCCTATAAAATTACTTGTTGCCGGAAACTTTTTTCTCCGCTTCGCGGACTATCTTTATGAAGGTGTTTTTGACGGTTATCAACAGCATATCAAAACCCATATACAGCAGCCCGAACCCGAGCGGCTCAACGCCTATCGGCACATCCTTCGCCGTGGAAACATCGCCTACGATGAACGTGTTAATGGCATTGTAGGTCTGCGCCACGCAGAACAGAACAACCACCGCGTAAATGAGGTTTAGGATGATCGACCACCATTTTCGCACTCTAATAAACATCCACTTGTCGTAAGCGCCTTTTTCCGGCTCGAAGCTGCGCAGCAGATTATTGACCATAAGATCGGTGGAGACACCGAGCCCCACTGCCGCAACAAACCACAGATCGAGACCTTGAAGGTACAGCCCCAGTCCCCAGAAGAAGAAGTAGCACACTGCTCCGCTGAACCAGAACTTTACGAAAACAATCTTCAACCACGCCGGTATGCGGAATTTTCCGCCCGACTTGTACTTGCGTATCTCCGCTTCCGATACCTCGGGAGCGTCCTTCGCGTTTACGAGCTTTTCCACCGCGTCTACCTTAAGATCGTAATAGTTCTCGGCGCTTTTTGTGACCTTTGAGTACTCTGTTTCTTGGTTCTTTGATTTCTTTGCCATGGGAGCCGCCTTTCCTTATCTGCAACGAAAGCAACAACAGCCGCGGGCTGCTGTTGCTTTTGCTGATTATTCTTCGCCCGAAATGTCGATAACTTCCATCTCGCCGTTATCCTCAACATCAATAGATGTATTAATCTTGCGGATCGCCTTGGAGTACAACGGAAGTGTAGCAAGCAATACCGCGCTTATCACAACGCAGATGATATGCGCTATTACCGCGTTTTGCGCAACCGCAATATACGCGTTTTCGGCGTTTATCTCTATCTTGTTATTGTCACGCGTTACAGCCTCAATGATCTGCCCGTAATACACGACGTCGACAAATATCAACACCGCCAACATCAGGAAGATCAGCGCTATCATAAGCACCTTCGGTTTTTCACGTTTCGGAAACGCTCTCAAGAAGCACACAAGCGCAAGCATCGAGAGAAGCATCGCTACGAATTCGCACAATCCCATATTCGACAGCATTATCTTGTTGGTCGTTTTCGCTATCGCCGACAGGTTCAGCGAATATACCAAAAATGCCGCTATCATCATCAAAAACGCGATATTATGAGGAGCACGCTTCAGCGAAACGATCATCTTTCGTATGAATTCTTTAAATCCACGTCTCGGCGCGGTGGATGAAGTACTTTGAGCCATCTGTCACGCCTCCTTATCTCATAACATTGATTGCGTCGGTTGTTTCCTTATCAAAGAAATGCTTTCTGTTGAAGGAAACATTTACCGAATCGCCTGCCTTGTAGTTGCACCAATCGCGGAATTTACAAGTGATCTTGCTCTTTCCGGCAAAGCCGTTTACAAGCGTTGTTTGACCGAGGTTCTCGTTGGAGAATACGTTGACGGTTATCTCTCCGCCCTCTACAACGTCCTCGGGACGAACGCCGAGAACTATCGTTCTGCCATCGTGACCCCTGAGAGCGCTCGCCTCGTCGGCATTGAGCTTAACTCTGAAATTCTCGTTGATAAGCTCGTCGCCCTTGACCTCGACATCGAAGAGGTTCATCGGAGGAAGTCCGATAAAGCTTGCCACGAAGATGTTCGCCGGGTTGTAATACAGCTCGAGCGGTGTGCCCACCTGCTGTACATGACCCATCGACATACACACTATTCTGTCAGCCAAGGTAAGTGCCTCGGTCTGGTCGTGCGTTACATAAAGCATCGTCGCGCTGAGTCTCTTGTGCAGGAGGAGTATCTCACGGCGCGTCGCACCGCGGAGCTTAGCGTCGAGGTTAGACAGCGGCTCGTCGAAGAGGAATACCTTCGGGGTACGCACGATCGCGCGTCCCATGGCAACTCTCTGTCTTTGTCCGCCAGAAAGCTGGTTGGGCTTTTTATTAAGCTGATCGGTAAGTCCGAGTATCTCTGCCGCGGACAATACTTTCTGATGTATCTCGTTTTTGTTTTCCTTACGGAGCATAAGCGAAAACGCCATGTTTTCATAAATCGTCATATGCCCGTACAGCGCGTAGTTCTGGAAAACCATCGCAATATCGCGGTCTTTGGGCGGCATCTTGGTAACGTCCTTGCCGTCGATTATCAGGTGACCGTTCGAGATGTCCTCAAGTCCTGCCACCATGCGCAGCGTGGTTGATTTTCCGCACCCGGAAGGACCTACCAGAACGATCAGCTCGCCGTTTTTGACATCAAGGTTGAAGTCGTATACAGCCTGAACCTTGTTGTCGTAGATCTTATCAAGATGCTGCAATTCAATATCACTCATGACTAGCTCCCTTTTTGCATTCTTTCAATCTCAGCCTGGCGGCTTGCCAACATATGCGTCTTGGTTATGTTGATAAGTCCCGCTATTACGCAAAGCGCAGCGGAAGCTATCAGGCAAACGCACACATAAATGAACTTTCCGTTCTCCATAGCGACAGTCTCTACGGCGTTTACAACGATATTCGTGTTTTTCGCATGAAGCGGGATTATGAAAATGCGGATAATCTGCCCGGCTCCCAAACCTATAAGCACATAGGAATATCCCTTCTTATATGCCTTAACGCCCTCGGAAGAGAGGAACGCGGTGAGCATAAAGAGCAGGTTATAAACTACCGATATGCCGATGAGTATTGTATAGTAGTAGGTGCCGACATCGTTTTTATAGATACTGACAAAATACAGTGCGTTGAACACGATAGCCAGAAGAGTAAGGTTTGCTGAGAGCTTGTTCTTAGTGAACCTAAGGCGATCGCGTTTTATCATATTGTCGTTCATTGCCATTACTCTCACCTCCCGCTTCCCGATGTGCCGATAAGACGCTTTTCTGCTTTCATCACGGTTGCTTTCAAAAACAAATTGACAACAAGCAGCACGGTGAGCACAAGAACTACGCCGAACACAACGAAGCTTGCGTCAAACCAGAAAGTAGACTCTGTATAAAGCGTCTGACGGGTCTCTGCGTGCTTTGCCAGTTCTTCAAAGTTTATCTGAAGGAACTGTTCCTTGTATGCCATGATATTTGAGATCGCCCACACGGATATGCCTACGTTGAATACCGTGCAAAGTGCGGTCGTGATAATATTGCCGATGTAATATCTCCTGCGAGAATGGGTATTTGTGATAAACAGGGTGAGCGTCACCAGTATCATAACGATAGACATATTGGTGAACAGCCTATTAAAATCCTGCATATCATAGTAGATCCTTGAACCCGTAACTGTTGTTTTGTCAAGGTTGTTGGCGTTGCGTATCGTAGAATACAACGCGTCATAAAGATCGGTCATAAGACCCAATGAATAAACGAAAACCAAAGCGGCCGCAATAAGTAGCGCGAAGCATACGATCCGCTGAAATGTCATTTGTTTCTTATACATAAAGACCTTCCTTTATTATGTTTAAGGGGGAGAGGCGTCTCTCCCCCTCAAGTAACATAATGTGGATCACACGGCTCCGCGACGGGCGGGAATGCCCGTGCTTCGCCGAATTCCATTTAACGAATTAAAAGTCTTGCCAAAGCTCAATTACGAAATAGTCTTGTAGTAATCGAGCAAGTAATCCCAAGCGGTTCCCTTAAGATCAAGGTAAACGTTGCCCTTCCAATCGCTTGCAACCTTCGCAGCGGTCTCAGCAGCATTGGAAGCGCCATCTGCGCCTGCAGCGTAACCGCCAACGATGATGTCAACGAAGAGGTTCTTCTGATTCTTGGACGAACCGAATTCACCGGACGAGCCAAGCTCGGTAAGAGCAGCGATCTGATCGTTCTCTACCTTAGTATTCGGGAGAGTGGTGGGGATAGAAGTCCACCAAGGATTATCGGTGATTGCGAGCTCGGGGTGCTTGATAGTGCCCTTAGCGATAGCGTTGGAGATGTAGCCTGCGCCCTCCTTGCCGACGGTGCTGGTGCACTGATACTCAAACGCCTGGCTCTTTGCGAAGCTCAAAGTAGAGCCGAGGTAGTAACGAGCGAAGTTGGTGTAGTTACCGCTTGCCATGCTCCAGAGGTCGGAGTAGGTCTTGTCTGCGATAACCGGCCACTGCTGACCGTTGAAGTCGAATGTTACATAAGAACCGTCGCTGTTGGTCTTGATGAATGCGTCGGGACCGTAGGACATGAGAATCTGACCTTCCTTGCTGAAAGCGTAGTCGATTATAGCAAGAGCAGCATTGAGCTTATCCTGATTGTCCTTAACGCCCGCAGCGGAGATAGCCCAACCATCGGTCTTAACAGAACGCCAAGACTCGGTAAATCTGAAATACTTAGCGCCGGTGCCGTCATCCCAACGGGAAACGGGAACCATAACTGCCATATACTTCTCGCCGGAATCGCCGTCCTTATTGAGCTTAGTCTCATTATAGAGGGTCTGAGTCTGGTTGTAGTCATAGTGCATGAAGCCGAGATCGTTCTCGAGCATTGTCGCTGAGCTTTCCTTAGCGGTGTCGATGAAGGACTTGGAGATAAGACCTTCCTGAACCATTGCGTTCATCTTCTCGAGAGCCTCATAGGTAGCAACCTCCTGACGAGCGTCGTGGAGATTGTTATCCTTGTCGAGGTAGAGGTAATCCTGTCTGGACTCCATACCGCGAACGCCGAAGAGGTGACCTGCGAAACGGAACATATCAACACGTCTCTGGTTGTTATCGTCCTCACGAGAGAACAGACCGTAAACGGTGTCGGTGCCGTTGAGCGTCTGTGCGTTAGCAACTACGCAGCGGAGAAGAGCTACGAGCTCATCTACGTCCCAAGCTGCGTTCTGACCGATAAAGAGGTCTGCACGGTTTTCGCCGTAGTAGCCATTATAAGCCTTATCGATGTATTCGCGGAGCATATTTACCGCCTCAACACCGGATATAGAGCCCTTATCGTTCATAAGCTTGATGATGTTGTTAGCCGCGTCGTAATCCTTGTTGATAGACTCAACAGCGGAGCCGTCCTTCTTAACTACGTCAACAGCAACCTTGCCGGTGGTAGGCATGAAGGGCTGATATACGGGAGAAGCCGTATCGCCGCACTTATCTGCGGTGAACGCGCCGGAACCGTTCAGGAGCTTTTCAACCCAGTCGGTTCTCATCAACGGCATACGCTCGATATCGTCAACACCGTCGAAGTACGGAGAGAAGTAGATAGCGCCGGTATCGGTGTCGCCCGTGATGGACAGACGAACGATGGTGTTTGCATCAAGGTAAGCCTTGAAGTTAGGCATCTTGTCGAGGTAATCCGCGAGGTTGATAACCAAGCCCTCGGGACCAGCGGCGTTAAGGTCGGAAGCGGTACCGCTTACCATATCAACGTTAGCGAGCTGCTCCTTCCAGTAAGCCCACTCCTTAGCAGCGGAGTTGCCCTGGTAGTTGTTCTCTAACTTCATGCCGAGCTTCTGCTGGACAGTTACCCAAGTAGGCTTGAGGTCGCCGGTGTTGTAAGTCTTGCCGTCAGCGAGGGTTACGCTGCCGACATTGGCTTCATCAATGTACTCCTTGGTGGTGTTACCGTCAGCGTCCTTTACTTCCTTGTAGTAGAGGGTCTTGCCGGTCTCCTTGCCGTCAGCATCCTTCTCCTTCTCGTTCTTGATGCCGTTAGCGGAAGCTATGGTCGTAGCATCGAAGAACAGACCGGTCGAAGGGCTGTTGTAGCCGGTTGCCATTCTGAGTACGGTACCGGAAGCGAAAGGCAGGTCGGGTGATATCGCGGGAATACCGGTCTCACCGCCGTTGCTGGTCTCGCCGCCGTTGCTTGTAGCGTCGGGAGCGCTGTTAGCGGGGGTGCTGTTGTTGCTATTTCCACCGCCGCTATTGCCGCCGTCGCTGGTAGCAGGTACCTGCGCGCAGCCTGTCAGTACAGTTGCAATAGCAACCGATGCTGACAGCATAAGCGTCGCAAATTTTGATCTCTTCATTTGTTGTTCCTCCTTTGTGGAATAAAACAGTGATAAAACTTTCCGGCTGAACTTGCCGGTTTATAATCAGCCGCAATATGCGCGGCGGACTAACGTGAATAGCGGGAAAGGAATTACTCCTTTACGCCGCCGACATTTACACCCTTTGCGAAGTACTTCTGAATGAAGGGGTAAATTATCAAAATCGGAACGATAGAGCATACGACAAGCGCATAGATTGCCGAGTCCGACGCGTAGGATTCACTCCAGACCAGCTCGGGGTTGGTATACTCCTCAAGTCTTCTTCTTATGAAAACCTGCAGCGGCTGCTCATTGGTGTTGGAAATCATCTGTCTTGCCCAGAAGTATCCGTTCCAGCGGGAAATCGCGAAGAACAGCGACACCGTTGCGATTATCGATTTGCTCATCGGCAGATAGACGCGCCACAATACCTGCATTTCGGTCGCGCCGTCGACTATTGCCGCCTCTTCTATCTCGCTCGGAACTCCCTCAAAGGAGTTACGAAGCAGGATTATGTTCATTGCCGCCATACCCATTGCGATAACGACAAGCCACTTGTCGTCCATAATGCCAATGGAGTTGAACACCTTCTTGGTAGCTATATAGTTCAAATACTGCGGAACAAGACCCGCGCTGAACCACATTGTGAATACAAGGAAGAAGTTGAAGCCCTTGCGGAAAAGCAGCCTCTTCTTAGAGAGCGCGTAAGCGCCGAGAATCGACAACCCAACCTCCCAGATAGTTCCGTAAACCGTAAGGAAAATCGTGTTCGTATACGCGTTCCAGAATACGTTGTCCTTAAACATCTTCGAGAACGCGTCGAACTGGATGTCCTTGGGAAACAGTACGATTTCGTTGTAATCAACCGCGTGTCTGCCGCTGATTGATGCCGAAATCGTATACAGGAACGGATACAAGCAGCAAAGAGCAAACATCGTAAGCAATGTGTAGCTTATGATCTTGAAGATAAGCTCGGAAATTTCAAGTCTTCTTTTCATAGTAATCCCCTTTAATAGAGTGATACATCGGACGCCTTGCGCGAGATCGTGTTAGCTCCGATAACCAACAGCATTCCAATAACGTTGTTCATCATTTCGGCGGCGGACGCCAAGCCCTTCATCGTACCCTCGATACCGTATCTCTGAGAGAACGTCGAAACAACGTCCGCAGTAACATACGTTCTGGTGTTGTAGAGAAGGAGAACCTTTTCGTAGCCGATGTTGAGCAGCGAACCAATTCTCGTAATAAGCATGATAACGATAGTTGACAGAATGCTCGGGAGCACGACGTATTTCATCTGCGCCATCTTGCCTGCACCATCTATCTGCGCCGCCTCGTAGCTCGTCGGGGAGATCGCGATGATAGCCGCAAAGAATACGATACTGTCGTAGCCCGCCGTCTCCCAGATACCGCTTATCTGATAGATAGCGCGGAAGAAGGAGGGGTTATTCATAAGACCCGCGTTTGCTGTCTCTTCGCTGATAAAGCCTACCTGCGCGAGCATCTGCGACAGGATACCGGTACCGGAGGTGTCGGAGCCCTGCTTTACAAGCATCATTACCAACGTTGTCATAACGACCGTCGACATGAACTTGGGAAGATAAGTAACAACCTGATAAATACTTCTCATAATGTTCGAGCGGATCTCGTTGAAGAACAGCGCGATGATGATGGGCGTCGGGAAACCGAACAGCAATCCGTAGAAGCTAAGCAGGAAGGTGTTTCTGAACGCCCTCCAGAACTCCGTGGAAAGTGTGTCTCCGCCTACAAGAAGTCTCTTGAAGTAGGAGAATCCCGAATAGAGCTGGTCGGCAACCGGCTTAACGCCGTCCGTTACCTTAAAGCATCCCAACAGCTCGTACATGGGGAAGTAGCGCCAAAGCAGGAATACCAGGATCATCGGGACAAGCATAACATACAAACGCCAGTCCTTCGCTACCGTTCTGGCAACGTTCAGCCAATGATGCTTTTCAACATCATCTCGAACGACCTGCTCGGGATTTTCAACGTAGACGCCTGTCGCCTGGTCGAAAATCAAATAATCGGATACATCCATTTGCATCTTTACAAACCTCCTAAAAGATATTTTCGAGCTATAATAAATGTAAATGATTTGCCGTTTGCCCGCTCATTCCTCCGAGCGCGCCCTCATTCTCTCCGCCTCGGTGCGGATAAGATATGCCTTCTGGTCTTCAAACAGACCGTCGACCTTCCGCGCTATCAGCATAACTACTATCGAGAAAAGCAGCGTGATGAGATCGGTCGCAATGAACATTATAATAGCGTCCGTCTGCTTTCCGAAGAACAGGCTCACCAGCCATCTTCCCGTCTGCGCTCCCAGAAAAGCCAGAACCACATAGCACACCGTGATAAACGCGCTGCCCATGATCTTTTGTTTGCCGAGTATCTTTATAAGTATCAGCGGGAGCAGCATAAGCAGGTTTCCCGCGCAGTATATCGCAAATTGAGATGCGCTCGCCCCGGAAGCTATGCAGAACGTGACCCCTCCCAGCACCGCGTGGATAGCCGCGAAGCCGCTCCAGCGCATCATCACTATGCACACCACCGCGATGGTAGGCGACAGGGAGTAATGCCCCGGAAACCATTCGGTAGCCGCCTTTGTGATCATTGCTTCCGCGAAGCAGAGTATCACCGCGAGTATAACAAGATCGATAGTGCGGTATTGCTTAAAAGAGATGTTATTCATTTGTTCCTTCGCCCCTTTTTCCGCAATTCCGCCGCAATTCCCGCGAACCGTCATAATTTCGCCACGAAAATTGTAGTATATTGCACATATCTATTTTAACTCAAATTTCCGAAAAAGTACAATGACGATACAAAACAATTTATGGACTTTTCGGACATTCGTTATTCGTGCCTATCCTCTTTGAGCCCTCTGTTTTAGCGTTCCTTCACAAAAACATACAAAAACGCAATGCGTTTTTGTGCAGACTGTACAAACTTCTCCGAGAGTTATTGCAATACTTTATTTATCATAGTATAATCAAAAGCAGAGGCAAACATAACTTTTTCGGTCATGCCCAAAGGAGGTAATCTTTGTGAAAGAAATAACCGTTGCTCCCTCCGACGATCTGTCGGAGATTTTAAGCGCCGCCGAGCCGCATACGCGCGTTCTGCTCTCCGAGGGAGTTTACAGGCAAAAGCTCGAAATTTCCGTGCCGTACCTTGAGATAGTCGGCGCGGGCGCGGACAAAACCGCGATAGTCTATGACGACTACGCCAAGAAGCTCGACGAACAAGGGCGCGAGTATGTCACCTTCCGCACCTACACCGTCGCTGTTACCGCTCCGCATGTGAGCTTCAGAAACCTCACGGTGGAGAACGACGCGCTCGTGCCCGAGGAAAAGGGGCAGGAGGTCGCGCTTACGGTATACGCCGATGACTTCAGCGCCGAGAACTGCCGGTTCGTTTCCACGCAGGACACGATATTCTGCGGTCCCCTTCCGCCCGACCTTATAATAAGGTACGACGGATTTCTGAAGGACGAGCTCCGCGCCGAAGGCTTCTCGCGGCAGGTCTACAAGAACTGCTTTATCGCGGGCACCGTAGATTTCATCTTCGGCTGCGCGGACGCGCTGTTTGAAAACTGCGAGATAAAGTCGCTCTACGAGGTGAGAGGTCACGGCTATGCCGCCGCGCCCGCGCACGCTTTAGAGCAGGAAATAGGCTTTGTGTTCAGCAAGTGCCGCTTCACGCGAGACCCGCGCACGCCCGACGGCTCGGTTTTCCTTGCGAGACCGTGGCGCGACTACGGAAAATGTTCGTTTATCGAATGTGAGTACGACAGCCACATCTCGGCTGAGGGCTTCGACAAGTGGAACGACACAAACCGCGACAAGACCGCCCGTTTCGCCGAATACGGCGTTGCGCGCGGCGGAAGAGTGCCGTGGAGCCGCGAGCTTTCCGCCTCGGAAAAAGACGCTCTGCTGGAGCATTTTGCCGGGCGCGGCTGAACGAAACGATTATGTAAACCTTTTCACTTTTAGTAATTATATCACAACACTCTCCCTTTTTCAACCGCTTTTCTCAAATATCGTTAAAGTAGACAAAAAATCCTGTTGAAGTTTAGAGGTTATCACCATCGGAATATGAGATTGGAATGTAAAAACCGTTACATCGGAAAGGCAGATAATTATGAACAATATAACATATATAGGAAAAAACCTTATCACGTTTTCAACGCACCTACACTCCCACGAGAACTGGGAGCTGGTGTACTGCACAAGCGGCGGCGGACAGTTCGTGTTCGGCGACTGTGAAATGCCCTACACCGTCGGGGACATCGCGATAATCCCGCCCGGAAATCCTCACGCGAATTCCAGCGAGCAGGGGTTCACGAATATACATATAAATATGACGGACGCTACGCTTCCGTTCAAATCGCCGATACTTATTTCGGATGACAGCGACAAGCACATACTCACCGCGTTCAACGACGCGTTCTATTACTTCAACAGCAAGATAAACAACAGTCATCTTATAGTCGCGGCTTTCGGGAACCTTATCGTGAACTATATCATAGCTTTCCACAACACAAAGCCGCTGCGCAATGTCATAGGCGCGATAAAGAGCAACATAATGCAGAATTTCACGGACTGCGACTATGAGCTCGACGCGTATCTGAAAACGATCCCGTTCAGCTACGACTATCTGCGCAAGCTGTTCAAGAGCGAAATGGGCATGACCCCGCACAACTACCTCATCAGCCTTCGTATGCAAATGGCGGAGAAGCTGTTGTGCTCTGTCGGCGGAGACGAGCAGAACATCTCGCAGATCGCGTATGTGTGCGGCTTTGCCGAACCTTTGTACTTCTCGCGCGTTTTCAAGAAGAACTTCGGGTGCTCCCCGAAAAACTACGCGCTCAAACAGAAAAAAAATCTCGAAGATCGTGAACATGAGACACAATCCGTTAACAATTAACAATGGTCAATTTATGTGCCGCTTCGCGGCGGTTCTGAATCGTATGCGTGGCGATACACACCGCAGCGCTATATATCGCAGATAATCTAAAGGTGTCCGCCTCAGGCGGACACCTTAATTGTCAATTTTACAGCACGCCGAGGTCTGCGAGGACTTGCTTTACCGCGTCTATGCCGGGCATCGCCTCTATCATCTCATTGATGACCCTGTACTGCTCGTCGATAGGAAATTCGCCATAACCGTCCGGTACTGTATAATCGTAGTCCAGCAATATCTGATAGAACGCCCCCTCATACGCGAATATCGCCCTCCACTTCGTTACCAGACCCCGCGAGCCGTCCTTTAGCGTTATAAGTTCGCTCGGCTCTCCGGGGAAGAGGTGGTCGGTGGCGCGGGAGCTGACACTGCCGTCTCCGATGATCTCTTCGTACTCTGCCCTGAAATACACTTTTCTGTCTATGCTCTTGTTGTACTGAACATAGTGAAATCCGACTTCGATGTGTTCCGAATAGAGGTCATATTCCGGAAAATCGTCGATAGAATAGTAAAAATCCAGCTTCGGCTTTTCATCGGGGATATCGGTGAAATTGTCGTTTAGCGGCGACGTCAGCCCGAACATCTCGTAAAGCTCGCGCGGAGACATATCCATTTCTTTGTCGCTGCAAGAGAAGTGGGGCTCATCTTTCGGCACATATTCCTCGGGAACGGTGATATGGCACGACGCGAGGTTGAGCTCAAAGGTGTGAGCCGGCACGCCGTCCTGTTCGATAGTATACAAACGGTCTCCGCGCTCGGACGGCTTGAATCCCGCAATGACCGAGACGGACACGACTATCGCCGCGGCAGCGGCAGCCGCTATTATCACCTTTTTCATGGGTCTTTTTGTTTTCTTGACGGGAATGTGGCGCTCGTCTACGCCGCTGAGTGCTTCAAATATAGGATTAATCTTGTTCATAGTAAGCTCCTTTCATCTAAGTATGCCTTGAGTGAAGCTCTCATTCTCGAGAGCGCGGAGGTGGCGGCGGTCAACGACATTGAACACGACCGTGCCGCTTCCTTTATCGGCTGCGCGTTGAAATACCGCTCCATAAACAGCAGCTTATGCCGCTCGGAGAGCGTATCGAGCCAGCCGTTTAGCGCCTCGGTGAGCTCCGACAGCTCGGCGGCTTCCTCAACGGAACGCGCGTTTGAGGGCAGGCATTCGTCAAGCTCGGCGAGAAGGTCGGAATCGCGCATCGAAGCGGTATTGTAATTAAGGCGGTTTATGGCTTTGCGCCGCGCTATCTTGCAGATATACGCCGCGAGATTTCCGGGCTTATCGGGCGGGATAGCGTTCCAGACCGCGAGCAGGGTATCGTTCGCGCACTCCTCTGCGTCCGTCTGCGAGCTTAAAATGCCGCGAATGGTCTTCATTATCAGCCTTGTGAACTTTTTGGACAGCTCCGATAAGCCCTTGTCGGAGCGCTTTTCGAGTAATTCGATTATTTCTTTATCGGTCACGCTGTTCACCTCGGTTTTGTCACACGAATATAAAAATCCCCTGCTTTTTGCACAAAAAGCAGGGACTGTGACATCATTTGAAGAAAAACCACCTATTTGTGTGGAGCAACCCCGAGCGTTTTTCATTTCGCGGACGAAGTCCGCGAAGTGAAAAACGCGCCTAGCAATGAGCGCCGCGCGTACCGCGAAGCGGTGCGCGCGACGCCATTGCGGTAATTGCAAAACACCCCTCGCAAAGCGAGGGGTGTTTTGCAATTACGAGTGGTTGGGGCGGAAGGATTTGAACCCTCGGAATGGTGGAGTCAGAGTCCACTGCCTTACCGCTTGGCGACGCCCCAGTTTCTCAACGAATAATATTATAACATCTTTATCCAAATTTGTCAAGGGCTTTTTCAAATTTTTTCAAAAATATTATTTACACGGAAATAAAAAATATACCCGTGAAAAAAATTTAAAAAAAGGGTTGACAAGACAGTTTTTTTGTGATATAATAATTTAGTCACAGATATGGCGGTATAGCTCAGTTGGCTAGAGCACTTGGTTCATACCCAGGGTGTCATTGGTTCGAATCCGATTACCGCTACCACATCGGCCCGTTGGTCAAGAGGTTAAGACATCGCCCTTTCACGGCGGAATCATGGGTTC
>CAYVSV010000016.1:0-43703 GCA_964454205.1 uncultured Ruminococcus sp.
GAACTTCTACATGGCGGAATATATGAAGAACCATGTCGGCGAGGAATTTGACGGGTTCATCTCGGGCGTGTCGCCGAGCGGCGTTTTCGTGGCGCTCGACAACATGGTAGAGGGAATGGTATCCGTCGCGAGGCTGCCGCTCGGGGATTATGAGGTGCAGCACGCGGTCATTCTTACGGGGGCGGCGAACGGGCAGGTGTTCACCGTGGGGGACAAGGTTAAGGTTAAGTGCGTTTCCGTAAACGTAAACGGCGGGTTTATCGATTTCGAGTTCGTGTAAAGAAAATCAAAGTATTGCGTGGTCGGGAGAAAACGCTCGACCACATTAAGCGGCACAAAAAACAAAAGCGCGAAGCCAAAGCTCCGCGCTTAGTTTGTGCGTTATTTCCCGTGCCTATCAGTCTTTCTTGTTCTTGGAAATGATAGCCGCAACAGCCACGAAAGCTACCGCAAGTCCCGCGGGAGCTACCGCGAGAACGATACCCGTACCGGGCTGATCGGTAGAAGCAGTTGTAGTGGAAGAAGCGGGGGCGGAAGCCGCTGCAGAAGCAGCCGAGCTTGTCTCGGAAACCGTAACGGCAGCAGAAGCGTCGGACGATGCGGAAGCAGCAGAAGCATCGGACGCAGCAGCGGAAGCGTTGGAATCCGAATCGCTTGCGGGCGCGTCTACGGACGCAGCGCTGTCAGCCGCGCTTGCCGCACTGTCGGCAGTGCTTGCGGTGCTGGCTTCGCCGCTGGTCGCATAAGCACAGGTCGTCATAGCCATGGTTGCCGTCAACGCAAGAACGGCAGTTAAAATTCTCTTTTTCATAATTATTTCCTCCAAAATACGCAAAAATATATCTCTTGTTCTCTCTGTTATCTGTTTTTATATGTAAAATAAAGACCGTGCAGCCTCGTGCCACGCTTCGCGGAAATGCTCCGCAAACAGTCTCTATATGCACATTAACATTATAGCACATTCATCTCAAATAGTCAAGCATTTTTTGCCAAAACGAGGAAATAATTTTCGATTTGTATACTTGTATTGTTTTCGACAAAATAACGGCATTGTTTTTGTTGAAAATGACAATGAAACTTTGAAAAATATCATTATTCAACAATATTTCACAAAAATGCTCAAGTGATTTTGTGCGATATTTACAGCCGATCTGCGGTAATAAAACGTTGACAAATCCTTACGGTTGATATATAATAAAATATGTGCCGTGATCTATCGAGCCGAAAGACATCGCAGGTATAATAACGCAAGACCTTGCGCCATAATATTTGTGCGTCTTTCGGGGCGCATTTTTTGCGGACTAAAGAACGAAAGAAGGATAAATATAATGAAACTTAAGAAGCTAGTATCAAGCATAATAGCGGCGGCGATGTGCGCCCTGACGCTCACGGGGTGCGCCGGCGGCGGGAATTCCGCGCCGGAAAGCACGGCGGATGTTTCAAGCGCTCCAAACGCGGAAAGCACTTCCGCAAGCTCCGCCGGGACGGACGCTTCCGCTCCGGAAAGCGCGGCGGTCTCGGAGACGAGCGCGGAAGCTTCAACTCCCGCGGCGGCGGGTTTAAAGGCAGTCGCGCTTAAAGGTCCGACGGCTATGGGGCTTACAAAGCTTATGGATGACAACGAAAAGAACTCCCTCGGGTACAGCTTTGAGATAAAAGCCTCTCCCGACGAGATCTCGCCTATGGTAGCTCAAGGAACGGCGGATATTTTCTGCGTTCCCGCAAATCTCGCGGCGGTGCTCTTTAATAAGACGGAGGGCAAGGTGCAAGTCGCCGCCGTGAACACGCTCGGCGTGCTTTATATTTGCGAGGTCGGCGAAACGGTTCATTCCGCTGCCGATCTTAAAGGCAAGACCATCTACTCCGCGGGCAAAGGTTCAACGCCCGAATACGCCCTGAACTTCATTCTGCAAAGCAACGGTCTCGACCCGGAAAAGGACGTTACTATAGAGTGGAAGAGCGAGCACGCGGAGTGCCTTGAAGCGATGCTCAAGGGCGAAAACTGCGTGGCTATGCTCCCGCAGCCTTTCGTTACCACAGCGCAAATAAAAAACGAAGCCGTGAAGGTCGCGCTCGATCTCAACAAGGAGTGGGACGCGCTCGGCTTGGACAGCTCCCTTATCACGGGCGTGGCTATCGTTCGTAAAGAGACGGCGGAGCAAAACCCCGAAGCCGTGGACGCCTTCCTTAAGCAATACAAGGAAAGCGTGGATTTCGTAAACGCGAACGTCGACGAGGCGGCGGAGCTTATCGGAAAATACGATATAGTCCCTGCTGCCGTCGCGAAAAAAGCCGTTCCGAACTGCAACATCGTCTGCATTACCGGCGCGGAGATGAAGGAAAAGCTCTCGGGCTATCTTAAGGTCTTGTTCGACAACGAGCCGAAGTCAGTCGGCGGAACGCTCCCCGGGGACGGCTTTTATTACGGCGCTTAAGGCGAAGATAACTCCTTCCAAATTGAGGTGAAACGATGAGCAGGCTCAAAAAGTACTCCATAACCGCCCTGGCGATAGTTTTCTGGCTCGCGGTATGGGAGCTCGCCGCGCTGAAGATAAACAGCAAAATAATACTGGTATCTCCCGTTGAAGCGGCAAAGCGTCTCTGCGAGCTTGTTGCGGTCGGGGCATTTTGGAAGAGCGTGTTGTTTTCCATGGGGAGGATATTGCTGGGCTTTGCCCTGGGGCTCACGATCGGGACGGCTCTGGCGCTCGTATCGGCAAAGGCTAAGATAGTGCGGATATTGTTTTCGCCGCTCATCTCCGCTATGAAGTCGATACCCGTCGCTTCCTTCACGATACTGGCGCTAATCTGGGCTGGCTCGAAAAACCTTTCGGTGCTGGTGTCGTTTCTGATATGCGTTCCGATAGTCTGCTCGAATATGCTGGAGGGCATGGACGCGCTTGACCCGAAGCTCACGGAAATGTCCGACGTTTTCGGGATACCGCCGTTCAGAAGATTTGCCGGGGTGTATCTTTCGCAGCTTCTCCCCTTCTTCCGTTCGGCTTCACGCCTTGCAATAGGGCTTTGCTGGAAATCGGGAATTGCGGCGGAGGTCATCGGCATACCTAGCGGCTCTATCGGCGAAAAGCTCTATGAAGCGAAGGTGTATCTTGAAACGGCAGACCTTTTCGCGTGGACGGCCGCTGTGATATTGTTGAGCTGCTTGTGCGAAAAGCTGTTCACGCTGCTCGTAGACCTGCTCCGGAAGCGCGTAGAAAAAATGTGATGATGTCAAGATGTGAGGTGACGTTATGCTCAAAGTCGTAAATATCTGCAAAAAATTCGGCGATAACGTCATTCTCGAGAACTTCTCGCACGAATTCGCCGAAGGAAAAACAACCGCGGTGCTCGGTCGCTCGGGTATCGGGAAAACGACGCTGCTGAACATTCTTATGGGACTTCTCCCGCCCGACAGCGGCGAAGTTATACGCGAGGGAAAGATCAGCGCTATCTTTCAGGAGGACAGACTCTGCGAGAACCTCACGGCGGGCGCGAACATCAGGCTCGTCACGGGAAAGCGGCTCTCGAAAACGCGTATCGCCGGGGAGCTCGCG
Organism: uncultured Ruminococcus sp.; assembly: GCA_964454205.1. Classification (GTDB taxonomy): domain Bacteria; phylum Bacillota; class Clostridia; order Oscillospirales; family Ruminococcaceae; genus CAG-115. Next base: position 3,555 of record CAYVSV010000016.1, read on the forward strand.
GCGGCGGGGCTCCCGGGCTGCGAAAACAAGCCCGCCCGAGAGCTTTCGGGAGGTATGAAGCGCCGCGTTTCGATGCTGCGCGCGCTGCTCGCGGAATACGATATCCTGTTTGCCGACGAGCCGTTCAAGGGGCTCGACGAGGATACAAGGCGCTCGGTCACGCGGTATTTCAAGGAAAAGACCGCCGGGAAAACGGTCGTCTTTATCACGCATGACAACGAGGAATGTGACCTTCTTGCCGACGAGGTCATCACACTTTGACGGAGGACTTATGGAATTTATTCTCGGATATGTGATGATAGCGATAATACTGCTGTTTATGGGATTTTCCATTATACAAGTCGGGGTTCTGACGCTGCTGCTTATCGGAGTATTCATCGTGCTTATCGGACTGTTTTTCGCGATGTGCCTTGTGCTCCTCGCTATGTCGCGCCAAAAAAAGGCGGTGTTTGTCTCCTTTGACGAGGAGCTCCGCTTTCCCGTAGCGGTTTACAAAATAGACGGAAACGACGTCCCGAATATATTCCCGTGCGAAATGATAATGCGCGGCAGGCTCTACAAGCCGGACAAGGAGATATCGATCCTGTACTGCAAGCCGCGCAGAGCCGCTATCGACAAAAACGCGCTCATAACGATGATAGCGGGAAGCGTTGTATTTATCCCCGCGGCGGTGTTTTCCGCGATTATGATAGTTTTGTTTTTCAAAGGAATACAGACGTAAAGAAGGTTTTAGCATGATAATAGACGCGCACGCGCACATCTTCCCCGATAAGATAGCGGAAAAAGCGACGGACGGGATAAGCGCGTTTTACGAAGGAATGAAAATGGACAGCCGCGGCTCTTTGGGCGAGCTCTTAAAAAAGGGCGGAGAAGCGGGCGTTGACCGCTTTATCGTGCAGTCCGTGGCGACAGTTCCCGAGCAGGTGACTTCGATAAACAACTTCATTGCCGAATGCGTTAAGCGTTATCCCGACAAGCTTATCGGCTTCGGGGCGCTGCACCCCGATTTCTCCGATATCGAAAAGGAGACAGAGCGCATAATTTCGCTCGGACTTCGCGGGATAAAGCTCCACAGCGACTTTCAGCAGTTCAACATAGACGACGAGCGGGCATTCCCGATATACGAAGCGGCGCAGGGCAGACTTCCTATCCTGTTCCACTGCGGCGACAACAGGAGCGACCGCTCCTCGCCGGAGCGGCTTTTGCGCGCAGCGGAACGGTTTCCTAGGCTCACGATCATCGGGGCGCACCTCGCCGGGTGGACTATGTGGGACAGAAGCGCGGAGCTCTTCAGCCGTTTCGCGGAACGAGACCCGCGCGGCGGCATCTACACCGACTGCTCGAGCACGCTTTACGCGCTCTCCCCGGAGCACGCCGCCGCTCTTATCCGGAAATTCGGCGCTGACAGAGTGATGTGGGGCACGGATTATCCGATGTGGAACGCCAAAGAGGAGCTTGAAAGGTTCGCGAAGCTGCCGCTTATGGAGCGCGAGCGCGAAATGATACTCTCCGAGAACGCACTCCGGCTGTTGGGCGAAATAATGTGAAAAACGAACCCCGTCCTTTCGGACGGAGCTCGCTATTGAGAAAACTGCGAAGATGTATATTAAAGCTAGTGCCATGCGGTGAACTCACGGAGCACCTTTATGAACTCCTCCTCGGTGAGCCCCATTGCTTCGATATTGACCATCGAGCCGTTCATATTGAACATCGCGCCGAACCTCGCGTCTCCGTTGGGATATTTCTTTTCGTCATACTCGCCGGACACGCGGTAGATCGTCACACTCAAACCATTGACGTAAGACGTGGAGTACAAAGGCCACTCTCCGGCTGTTTCGGGCAGGAGCAGACTTCCGAGCTGTGCGCAAACGTAAATTGCGGAGCCGTTGGGGGTAGTGTAAGTCAGACTGTTGCACGTTCCCCTTTTATAAAGCTCGTCGTCTCCGTCAACCTCATAAAATCTTATGCTGTCCTTGCCCTGCTCGACCCAATCCGTGTGGAGTTTACCCAATCTGTCGAACTCGATATTGTAAAAATAGTTCGCTTCGTGAATAGTGAGGTTCTTTCGTGTATATCCGTCAAAAGTGTTTCCGCAGAAAACTCCGAACGGGTGCTGTTGTGCGAGGAATTTCGGCATTTCTTCAAGAACATGGTAATTGTCATCCACGCAAACACGAATGCTCATCATCGATTCCTCAAACTCGGGGTTTGGAGCGGTGTAATCGCGGAGCACGCCAAGAAACTCCTCCTCGGTAAGCCCCGCCGCGCTGAAGTGAATGACCGTATGACCCATTTCGACAACAGCGCCGAACACCGCGCCGCCGTTGGGGAACTCCCTATCATCAAAAGGTTCACTACCGCGGTAGATCATAGCGTCGCAGCCGTTCACTCTCGAATAGACCCTTTCGCCAACCAACGGCACGCCGGGGGTCACCAAATTCAAACTTCCTATCTCCGCCGAAACTCTGAGCTCGGCGGTGTTCGGAAGCGTATAGTATATGCCGTTTCGCGTTGATACGATCTCACGGCTCACCGAAAATTCGTCCTCGGAATCATAACATTTTATCCCGTAATCGGAGTGCTGTTCCTTCCAATCGCTGTGAAGCTTTGTAAGGCGGTCGAACTCGAGCCCGTAGTATCTGTTGATGTCGTCGATCGGATCAAACGTCAACTCATCGGAAGCGTATTTATCGTTATACTGGGTGAACGGGTTTATCGTCTCAAAGAATTCGGGCATAGTATCGTGGATATAAATGTAGTCCTCCTCGCCGTTCTCCCCAGCGTTATCAAACGCGTCGGTATACTCGCGGAGCACCTGCACGAATTCGACCTCCGAAAGCCCCTCCGCGCTTATCTGAACGTTAGTGCCGTTCATATCTATAATCGCTCCGTAAAGTATCTCGCCGTTATAGTCATAGCTTGCGATTATCGCCCGATAGCCGCCAAGAACGGAGAATTCCTCATCGGAAAAGCCCAGCTCGGACAGATCGGTCGAAAAATCCCGATCCGCCGTGACCTCTATTTTCGCGCCGTTCGGCGTTTTGTAGGTCAGTTTGTTCAATGTGCTGATTATCGTCCGAGAACCCGTCGCCGCATAGCTTTCGGTGACAACACTCGGAGTCTCGCGTACTATTCTTTGAAGATCTCCGTGCTCCTCGCTCCAATCGGTATGAAGCCTGCTCAGTCTGTTGAACTCTATTTGATAAAGCTCGTTCAGCTCCTCTATCGTGAGCGGTTCAAACTTGTAATTGGGATTGTCTTCTATGTGAATTTGATCTGCCAATTGGGTTTTACCGAGCTGGTGATCGTCCAGCTTCACAATGTTGATCTTTGTCTCTCTTGCGGAACCCGGCGTACCGCTGTGACAGTCGGACACCCACACGCTGTAAGGATCTTCGGGCGCAATGTCCGCGTGCTGATTTTCGGGATTTCCCGTCTCAGCGCCGCTCTGAATATATTTCCCTTCTCTGCTCGGGAGCTTGCTCCATACCGTCACGCCGACAGCGCCTACAAGGACTGCCGCCGCGCAGGGTATCGCTATCTTCGGAAGAAGCCCGAGCTTTTTGGGGCTCGCGGGGTACACTATCTCCGGCGGAGCGTTAAATTCTTTGAAGCTTTGTGTTTCTTTCATTTTAAGTAATTCCTCGTCGCGGCGTTTAAGCACGTCGCGAGCCATTTCCTCATACGTTTTCATAAACGAAGCCCTCCTTTTCCAACTGTTTTTTCAAAGCGAGCCTTGCTCTGTATACCAAAGTTTCAATGCCGTGCACCGTCCTTTTCATCACGGCGGCAGCCTCTTTGTTTGAGAGCTCCTCGAAATAAGTGAGCCACAACACCTGCCGGTAATCGGGCTTAAGCTTGTCAAGAGCCCTGTGCACCGCTATTTTCTGTTCCTCGCGCAGATACTGCTCTTCAAGCGAGCGCTCGCCGCTGTCAAGCTCGCCCGCTTCCTCTATCGAAACGTGCGCCCTGTGAGTTTTTAAGTAATCGAGAGCGGTATTCCTCGCTATTTTATAAAGGAACGTCTTAAAGGACGAGCGCCCTTCAAAGCGCGGCTTGTTTACGGCGATCTTCACGAACGTATCCTCGCAGAGCTCCTCAGCGGCGTTTATATCCTTTGTAAAGCCGTTCAGAAAGAAGATAAGCCCGTCCTTATAGTCGCGGATAAGTTCGACAAGTCCCTCGTCGTCTCCGGACAGAAAACGGCGGTAGCTACTTTCACCGTTGTCCATACGCTTTCCCCCTTTCACTTACTTAGACGAACTCTTCACGCCAAACCTCACACTGAAAACTCCCCTTTTTTCAAGGGGAGTATCTTTATTTAAAGCGTTCTATCCTGTTCATGAGTATTCCCGTCAGGATCATCAGCACAGTGCTCAGTACGATCGGGAACCAGACGTTCGCTATCGGCAGACCCGCGGCGTTTTCGTGGAGGTTCATTCCGTAGAAGCTGAACACGATAGTCGGCATCGTGAGGATTATCGTGATAGTCGTCATTCGCTTCATTATGATGTTGAGGTTGTTGGAGATTATGGAAGCAAACGTGTCCATAGTACCGCTCAGGATGTTCGAGTAAATGCTCGTCATCTCTATCGCCTGCTTGACCTCTATCATAACGTCGTCGAGCAGATCCTGATCCTCCTCGTAGAGCTTTAAATACCGCCCTCTCATCAGCTTTTCGAGCACCATCTCGTTGGATTTCAGAGACGTGGAGAAGTATACGAGCGACTTTTCCAAGCCCTGGAGCTGAATGAGCTCCTTGTTCTTCATCGAACGGTACATCTTTGTCTCGACATAATCCGACAGCTTGTCTATCTGCTTTAAGTACTGCAAATACCGCGCCGCAATGCGCAGCAGCACAGTAAACACAAAACGCGTTCTCAAATCGGGGCGAACGCCCTTTACAACGCCCTTTGCTATTTCGTCAAGGACGACGTTCTCCTTTGCGGAGACCGTTATGACGTTCTTGTCCGTGATGATAAGGGACATAGGCGTTGTGGAGTAGAGCAACGTGCGGTCGGGGTCGTTGTCCTGCTCCGCTATTGGATAGTCCACAACGATGAGGGTAACGCCGTCGTCGCTCTCGATACGGGAAGGCTCCTCCTCGTCCAATGCCGCTCGGATATAGTCGCGGTCTATGCTCATATCCTCCTCGATGGCGGATATTTCGGTCTCCGTAGGGTCTGTGAGGGCTATCCAGCAATTCGGCTCTATGCCGTTCGTTTCGGTGATCTTCCCCTCAATGCTTCTGTAATAATTCACCAATTTTATCAGCTCCTTTTCGGAACCGCGTACAAGCGCGGCATCTCACACATATAACTTCGACTTCGCCCGTCCGCGCTCATAACTCTCACCTCGGTAAATCAAATTTGTATAACACATTTATATTATTATAACATCTTTCCCGGTAAATTTCAACCCTTTTTCTTAAAAAAGATGCTTTTAGAAAGCCCTCTTTGCAAAACAAATAGAAATAATGCCCGAAAGCAGTTTTTCAACTGCTTTCGGGCTTGTTTTAATTATTGGTTTATTCGCATAAATCAGAATTTATATTCCGAAATGTATGACAAACTTGTTCTCTTTTTCAGCATTTGAAAATAAAGATAACAATTCAGATAGATTATGATTACTCCAAGTAATTTCCATCATAGACCTCAGAGATTCGGGAGGGATTAACGTTATTCCATAATAAGCTAAACCTGTTTCAGCTCTGTCTAATGTATGCCAATAACATTTCACCTCATTGAACTTTTCTAAAAGAGGAAGAATGTCATCATCGTCTACTGAAATACAATTATATCTTTGAGGTTCATAATGGTCATATCTTTTACCTTTTTGAGGTTGTATTTGCATTATACCAAAATTGTGTTTAGGCATTTCAATCACCTGTTTAATTCCGATTTATTTTACTTAATATTATACATCAAAAAAACTGTTATGTCAATAGAAACGCTATAAAAATTACTATATAAGTATCGCTCTTATGTTGACATTTTATCCGCTTTGTGATATAATATAAGCGCAGAATAGTATTCAAATCACGACAAATCTTGATTTTAGGAGGACATAACTATGAAAAAACTTATCTCTATAATCGCAGCTCTTGCATCTTGCGTTTCTCTCGCGGCTTGCAGCAAATCGCCCGAAAGCTCCGGTGTTTTCGCCGGCGTAGAACTTGTAAGAACGGGAATGGCTGACAGGATAGTAGCCGACAACCTTGAAGAATTGGAAAAATACAGCGACATCGCAGTTGTAGGCAAATTTATCGATGATGCCGTATCGGATAATACTTACACATACTCAGATTATTTTGAAAAAGAAATTCTGACGTTCCCGCGCTCCTACAATACCATAGAAGTAAAACAAGTATTGATGGGTGATGTAAAAATCGGCGATAAACTCGTTATCGAACAGCTTTACGGGATCGACGATGTGACATTATATTCCGTCAGCGATCTTACTCCCATGGTAAAGGGCGACGAATGGATATTCTTTCTCTGTAAAGACACAGATTCTGATATTTGCGGTTATACGGCGGATTCCGATTCGCGCTTCCCCACAAAAATCTCCGCCTCGCGGAACAGCAGGCTTGCATTTGCCGACAGCTGGCAGCTTGGCGTATACGACGAAGCGGACTTCCGCCAAGACATCTACAACGAGATCGTTGAAAAGTACGACGTATAAACTTAATGGCGCGGTTCTTGAAACCGCGCCGATTTATTTGATCTAACATAATATATTTCAGCAGCGATATTCGTGAAAAGCAACAATTTTACGACTCAAAATTTGTGCATACATACATTTTTTTTACCTTTCACGCAAGATATTGACATCTTGCGCAAGGGCTATTGACATAAGTTGTTACAATGTAATATAATATGTTCATAGGAATAAAGTTCCTATAAACTTACAATAATTTTAGGAGGTAACAAGAAAGTGAAGTTTAAGAAACGAATTGCTCCCATTCTTGCGGGGGCGCTTGTCGGTGCAATCGCACTTACAAGTACTGCGTCGGCGCACCCATATGATTATTATAGCGGGAAGTACATAGGACAGAACGGTGCCGATCTTCTTCTTAGAATAAGTACAAGCGCACAGACTGATCTGCTTAATTGGACTGATGTATACTCAGCAGGTTATAATTGGAATAATATCAGCAGTAAAGTTAACGTGCGTCTCATTTATTCATCATCCGGTATGCCATCATTTTCGGGAGAAATGTTGGTTGTGGGAAAATATTATGAAGATGATACATTGGGTGAAACTATCTTTTATGATTCAAACGGAAATCCAATGAAAAGTTGGGATGATTATGCTCTCAACACTGATTGGTCTTATAGTCAAATATATATGAGCACCAATACAACTTACTTTAAAGAGACAAGCAATCCTTCAAACACCGCAAAAATGACTTTTTTGCATGAAATAGGGCATGCGTTAAAACTTAGTCATCCATATAAACACGACAGTTTACCTGAGCATACTATAAATGGATTGCCGATCGCAATAATGAACCAGGGCGCTCCGGGGGATAAAGGTGGGGCAACATCGGGAACGATTACTGCTCACGACAAATCAAACTTAATAGCTAAATGGGGGGCATAACTATGAAAAAACTTATTTCTTTTATCACTGCGATCGCGGCTTGCGTTTCACTCACGGCTTGCAGCAGCACGCCCGAGAACTCCGATATATTTGCCGAGGTTGAGCTTGTTCGAACGGGAATGGCAAACAGAATGGTGATCGAAGATCTAGAAAAATTGGAAAAATACAACGAAATAGCTGTTGTAGGCGAATTTATTGATGATCCCGTATCCGATATTACTTATGAATATTCTGCGTACTTCGGAAAAGATATTATCACCTTTTTCGAATCCCGTAATACCATAGAGGTTAAACAAGTATTGAAGGGAGATGTAAACGTTGGCGATGAGCTAACGCTCGGTCAGTATTGCGGCATCGAAGATGGAAAGCTGTATACTATAAGCGACCTTACTCCTATGCAAAAAGGTGACGAATGGGTATTTTTCCTCCATAAGGTTGATACAAATCTTTATTGGTGTATAGGGGATTCGGCTGCCCGCTACCCCACCAAAACCTCCGCCGCTCGGAACAGCAGGCTTGCATTTGCCGACAGCTGGCAGCTTGGCGTATACGACGAAGCGGACTTCCGCCAAGACATCTACAACGAGATCGTTGAAAAGTACGACGTATAAACTTAATGGCGCGGTTCTTGAAACCGCGCCGATTTATTTGATCTAACATAATATATTTCAGCAGCGATATTCGTGAAAAGCAACAATTTTACGACTCAAAATTTGTGCATACATACATTTTTTTTACCTTTCACGCAAGATATTGACATCTTGCGCAAGGGCTATTGACATAAGTTGTTACAATGTAATATAATATGTTCATAGGAATAAAGTTCCTATAAACTTACAATAATTTTAGGAGGTAACAAGAAAGTGAAGTTTAAGAAACGAATTGCTCCCATTCTTGCGGGGGCGCTTGTCGGTGCAATCGCACTTACAAGCACTGCGTCGGCACACATGTTCGATTATTGGGAAGGAAATTACGTTGGCAAAAGCGATGCCAAAATTCTTTTGAGAATCACCACAAGTGCCCAAACCAGTTTATTGAATTGGAATGATGTCTATTCGGCAGGTTATAATTGGAACAACATTAGTTATAATGCTGAGATTAGCCTTGTTTATTCGTCATCGGGAATGCCATCATTATCTGAAGAAATGTTAGTTATAGGGGAGAATCTTGGAAATAAAGTTTATGGTAAGACAACTCCATATAATTCAAGTGGATACCCTAATGAGGCTCTTTCTTACGAGGATTGGTCTTACGCTCAAATCACTATGAATATCAATCCAACTGTCTTTAACAACGCTAGTGATCCAACTGCCGCTGCTCGAAAAACTTTTCTTCATGAAATTGGACATACTTTAAAACTTTGTCACCCTGCTAATGACCCAAATGCTTACACGCATACCATAAATGGACTGCCTAATGCGATAATGAATCCGGGATATCCGGGATCTCTAAACGGAGCTACATCAGCAACAATTACGTCGCATGACAAAACTTGCGTAATGTGGAAATGGGGGTACTGATTATGAAAAAACTTTTATCAATCATCGCAGCCCTTGCGGCATGCGTTTCTCTCACGGCTTGCAGCAAATCGCCCGAAAGCTCCAGTGTTTTCGCCGGCGTAGAACTTGTAAGAACGGGATTTCTTGACAGAATGGTAGTTTCCGACCTTAAAGAATTGGAGGACAACTGTGATATTGCTGTTGTGGGCAAGTTTATTGATGACCCCGTGTCTGATATAAAGTATCAATATTCAGCATATTTTGATAAAAATATTATCTCTTTTGCAAAATCCTATAACACAATAGAAGTAAAAGAGGTATTGATAGGCGATGTAAATGTTGGAGATACACTTAAAATCGCTCAGTTAGATGGTATAGCCGATGGAATGCTGTTTACATGGAGCGACCTTACTCCTATGCAAAAAGGCGATGAATGGATATTCTTCCTCGACAAAGACTACAAAGATGATTATTATTGGGTCACTTGTGATTCCGACGGGCGCTACCCCACAAAAAACTCTGCTTCCCAAAACAGCCGTCTAGCGTTTGCCGATAGCTGGAAGCTAGGTGTATACGACAAGGCAGACTTTAAACAAGACATCTACAACGAGATCGTTGAAAAGTACGATGTATAAACTTAACGGCGCGGTTTCAAGAACCGCGCCGTTTTATTTGATCTAACATAATATATTTCAGCAGTGATATTCGTAAAAAGCAACAATTTTACGGCTCAAAATTTGTGCATACATACATTTTTTTTACCTTTCACGCAAGATATTGACATCTTGCGCAAGGGCTATTGACATAAGTTGTTACAATGTAATATAATATGTTCATAGGAATAAAGTTCCTATAAACTTACAATAATTTTAGGAGGTAACAAGAAAATGAGGTTTTAAGAAGCGAATAGCTCCAATACTTGCGGGGGCGCTTGTCGGTGCAATCGCACTTACAAGTACTGCGTCGGCTCATATGTTCGATTATTGGAATGGAACGTACATAGGCAAAAGCGATGCCAAAATTCTTTTAAGAATCACTACAAGTGCCCAAACCAATATGTTGAATTGGTCCGATGTCTATTCAGCGGGTTATAATTGGAACAATATTAGTGATAATGCTATGGTTAGCCTTGTTTATTCGTCATCGGGAATGCCATCTCTTTCCGGAGAAATGGTAGTTTTGGGGAAAAAATATACAGATGGAACGTTAGGAGAAACTTTGATATATGGTTCATCCGGAGAGTTGGAGCCTATAGATGAAAACCTTAACTCAAATTGGAATTACGTTACAATCGTTATTAATACCGACCCAAATATCTTCAACGCTGCAAGCGATCCGACCGCCGCCGCACGAAAAACATTTGTTCATGAAGTTGGACACGCATTAAAACTTTGTCACCCTGCTAATGACCCAAGCGCTTATACGCATACTATAAACGGACTGCCTAAGGCAATAATGAACCAAGGTTTTCCGGGAGATAATGATGGAGCAACATCGGCAACAATTACGTCACATGACAAAACTTGCATAATGTGGAAATGGGGGTACTGATTATGAAAAAACTTATATCTATCATTGCAGCTCTTGCGGCTTGCGTTTTACTCACGGCTTGCAATGGCACGACCGAAAAAAATGCCTTTTCCGACCTTGAGCTTGTACGAACAGGAATGTCGGACAGAATAGTTATTGACGATCTTGACGCGTTGGAGAAATTCAACGAAATAGCCGTTGTAGGCGAATTTATCAACGACGCCGAAACCGATGTTACTTATGAATATTCGGCGCACTTTGAAAAAGATATTATAACTGACATCAGATCATATAACACGATTAAAGTAACAAACGTGTTGAGGGGCGACATAAACGTCGGCGATGAGCTTACGATTGGACAGCGTTATGGGGTCGCGGAGGGAAAGCTGATAACCTTCAGCGATCTTACCCCCATGCAAAAGGGCGACGAATGGATATTCTTCCTCCGCAAGGAAACGAATGCAGATATTTATTGGTGCTGCGGAGACTCCGACGCGCGCTTCCCCACAAAAATCTCCGCCTCGCGGAACAGCAGGCTTGCATTTGCTGACAGCTGGCAGCTTGGCGTATACGACGAAGCGGACTTCCGCCAAGACATCTACGATGAAATTGTTGAAAAGTACGACGTATAAACTTAACGGCGCGGTTTCAAGAACCGCGCCGTTTTACTTGTGATATTTTGAGTTGTTGATTATCGAAAACGCCCGATAAACCTGCTCAAACAGCATAACCCTCGCAAGGCTGTGAGGAAACGTCATCGTGGACATCGACAGCCTTAACCCGCACTCGCGCTTTAAGCTCTCCGCCAGCCCGAACGAGCTCCCCACAATGAAATTCACCGTTGAAACGCCGTTCGTGCCAAGCTCCTCCAGCTTTTTCGCAAGTCCCTCGCTCGAAAGCTCTTTTCCCTCTACGCAGAGCGCTATCCCGTATCCGCTTTTCATAGAAGCGCGTATCAGCTCCGCCTCGTGCTCGAGCACCTGCTCTATCTGCGCGAGACTCGGACTCTGCGGAAGATCGGCGGGCACCGGCTCCTTTACCGTGACCCTCGCGAACGCCGACAGCCGTTTTTGATACTCGGCGCACGCCTCCCGAAAATAGCTCTCCTTGAGCTTCCCCATGGCGATAAAATTAATATTCATCATCTGCGCCTTGTAGTGTTATTGGGACGGTTTGAGGGTGCCATCTGTATCTTGCGCCTTCTCTGCATATCGGCGCTGTTGGCGAGAATGGACTTTGAGACCGTCTTCGATACCGCAAACGCGATTATCGTCACCCCGAGGATAATAAACGAAGCCACTACGCCGGGCGATCCCATGACGGTCTTTACCCTGTCCTTGTATTTCGCAATGTTGTCGAGCGCGACGGTGTCCTCGGTTACGAGCGGTATCGTGGCAAGCGTTTCGTTGTTGAGCTTCAGCACAAGCTCTCCGACGGGCTCGCCCTTCTCCACGGGCGCGGTAAACGGCTCAACCGTGGGGGTTATCTTTTGTATTGCGGTGCTGTCGAGACTCTTCGGGATGAGCGTGTAAAATTCCTCCGTGGTGACAATACCCACTCTGTCGGTGTTCTTGCCCATCTCCACCTCTATTTCCATTACCTGCTGATTTACGCCGACTATCTGCTTGCGCTCGAATTCGTCGTATGCCCACTCGTAGAGCCTTTTGTGATCGGAAAAGCTCGTTACGCCCGTGTAGCCGTCCTCATCCTTCCAAGGCGCCTGGAGCGTTACGATAAGATACTTGTAGCCGTTCTTCTCGCACAGCGAAACGAGCGAGCAAAAGCCCTCCAAGGGGTTCTCCTCGTCGAACACGCCGTTCTTTTTGAGTATATACTCGTTCATGCTGCCCGTTTTAATGCCGGAAACGCCCTGGACATAATATTCGCTGTCCGGTTTCATAAGGCGGTTGGTCGTGTAGATCGTATAGCCGTCGGGATTATTGTCGTTCGCCGGCATATCGTATTCGTCTAGAGAGCAGTATTTCATAAATCCGGGGTACTTGTCGAGGGCGTATCTCGTGATGAGGTAGAGGTCGTAGGCTGTGGTGTAGTTGTTCTCGTCGAACAGACCGTGCGCGTTGGAGAAATGCGTGTTTGTACAGCCTATCTTCTGCGCGGTCTCGTTCATAAGCTCGGTAAACTTCTCGAGACTTCCGCTGATGTTGTAAGCGATTATATTCGCTGCCTCGCACCCGGAGTAAAGCATAAGCGCGTACAGGCAGTCGTTATATGTGAGCTCGTCCTGCCAGGGCTCGATAGCTGCGTTTGAAGCTCCGGCGAAGTTGGGGTTGTAGAACTCGGAGCTTGAATCCCATGTGAACTCGTTGAAGCAGTCGTAGGGCGCGTCAACGTGCGCGTTGAAATCCTTTACGTTCTCCAGGGCGACAAGGCAGGTCATGATCTTTGTGGTGGAAGCGGGATAGAGCTTCTTGTCGGGATTTTTGGAGGCAACGACTATCCCGGAGTCGATATTTACCATATAAACGCCCTCGCTGTAAAGCTCGAATGTCGGCGAAAACACGGCGTAACTTGTCAAATTTGTACTAAATGCAGAAAATAACAGGATAAAGGAGAAAAATATTGTGAAAATTTTTGTTTTTTTCATATAGACAAATCCTCTTTTTTCGGTTATTATATTAAAGGGAGTAAATTTCCCCGTATATTCCATGCTCTGATTATATTATACCAAATTATATAGGCAAATGTAAAGGGCTTTTTGAAAATTGTAAGAATTTTGTAAGATTTGTTCACAAAATGTAACAAATGACCGTGAACCGCGCTTCTCCCCGCCCGCGGCGGAGGAACGCACAAAGGTTTTCGGCGCTTCCGCGCCGGAGACAGTAAAGTACATAAGAGGTTATCGAAAATTTGTTCCATCGGAGGTTTTCATGATATACATAACAGGCGACACGCACGCGGACATCTCGCGGTTCAAGGACCCCGCCCTGCGAAAGCTGAAAAAGAACGACGCGCTGATAATCTGCGGCGACTTCGGGTTCATCTGGGACGGGAGCCCGAAGGAAAAGAAAACGCTGAAAAAAATCGGGAAGCTTCCGTATAATGTGCTGTTTGTGGAGGGCTCTCACGAAAATTACGATCTGCTGGAGCAATATGAAGTAAGCGAGTGGTGCGGCGGAAAAACGCGCCAGATAAGCGGAAGGCTGCGGCAGCTTATGCGCGGGCAGCTCTACGAGATAGCGGAAAAGACGGTGTTCGCGTTCGGCGGCGGACAGACCGACGACATCTACGAGCTCAGCGAGGGCTCAAATTGGTGGCAGCGCGAGATACCGAGCGACGAAGAGCTTGCCGAGGGTCTGGAAAATCTGAAAAAAGCCGATAACAAGGTGGATTTTATAGTCACCTACGAGCCACCCGCGAAAATGCAGGACTTCCTGCTCGGAAACGGCGAACGAAACCACATAAACACATACCTAAACGAAATATACGAAAAGGCGGATTTCAAGAAGTGGTTCTTCGGGAAGCTGCATCTTAACAAGCTCGTCCCGCCGAAATATCACGCGGTGTACGACAACATCGTAGCCGCCGACACAACCAAGCTGAAAAAGAAAAAAGAGCCCGCTTCCGGAAAATGACCGGGCGGCAGCGCCAAAAAAAGAACACAGGAGGAAGAATGACATGGCAGACATTACATTTGAGATCACAAAATCGCTCGGAGTGATCTCCGAAGCGACAAAGGGCTGGACCCGCGAGCTTAATATGGTGAGCTGGAACGGCAAAGACCCGAAATTCGACATCCGCGACTGGTCGCCCGATCACACCCGAATGAGCAAGGGAGTTTCCTTCACCGAAGAGGAGATGGAGAACCTTGTAAGGCTGTTCAACGAACGCAACGAGGCGGACAGCGACTGCCCGCCGGAGGAATAAAAAAGTAATGCGCGGCCGAGCGATAACGCTCGACCGCGCATTTTATTATATCCCGAACATCATGCGGCAGAGCGCTCTCCCGCTCTCCGTCTTAAAGATGTTGTTGTACGCCTCAAGAATACCGTCTCTTGAAACACCGTCCTCGTAAAGATTTACTATGAAGTCCGCCTCTATGAGTATCTGAAGATCGACGCCGTCTATATCGGTGTAGGTATGGTGATGCCCGACGATATAGCACACTCGCTCGGTTATGTCCTCCGGATAGCCCACGTTCGCGAGCATACGCTTTGCCATGGGCGGTCCGAGCTGCTCCTGATGCTTGCCGGTGCACACGCCGTACAGCTTTTCGGCTATCTTTATCCCAACGTCGTGGACAGCCGCGGCTGCTTCTATCGTAGCGACGGTCTTATCGTCCAGACCTTCGTTCACGGCTATGAGCCCCACGAGCTCGTGAACCTTCAGAAAATGCTGTATCCTTTTCGGGTCGCCCGCGTAGTACTCTATCATATCCATTATAAGCTTTTTTATCATATCAACATCTCCGATACAGAAACAATAACAAACCCGAGATTCACCCCGCCGTCGGCGGGGTGAACCGCATAATACTAATTCACGATCAACATATAGACTTGTTTGTGCGATATTTCTTTAAATCGAAGCTTGGTTTTTGTCTACACTTTGACGGTGAATTAGTATAAGATCGAAACTGCACATCCTGTTTACATTTTAGCACTTTTTCCCGAATAAATCAATAACTTTTGTGAAAAATACTTTTAAACAGTAAAAAG
The DNA here is from genome assembly GCA_964454205.1 of uncultured Ruminococcus sp. Classification (GTDB taxonomy): domain Bacteria; phylum Bacillota; class Clostridia; order Oscillospirales; family Ruminococcaceae; genus CAG-115. Next base: position 18,862 of record CAYVSV010000016.1, read on the forward strand.
GAGCGATAAAATGGAAGAGAGCATACGCGAACGGCTCTCGCCGAGACTTCCTATAACAATGTCTCTGGACGAGAACCTGAACAACATAAAAATATTCACCGACAATTCATCGGATGTTATCATAAAGCCCGGAGCCGTCGGACAAAACCGCATAGCGGTGCTCACCTGCGAGGGCATGACCGGCACGGACACCCTGGCGGAGCTGGTCTACGGCAAGCTGAACGCCATCGGGAACGACGACCGCATACCTCCCGGGGAGCTTATGTCGCGGCTGTTCAACGAATACCTCACGGCGGCGGAGCAGCTTGAGCTCACAACGCTCGGCGATCTTGTGCTGAAATTGCAGTCAGGCTTTGCCGTCATACTGATAAACGGCTGCGCGAGCTCCATAGGCATAGGCATACAGGGCTACAAAACGCGCGGCGTGGACGAGCCCACAAGCGAGCTCAACGTCCGCGGCTCGCGCGAGGGCTTTGTGGAGGCTATCCGCACAAATATGTCGCTGATACGGCGGCGGATAAAATCCCCTACCCTCGTGTTCGAGATGCAGCAGCTCGGTTCGCGCTCCAACACGGACATTTGTGTGTGCTACATTTCCGACAAGGCAGACCCCAAGCTCCTCGAAAACGTAAAGCAGCGGCTGAAGTCCGTCGACCTCAACACGATCCTGGAAAGCGGCTATATCCAGCCCTATCTTGAGGGCGAAGGCGGCTGGTTCTTCTCCGAGTGCGGAAGCTGCGAGCGCCCCGATACCTTCGCGGCGAAGCTATACGAAGGGCGCGTCGGGATACTCGTGGACGGAACGCCGTTTGCGCTGATAGTGCCGCACCTTTTCATCGAGAGCTTTCAGACGCTTGACGACTACACGCAAAAGCCCTTTTACGCGGCGTTTATCAGGCTTGTGCGGATAACCGCGTATTTTATCACGCTGTTCTTACCGGGAGCTTATGTGGCGGTGGCGAGCTACAACCCCGAAATGCTGCCCTCCACTCTTATCCTGAACCTTGCGGCGGCGGAGCAGACCGCGCCATTTTCGCTTATGGTGGAGTGCTTGTTCATACACTTCATGTACGAGATATTAAGGGAAGCGGGAATACGTCTGCCGCGGCCCATAGGTCACGCTATCGGAGTGGTGGGCGGCTTGGTCATCGGGGACATCACGGTAAGCGCGGGGCTTGTCGGCGCGCCGATGGTGCTTATCGTGGCGCTTTCTGGGCTGTGCAGCTTTGTCGTGCCGCAGAATTACGAGAAAATCGTGGTTTTGAGATTTCTGTATATCCTGGCGGGCGGATTTTTCGGATTGTACGGGCTTATCCTTACAGCGGGAGCCGTAACGATAAAGATGTGCTCGCTCAACACCTACGGCATACCGTATATGGCGCCTATCTCGCCCTTCTCTCCGAAGGCATCGCGCGATATGCTCATAAGGGCGAATTGGAAACATATGGCTAAGGGAGACGTTACCCTGCAAAATCTCAACGGAGCCGACAGCTTATAATTATTTCCGAAAAATTTCCGAAAGAAGGGAACGAAATGACCGAAAATTATCCCAAGATTAGCGCCTCGCAGCTTTTCTGCATTATGATACTATCGCGGCTCAGCGCCGAGATAGTCTATCCGCGAACCGCTTCGGCAACTCCGACGGAGGCTGTCGTCGCCGTTATCATTTCCGAGGTGATACGGTTTTTGCTCGCGCTGCCGCTTATCGTGTATTCCTACAAGGGGAACAATATCCACCGCGCCGTCTACAACAAAAACAAGTTTTTCGGCTGGACGGGGGCGATATTCGCAGCGCTGCTGCTTTTGGCGGCTTCCTTGCGCACGCTTATAAATCTCTCGCAGTTCGCCTCGAAAAACCTCGTGCCGGACGCTCCGCTTTGGCTTATTTTCACGATCGCGGCGGCTTTCGCGGTATGCTCGGCGTTTATGGGAACGGAGGCTCTCGCGCGGTCGGGCGCTATCTTCCTGATAGCTGCCGCGGTAGTCACGCTCTCGGTCATGCTCGCCGATATTCCGTTTATAAACCGCGCCTCGTTCGAGAGCTTTTCTGACCCCGGCGACAACTCCGCGCTGCTCTCCGATATTTTTGAACGCGTTATCCGCGGCGGCGATTACCTTATTTTCGCGGCAATGCTGCCCTATGTCACGACAAAACATCACAGCGGTCTCGGGCGTACCGCCGTGCTGTTCACGCTGTTCTCCGCGGTTTTTGTTCTGATGATATGCTGCGCCGAATGCCTTATCCTGCGGGAAATGTACGGGCAATGCGAGTTTCCGTTCCTCGCCGCGGCTTCCCTGTCCGACATCTCGCTTTTCAAGCGGCTGGACGGATTTGCGGCGGCGGTGTGGGCGCTAGCCGCGGCGTTCAGGAGCAGCGTTATGCTCCTGAGTGCCGAGAACGCGCTTGCCGAGGTCTATCGAGCGGGACACGCCCCGAGAAAGGAAGCCACGCCATGAAGAAAGCGTTTATCTTGACCGCTGCTGCGGCTCTTATGACATTAACGGGCTGCTCCGACTCCACGGAGCTTGGGAACCGCGCGATAATAGAAGCCGCGGCGGTGGATTACGACGGGAAATATATCGTAAGCGCGCTGCTGTTCAGCAACGGAGGAAGCGGCGGCGACACGATAGACGCCTCGCAGGAGAATGTGATAAGAGTGACGGGCGAGGGAGAAACCCTCGCTGGAGCTATCGACAACATCTCACTTGTGGACGGCAAGCGCATTTACATGAGCGAGACGAAGCTCCTGATACTCGGGGACGGCTTTGCGAAAGCAAACGCCGCCGACGCTCTGAAAACGTTGTATTTCGATTTGCGGTGCAGTCTCAATATGCCGGTGTGCTGTACGGAAAACGGGCAGACCGCCGCGGAAATAGGTGCTCTTAAATTCACGGAGGGAGTCACTTCCGCGGAAAAGCCGCTCTCGCTTATAGAAAACGCGAACCGCATGGGAGTTTCGCCCAAGACTACCTTGCTTGACCTTCTCGCGGACAGCGCAGGCAATAAGACTTCGCTTCTCCCCATGCTCTCCATAACCGAAAACGGAGACGGAATGACGGCGGCGGACGACGGGAAAACGGCGGTATTAAGCGGTTCCCGCGAATTCAGCGAAGGAACGCTCGGGGAGAGCTACAACGAAAATGAGACGACGGCGCTTATGCTGATCTCCGGCAAAACGCACAAGCTCACGCTGAACTACCTTTTCGGAGACGAGGAAAGAACGTGCGAGGCATACAGCGTGAACGTCGCCGACGCTCCAGATCTCGGGCGCAGCGCGAGGAGGGTCTCGGCGAAGTTCCGCACGCGCGGCGGCGGACGGCTCTCGGAGGAAGAGCGTAACGCGGCGCTGAACGCGCTCACGAAATTGATAGAGCAAAAGCCGGCAAATACGGACCTAAATAAAAATACCGCGCCCTAAGTGAGATACTCATATAGAAGCCCGAAAGCAGTTTTTCAACTGATTTCGGGCTTATTATAATTATCGGGTTATTTGCATAGATCGGAATTTGACAGAAAATCATATATTTTCTTTATTACATCATCGGAGGAATATGTTTCGATTCCCGGCATTTGCATGATAAAAACTCCCGACCAATTATCATAACCGATCATAATGTGTTCGTTCTTCATTGAGCTCTTAAATTCAGGTTGAAGCATTTTTTCTATTCGCTCAATGTCATCGGGCATTAAATTAAAATTATCACAAGACAGTCTGCCATTTGTAATTGTGTGTAACTCCCAACCATTATTACTTTTTGCTAATAACATTAGATCCCTCCCGTTGAAAATTCCGATTTGTCTGACAAAAACTATTCATCAAAAAAACTGTTATGTCAATAGAAACGCCATAGTATTTTGGACTTATGATCAAAAATACTATGGCTGAAAATTTCTGTATGAGTATCGCTCTTAAAGCGCAATCTTTGGTTATTGCTCCTTTACGTGAACGTCAAGCTGATTGAACGGTATCTCAATGCCGTTCTCAACAAACGCCGCGCGGACCTGCTCGTTGAGATCATAGTATACGTCCCAATAATCCGCCGTTTTGCACCACGCGCGCGCCATTATGATTATCGCGCTCGAGCCGTGCTCCTTCATAACAACAAGCGTGGGCTCTTCGTGGAGTATTTTCGGGTGCGCGTCCAGCAATTCCTGGATAATGCGCTTCGCCTCGCCGAAATCGTCGTTGTAGGAGATCGAAAACTCCATCTGTACGCGGCGCGTCGTGTTGCCGTTGTTGTTGATTATCGTAGCGTTTACAGCCATTCCGTTCGGTATAAACACCGCCTGATTGGACCCGGAGTTAAGCCGAGTATACAAAACCGAGATCTGCGCCACCGTGCCCTCAACGCCGTTTGAGATTATGTAATCCCCTATCTTGAACGGCTTGTTTATCATAAGCAGAAAACCGCCCGCAACATTCGACAGCGAATCCTGAAGCGCCAGCCCGATAGCTACTCCCGCCGTTCCGATAACCGTGATTATCGAAGTTGAGGGAATACCGAGAAGGCTCAGCACTATCGTTATCAGTACAAGATACAGCACTATCTTCGCTACCTGCGTCGTGAACTTTGTGACCGTAAGATCGAGCTTCGTCCTGCCAAGACCCCTCGACAGCCCGAACAGCACAAGCTTCGTTACGATAACGCCGACTATCAGCACCACAAGCGCAAAAATAAGCTTTGGGAGCATCACCATAAGCGAACTGCCCAAATTCTTGAAAAACTCACCGAGCAGCGGCAGCGTCTCATCCGGGTGCTCCACGATAGCGTCCACCGCGTCCCCGAGAGTTGGCACGGCGCTTTCCTCGGCGGAAACGCTCTCAAGAGCGCTTATAGGAGTGCTCTCTGCAAGAAACCTCAATACCGACATCAGCCGAGCTCCTTCTCAAACGCCGAAACAACGTCGTCCGCGTCCGCGTCGCGGATAAGCACAGATATTTCGTCCACGCCCGTGGTTATCATCAATATCATTGCCTCAAGCCGGTTGAGTATCTCGAAAACGCGCGCCGCAAAGCCTACCGTATCGGTCATTTCGCCCGTTTTTACAACGATCTTCCTGTTTCCGCTGTTTATCATCGGAGAAACACAGCCGTTCTCGCGCAGCTCCTTTAATGCTCCGAGCAGCTTGGGCATATCCTCGTCGTTCACCGTAAACCCGAAGCTGAATATCTCCGAGGTAGGCGCTGTCATCGAGATCATATCGACATTCACGCCCGCCTTCGCGACTATTTTCAGCGTGTCCTCCATTATCGTCTTGTTGAGCGGAACGTTGTTGAACGATACCGCGGATACGCTTTCCGTAACTTCAATATTCATTTAATTATCCCCCTTGATCAGATCTCCCATCGCGTACAGACCCGCGGGCTTTCCCGCGAGGAACACCGCCGCGTTTACCGCGCCCGCCGCGAAAACCTCGCGCGACTGCGCCTGATGCGACAGCGTTATCACCTCGTCGTGACCCGCGAAGATTATGTCGTGCTCTCCGACGATCGTTCCGCCGCGTATGGAGTGCATACCTATCTCGTCCTTGTCTCGCGGACGGCGGACGGCGTGGCGGTCGTAAATGTAATGCTTCGAGTTTCCGAGCTCCTCGTTTATCGCCTCGGCGAGCATTATCGCCGTGCCCGAGGGCGCGTCCTTTTTGCGGTTGTGGTGCTTTTCCACTATCTCGATATCAAACTGTCCGCCGAGGACCTGCGCGGCTTTCTTCGCGAGCTCCGCCAGCAGATTTATACCCAGAGACATATTGAACGTGAAAAAAACCGGTATCCCGGAGCTCGCCGCGGTTATCTGCTCCTTTTCCGCGTCGGAATATCCCGTCGTTCCGATAACAAGCGGGACATTGTTCATCTTGCAGTAATTCAGCAGATCGGGCAGAGCCGAGGGGTGCGAAAAGTCGATTATAACGTCGGGCTTTTCGGTGAGGTCGAACACGCTCCGCACGAGCGGAAAACCGCCGTACTCCTCCCCCGCCATATCTATTCCCGCGCAGACGGAGCAATCGCCGCGAGAGCCTATCATTCCCGCGATAACGCGGCCCATGTGACCGCAGGCTCCTGTTATAGCTATCTTTGTCATTTTTTGCAACTCCTGTATTATTTGATCTAATGGCGGTTTTCCCCGCCTCCGGCGTGGAAAACCGCTAAAATCTTGGAATTTTATTTTACGGAACCGGCAAGTCCCATATCCTCCATAACAGCCCTGAGCTTTGCGTTCATATCCTCCGACATAGAGCAGAGCGGCAGACGGCACTCGCCAGCCTTGAAGCCCATGATGTTCAGCGCTTCCTTTACGGGAATGGGATTTACGTCCATAAACATCGCCTTATCGAGCTTTAAGAGCTTTCTCGCGACAGCGAGCGCTTCCTCGCGCTTTCCCTCAAGGTACAGTGTTATCTCGTCGTGCTTTTCGCGCGGAGCGACGTTGGAGGTCACGGAAACGAGCCCCTTTCCGCCGAGCGCCATGCAGCAAAGCGCTTCGTCGTCGTTGCCCGAGTAAATATCGAGGTCTGTGTACGCGGAGATCGCCATTACCGTGCTCATATTGCCGCTCGCCTCTTTAACGGCGGTAATGTTCGGGTGCTTTGCAAGTTCGATATAGGTGTCCGCGGCAATATTACAGCCCGTGCGCGAGGGCACGTTGTACAGCATTATCGGTATATTCACCGCGTCCGCTATAGCCGTGAAATGTTTTACCAGACCGCGCTGCGAAGCCTTATTGTAGTACGGAGTGACCTGCAAAAGAGCGTCCGCGCCCATTTTCTCCGCCTCTTTTGAAAGCTCGACAGCGTATGCTGTGTCGTTGCTGCCCGCGCCCGCTATTACGGGAACTCGGCGGTTGACGCGCTCGATGCCGTAACGGATCACCTCGCGGTGCTCCTCGTCCGTCATAGTAGCCGACTCGCCGGTAGTTCCGCAGATAACAAGACCGTCTATCCCGTTATCTATCTGAAAATCAATAAGTCTGCCGAACTCCTCATAGTTTATCGAGCCGTCCGCGTTCATGGGAGTTGCGATAGCGGTTGCGCAGCCCGTGAAAATAGTCTTACTCATAACAAAATCCTTTCGCAGTGAAAAGTTATAGCAAACGACACGAGAGTTTCCCCTTTGAAACGCGGGGGAAAACGTATCAATGCAGCATTTTTAAAACCAAAGTACGATCTTTATGTCGTTTGCTATAATCAGTCAAGGTAACCCTTTGCCGCCAGCAGCTCCGCCATTTCAACGGCGCCGCCCGCCGCTCCGCGGAGCGTGTTGTGTGACAGGCACACGAATTTGTAGTCATACTGAGTATCGGGGCGAAGTCTGCCAATCGAGATCGCCATGCCGCCCTCAAGACCGCGGTGGAGCTTCGCCTGAGGCATATTGTCCTCCTCGAAATAATTGAGGAACTGCTTCGGAGCGGACGGGAGACCGAGCTCCTGCGGCTCGCCCTTATATTCAGCCCATATCTTCTTTATCTCCTCGATGGAGGGCTTGTTTTCAAATCTCACGAACGCCGCCGCGAAGTGACCGTTCGAAACGGGAACACGCAGACACTGCGTGGTGATAAGCGGCTTGTCGCACTTTACGATCTCGCCGCCCTCAATCTTGCCCCAAACCTTCAGCGGCTCCTGTTCGGACTTCTCCTCCTCTCCGCCGATGAACGGGATAAGATTATCCACCATTTCGGGCCATGTCTCGAAGGTCTTGCCCGCGCCCGATATCGCCTGATATGTGCACGCGAGAACTTCCGTGATACCGAACTTTCTCAGCGGCGACAAAGCAGGCACGTAGCTCTGTATAGAACAGTTGGACTTTACCGAAATAAATCCGCGCTTTGTTCCGAGACGCTTTCTCTGCGCCTCAATGATAGCAGCGTGATCGGGGTTTACCTCGGGGATTATCATCGGAACGTCGGGCGTGAAGCGGTGCGCGGAGTTGTTCGACATTACGGGGCACTCCGCCTTCGCGTAGCGCTCCTCAAGCGCTTTTATCTCGTCCTTCTTCATATCCACCGCACAGAACACGAAGTCCACCTTAGCCACGATCTTTTCGATATCCGCGGTAGCGTCATCCACGATGATGTCCGCCATGGAAGCGGGCATGGGAGTATCCATAAGCCAGCGCGAGCCGACCGCCTCTTTATAAGTCTTGCCCGCGCTTCTCGGAGAAGCCGCCAAAGCCGTCACCTTGAACCACGGATGATTTTCGAGCAGGGTCGCGAAGCGCTGACCCACCATTCCCGTTGCGCCGATTATACCGACATTATACTGCTGTTTCATAGTTGTTACCTTCCTCTTTTTAAAATAAAAAAAACCGATGATAAATCATCGGCAATGCTGTTTAATGCTGCAAATCCAATTTGCGATAGCACTCCATCAAGCAACCCCGATGACAGTCATACGCCTGTTCGACGTACAACCGGATATGCACATCACGGACTGTGCACTCCTCGGCGGTTCGCCTTTCGCGCCGCGCCCTCCGGGGGACATCAAAGCCGCGCTACTAATCTACTCCGCACCTCTATCATTACTATCTATTGTATCATATTATGAGGATTTTGTCAATATGTTATTGTACTATTTTCGGAGAATTTATTGTGCTTTTAAACTTGGACTTTGGTAATATTGACGACGGTTGACAACATTGCAATAATATGGTATACTTGTAATTGAATAGAATAACAAATCGGAATAAAAATGTCAGGGGATGATTTTATGAAATGTCCGTTCTGCGGAAAGGAAATGGACGAGGGTTTTGTCCGGGGAAATAGCGGCAGGTCGATTTACAAGAGTTTTTTATATTGGAATGATTCTGAGAATAAAATGGGATGGTTTAAAATTGGTTTAAAATTGGCGGCTGACCATCACAATTTTGGTTATCCTGCTGTTGCTGCTTATAAATGTGATAATTGCAAAAAGATAATTATGGATACCTACATAGTTGAAGAGTAATAAAGAAGAGGACAAAAAATGTTAAAGAGTGACTTTTACTACGACCTCCCCGAGGAGCTGATAGCGCAGACCCCCGCTGAACCGCGCGACAGCTCGCGGCTTATGAGTATCGACAGGCAAAGCGGCGCGATAACGCACGACCGCTTCTATAATATATGCGATCACCTGAGAAAAGGTGACTTGCTCGTAATGAACGACAGCCGCGTTTTTCCCGCCAGAATTTACGGAGAAAAGCGTAATACCGGCGTTCCGTGCGAGTTTTTGCTGCTGAAGCGGCAGAGCCTCACGGACTGGGAGACCATGGTAAAGCCGGGACGGCGTTTAAAACCCGGCGCTGTGGTGGATTTCCCCGAAGGACTGTCCGCGGAGATTCTCGAAACGCTTGAAGGGGGAAATCGGCTCGCACGGTTTTCGTTTGAGGGCGACTTCTTCGATATTCTCGACAGGATAGGGCAAATGCCGCTTCCGCCGTACATCACCGAAAAGCTCCAAAACAACGACCGCTACAACACGATCTACTGCCACGAAACAGGCTCGGCGGCGGCTCCCACAGCGGGTCTGCACTTCACTGAAAAGGAGTTTGAACAGTGCCGCGAAATGGGCGTTGACACGGCGTTCGTAACGCTTCATGTCGGACTTGGGACGTTCCGACCCGTAAAGGAGGACAATATTCTCGACCACAAAATGCACACGGAACACTACTCGATCCCGCCCGAGACCGCCGAAAAGATACGCGCGTGCAAACAGCGCGGCGGACGCGTCATCGCCGTCGGGACGACCTCGTGCAGAACGCTTGAAAGCGCGGCGCAAAGCGGCAAAGCCACCGACGACACGAGCATCTTCATATACCCCGGCTACGAATTCAAGTGTATCGACGGGCTCATCACAAACTTTCATCTCCCGGAAAGCACGCTTATAATGCTCGTCAGCGCGTTTCTTGGACGCGAGAAAACGCTCGCCGCGTACAAGACTGCCATTGAGGAGCGGTATAGGTTCTTTTCGTTCGGAGACTGCATGATAATTATTTAATAATTGACAATTGACAGGCGGCAGGTCTGATGACCCGCCGCCCATTTTATATGCAATACCGCGCCGCGGCGCGGTATGGATGCGCCTTTCAGAACTCCCGAACGACCGCCGCCGAACCGTTGCTCTGCGGATCGGAAGCCTTCCCCTGAACGCACGCCCCTATCGTAAACACCATTACCGCCGCCGCAAAAATAGCCGCTAATTTTTTCATGTTCTTTCCCCTTTCTGTCGATGATCAATTATTGATTTTTTCAATAGAAACTATCTCCGCGAAGCATCCGCCGCCTCTGCCGCCGTGGTTAATATCGGAATTTTCTATGCGGATATTGCCGAGCTTTACGGTAACTTCGGCGGCTTTTCCCCTTTCGAGAATTCCGTCGAGGTCTACCTTGTCAATGTTGCCGACGTAGTATATCGTGCCGCTCCGCACCGCGAGCTTCGCGTTGGGATAAACGTTTTCCCACATGCGATACTCGCTCGGAGTAATGCCGCTTTGGGCGGGTAATTGCGTGCCGCCGGTCGTGTCGGGGAAGAAGTAAAGCTCGCCGCCGAAAACCATATAATCGTCCTCAGGAACGCAATAGAGCGCGCCACTAAGCGTGATTTCGCCTTCAAAGCTCACCGTTCCAAAGCTGTCGCACCACTCGCGGCGAATCTCGCAGGTCATCTCGTCCATGACCTCCTCATACGAAAGCGTGCGGTAGGCTTCCTTGACTTTAAGCCCGTTTTCGAGGACATCTCCCGTTTTCAGTCTTTTTATTTCGGGAGTGTATGAGCCGTCAAGCGGCGCGAATTCCATCGTGTCCCAATTTATAAGAGCGGGATTTTTGAACGTGTCGTCATAGATCTGCGGCAGGAGCTTTACGAAGCAATAGTCGAGCGTAACGCGCCCGTCCTCGTCAACGGTTGCGCCCTCCGACGTCACGGGCTGTCCGTCCGCGCCGATGAAATCCTCCCAATTTTCAACCCGCAAACCCGTGCTTGACGTGTCCGAGGACGCGGAATCCGTTGAGATCGATGTGCTTGGCGTTGAAGCTTTGCTTGACGGTGTTGACGAACTTGTATCCCCTGAATTACTGCCGTCGGCGGAATAGGGGGTGGAATTCGCAGTTGAATTATTAGGCTTCGTTCCATACCCCGCGCAGCCCGTAAACATTATTGAAATCAATAACACCGTTCCGATAGTATGTAGCTTAGTTTTGTTCTGCATAGTGACCTCCATAGAAAATCTGTTTTTAAGATGAAGTATTATAGCGTATACATACAGGCTCTTACCTTGATATTATTATACCACTACATCTTGTGGATTTCAACAACAAAACGGTTACAATTATATTACAGTTTGGTTACAATCAATTACAAAAGGTTACAGCATTTCAGGGTTCTACAGACAAAAAGGGCGAGAATTTATCTCGCCCTTTCGTATGATCGTTACTTCTTGTCGCCCTGCATAGGCTCCGTTCTCGGTTTTCTGGGAGTTACGCCCTCCGGCGCGGGATAGCGGGGCTTCATCTCGCGGGTCGTGTGCTGCGCGGCGGGCTTGTGCTGAGCGGCGCTGTCGCCGGACATCATCGGCTCTAAGCTCGGGCGCTTGGACGGCGCGGGCTTTTTGGGTGCGGGAGCGGATACATCGCCAAGCTCCATATCCAGACCCAGACCCGAACCGGAAGAAGCGGGCGAAGGCGCGGGCGTCGGTGCCGGCGCGGGAGCGGGAGTTTCGGGGATCATACCGCCTATCATCGTCTCTATCTCGTCTTCCGTTTCCTCTCTCGCGATAGGAACGGATTTGCCCATATTGTCCTCGAACCATTTAGCCGCCATCATCGGGGTCAATACCATATCAAAGACCTCGGGAGCGCCCTCGTAGACATTCTCAATGAGCATCGTACCGTTAGCGTCCGGCTCGCAGATGTCGCAGCTTAGCTGTCTGCGGTACTTTATGCGGCAATACAGAAACTCCGGCGGGATGTTGTCTATCTGCGATATTTCCTCAAGCCACAGGAACGGGGTCATACCGCCGACACTTATGTCGTCGATTATCCAGCCTGCCGCGGCATCCGCGTCGTTGTGGCAGAGATACAGCGCGAAATTGAACTTCTGCTCCTTCTCGCCGTTCATAAGCCCTATCGAAAACTTCTTCACAACAAAGCTGTTAAGCACGCCGGTCTCGTATCCGCAGCACGGACACACACCGCCGTAGCCGTAAAGCTTGGCGTTGAGATCGCGCGCGAAGTAATTGCGGTAAGCTTTGGGCGCGGAGCTCTCATATTTCGCGATCCTGCCTACCTGCTCGCGCAGTCTGTCAAACTCCTCGCGGCTTATCGTAGGAACGGGCTTGTAGTAATACGGGAGCTGGTCGATAATTACGAGGTTCGGCTCCTCCGTGCCGGAATACAATCCACGCAAGCGGTTCTTATTCGCGCCCGTGAGAATGAACTCCGCGAAGCCCGCGTATTGCGGCTTTGTCATGCCGTCGCGCAAAACCACCAATTTCTCCGCGCGCGCCTTGTCCTCATCGGAAATAGGAGCGGAAAGATCGACTATCTTTTGCAGCTTGTTTTCCGAATCGAGCAGCGCTATCTTGTCGAGACCGAGATCGCAAACATATATCTTCGCGAGCGTTCTCTCGACTTCCTCGGGAGACTTTACTTCCGGCAGAACCGACATAACGTCCTGCGTATCGAAGCCGAAGCGCCCCGCCGCGAACATAAAGTCGAACACGCGCTTGTTGAGCAGCCCGCTTTCGATAAGCGCGTAAACATCGCCGACGATATCGAGAAGGTCTGCCGTTGAGATATTCGGCGGTATCATAAACTGCTTTCCGTAAACGGAGAAGCGGTAGCGCTTGTTGATATCCAGCGCGAGCGATATTTCGCCGCCCTGCGATTTTATTTCCTTCAGGAACTGAATGGTGTCCTTGCCGTTCGTAAAGGAGTTCACCATAAGCGTGGAGATCTGATTGAATATCTGGTGATTTTCAAATCTCATCTCGTGAGCCGCGAGAACGTCATACGCCTTCTTGAGATTTCCGATGTTTATCTTCGATATCTCGAACTGCACCTGCGCCGTACCGGAAGTTACCACAAGCTGGAAATACTTCATCGAGATGCGGTAATTCTCGCCGAACATCTGGTCGATAACGTCGAACGCGTTCGCGAGAGCTTCCTCGTCGGCAACCGCGCCGTTTACGATGCTTTCCGAAAGCTTAAGGCTGATTATGCTTCTGAAACTGGACGAAAGCTCGTAATCCTTTATCTTGCTGTCGCCCTGCGAGGACATCTTATATTGATTTCCGTCCTGATAGAACGTATACAGGAATTCCTCGCCGCCCTCGTCCGTGCCCGCGACATTCCAGCGGTATTTCGCCACGAGAACGTGGTTATCATCGCCGTTATCGGCGGTGTACCAAGTGTTCATCTGCTCTATATCCGCCAAGAGCTGCTTTGCCGCGGTGCCGTCCTCGTGCTCTTCCTTGGTGACCTCGTCGTTCTCGGTAAAGAAGCCCTTGCCGCGAAGCTGTGAGAAGGGCACCGGCTCTTCGGAATGGGGGAAGGCTATCGACATACTGTCGCTGAACTTCTCGCGCAGACCCTTTACTATCGCGCTGTTGTTTATATAATTGTAGAAGAACTCGAAAACATACTGCTTCGGGCGGAGCATATACTGCTCCGCGTCGTCCGACCGCTGAACGAGCTCCAGTACGAACAGGCGCTTGTACTCCTCCGTTACGGAGAGTATGCCCTGCTCTATCTTGCCCGAGCATTCCTCAAGCGAATCGTATTTTATTCCCGAACGGTTGTTTGTGATGTACTTATTCGGTACGGATACGAAGAACGCCGACAGCTGATCCTCAACGAACTTCTGGTTTGTTGAGTTCACAAATCCCGTAAGCTCGAAGGTGGAGAAGTAGTTATACTTGCTCATAAGCACCTTTGCCGCCTCGCGCCTGGAACCCGAAATAGCGTAGGGAATGAGATATACAAATCCGTCGTATTCCACGTTGATAAAATCCGCTACGCTCTTTCCGTTTTCGGAGAAGCGCACCTTGGGAATATCGTCGGCGCCCTTGCTGTGCATCTGTATCTTGTAAACGACCTCGGGCTTTCCGTAGTTGATAACGGCTATCTGGAACACCCTGTCGTTACATTCCTCGTTATCGGCGGACTTCAGATACTTCTTCTTGATGAACGCGAAGCACAGGTCTACCATATTGATATAGCTGCCCTTCTTGGAGGTGAGCGTTCTTAAATTTTCGTGTAGCGTTTCCTGCTCCTCCTGCGGCAGCGCGAACACTACCTCGGTATGCGGGAAGCGCGGTCCGTTGAGCTCCAGCTCGCGGACCTTAAGCGTGCCGTCGTCGTTTACGACGCGCAGAGAATACTCGTTAGAGCGCATCTTGAACCAATCTACGTTCGCGAAAACGGACTTCGCGCCCAAGCCGAAGCGGCCCTCGCGCTTTCTGTCTCCGTCGTTTCTTCCGACGGAGAGGTAGTAGAATATCTGTTCGAGATTAAATCCCGTTTCGTTATAGGTGAGCTTTACCTGACCCTCGTCAAGAAACTCAATCATAATCTTGATATTGGGATCGTCGTAATCGCACCCGAAGCAGTTCTGAAGCAGCTCTCTCACAATGGATTCCCTCGGGTAATCCTTGAAGATGCTGTTTACGTTCGCGGCGCCTCTGCCCGCGTATTGATTATTGAAATACTCTTTGAATGGAGCGCTGTCTATCTCGCCGTTTTTAAGCTTCTGGCTTATATCCTTCGCGACCTCTTTAACGCCTTCCTTGTCACCCGCAGTGTTCCGCTCAAAGAAATCGCCGAGCAGCTTTTCAACCGTATCATAACTTCCGCTCATTATATCCATATCCCCGTTTCTCCGCGCAATATTTTCGACTGCCCGCGCGGGAGGCGATGATTTTAAGTAAATACCGATCCGGCGGTTTTCCCCGCCGAAGGCGGGGAAAACCGCCATCAAATCAGCGCTTCCTTAGATGCCGTCGTTATAGATCTTGATATATTCCTTGAACGAGCGGTCGGAATCCTGCTCCTTCGCCCTGTATTTCCAGATGCCGTACAGCACGGAATACTGTATGCAGTCGCCGAGCCCGCTTATCTCCTGCTTTATCTTCAGGTGGAAATTGTCGCTCTTGTGGAATTCGTCGATCTCCGCCTTGGCGTCCGCGAGACCTATCACAGCCTCCATAGCGAACGGAAGGTTCGTATGACCCTCGCCCGCGAACGAAGCCGCCATCTGCTCTCTGTTCGGAGCCTTTTCAAGAACACCTCCGTTTACCACGCACAGACCGTTAAGGGAATTCATTTCCGCGGCAATATCGTTTGCGGAGGAATTCTCGGAAAGTCCGAGGAACTTATACAGCCGATCCAGCATAAGGCTCGCGAAATCCGCTAGCTGCTTTCCGGTCGTCACCGTTTCCGATTCGGGGACGGTGTATTCGCACTTTACCTTCTTGATAAGATCGAGGCAGTTGTCCACCTGCGTAGCGAAATCGCGCGTATATTTAAGGTCGGCTATGAGCTCGTTCACGCACTCCGCCTTTTTCGGAACGTCAAGCAGAATATTCCTCGTCGGAAGAGACCCGCAGAAAGCCGAGTCCATCTGCAAAAACAGCACCTTATCCAGCACGCAGGAATCGAACGCCTTGTTGGTATCGCGGAAGATGACGAATTTGCGCTTGCCCTCGCCCGCTCCGCCGTGTCTCGTCATTCTTCTCTCGAGAAGCACCGGAGACAGCGGGAGCTCGTAATTTACAACGCAGGTGACGCTCGTCATGCCCTCGCCCGCCGTGCCCAAGCTGTCCGTGCCTATCACTATCCTCGGAAGAGCCGGCGCGTCCTTCGCCGACAGATCGCGCACTATCTCGTCGTTGCGCATAAGCTCTTCTCTCGCGACGCGCACATCCGTGCCGTACAGGCAGGAAAGCGCCTTGCTGACGTATTCCACCGTGTTCTTTTCGCAGCAGTATATCATCATGCGGCTGCCGCCGTCGGAAAGCGTTTCCTCGCAAAGCTTTACAAGGCTGTCGAGCTTTTTATCGAACGCTCTCAGATCCTCAACGTCCGAACGCCCGAAGAAGGGCTTCAGGTATATCTTCTTTTCCTTCTCGAACCTCTCGCAGTCGAAGCCCTCGAAAACATTTCCGCCGTATCTGTAAGCGGGAAGTCCCGAACGGAGGTCTACGCGCCTGCGCAGATTGTTCATAACGCTCTCGTCGAACGTGTACTCCACGAACGTCACGTCGCGCGTAACGGCGCCGGTGTACACAGCCTCGTCGAAATAACGCATAACGGGAATTTCCTCGTTAAGAACGGAAGCGGACGCGCCGAAATCTATGTTATCGGCGGTCTCCGCGTTATCCAGCACGGCTTTTATGAGCTCCGAAACCGCCGCCGTATCCTCGGCGGACTTCGCGGGGAACGGGGTGTTTATCATCAGTCTTTCCGCCGTCCACGGGAAATTATCCTTGTATTTTTTGTAATCCGGCACGCCGAGGTTCATTTCCTCGTCGATTATAACAAGATCCCACAAAAAGCGGCGGCTCAGCTTCTTTTTCAGAACGTTCTCTTTGAACAGTGTATCGGACGATACGATGTAAAGCCCCGAATCCTGTTCGTTGATATAAACCAGCGGGTCGGAAGCGGCGGTGATTATCTTGAAATCAGCGCCGATGCCGGTCACCAGCATCCTATACCAGCTGTAAAGCCCGCCTGAGCTTGTTATGATAAGGATATTCGGCTTTTCCTTATTTGCCAGCACATCGTATATCCCAAGCGACGCTTTCGTATACTTTTCCGAACCGAACTCGCCGCAGTTCACAACAAACCCGAACCTGCGGAGCTTTTCCGCGGCGGCAAGGTTTGCCGCAGACAAATTCAGACACGCCAAAGGCATCCATTTAAAGTTGCTCAAAACTATCGCACCTCCAAAAGTTATATATCTCCATATTCTATTATACTACAAACCGCGAATTATTACAAGAGTTACGGATATGTAAAAACGCCAAAATTCAAAGGGTGTTTTTTTGTGGATTTTCAACAAAATTGTCTTTATTTTTGACTAATTACTTAAATTTAACTCTTAGAAACGCGGAATTTTAGTTAATTTTTTAACAAGTTCACAAAACATTCACACGGCGAAGAGACTTTTCAGCATTTCCAATAATTCGGCTGTAAAAATTTCGTTAAAAATTACCAAAAATTACACTTGAAATATTTTGTGAAACCTGCTAAAATATAATTAACGGAAAAAATAAGCATCGATCCAAGGGTGGTTTTTATGATCAAAGCAATTTTATCGCGCAAGGAGTTCTCCGAATGTCCCGAATACCTGTCTTACATCGGCGATCTTCTTGAGAACAAGGACGTCCGCCGGCTCGGGAATTTCACGCACCACATCGGAACGTCGCGGCTCCAGCACTCGCTGAACGTTTCGTACTATAACTACGTTCTGTGCAGATTTCTGGGACTCGACGCCAAAGCCGCCGCGCGCGGCGGGCTTCTCCACGACCTGTTCTTCTATGACAGGAAAACGCACGAAAGGGTGCGAAACAGCCACGCCGCCGAGCACGCCAACGTCGCTCTTTACAACGCCTCGATGCTGTTCGAGCTCTCGGAGCGCGAGGAGGATATGATCCTCAACCACATGTGGCCGATGACCCCGCATCTCCCCCGCCACGCGGAAACCTTCGTGATAACGCTCGTAGACAAATTCTGCGCTTCCGCGGAGTTTACGTCTTACTTATGCCGAAAGCTCAAAAGCGCGGGAAAAGCGCACCTGCGGCACGCGAAACGCTAAATAAATTGATAATGTATAATTGTCAATTACTCGTACTCGCGTAGTACGCGAGTATCAGCTCCGTAACGCGGTCGTATGAAAGAGTGCCGTCCTCCACGCCCTGCACCTTTATGAACGTATCGTTTATCTCATGCGAGACCTCCGTCACCGTGCTCGTGTGATCCTCTATGTATTGGTTCAGAAGCGCGAAATCAAGGTACATCCCCTTTGTGAGATACTTCTGCGTTCCGCTCCACAACTCCTTGTCATATCCGTGCAGCGCGCTGGAGCAGTAACCGAACGCCTCCATATACCCCGAGTAGCGATATTCGGGGTATTCGCTGTTTATACAGGACAAAAACGCCAGAAAGTTGCATTCATTCTCGAAGGCGACCCCGCGCGAGTGAGCGCTCTCGTGCGCTGCCGTGAACGGTATCGAATAGTCCGGCTGAGCGGTGTTTACGTTGCATTCCGCGAAAAACGGAAAGTACATTCCCGTTATCCCGGTGTACGACCACTGCTCCGACAGCATTACCGGCTTTTGTCTCCACACCGAAGTCCACAAAAACGGATATTCTTCAACGAGACTTTTATAGCCGCTCCCCGCGCGGGAGAGCTCGGTGTAAATACTCTCGGAGAGTGAATACGCCTCGTCCTCCGAAACGCCGAGCTCCGCGCGTGCCTCCGCCGCTCCCTGCGCGAGCCTTACGCACGCGGAATACAGGTCGTCGGGAGTTTTTTGAGAGGTATCCAGACCCATCAGTTCCTCCATTGGGTAGCGGTAGTAATTTACGCCGTGACAGCCCATATACATAAAGCAGGCTATGGAAACAAAGCCCGCGAGAAATTTTCCCGCCCCGAGGAGCGTTTTCTTACGTTCCCGGCTTTTGACGAGCTTTACGACAAAAACAGCGATAAGCGCTGTCACGGCAGGGATCGCCAATATCACCAGCCACTCCGTGAGCGAGATAGGCACAAGGCTCGTCAAAAAACCTATCGGCACGGTGATCATCTTGAACAGCCCGCGCGAGAACGCGTATTCCGTAACCGCGGGAAAATGCGGCAGCACAAAAAACATCAGCGCCGACAAAATCAGCGGTATAAACACCCAAAAGCGTTTAAAGAATTTTTTCATTACATTTCCTTTCGTACATATAATATAATTTTTTTGTAAGAATTGCACAAATTTTTTATATAGTTGCCCTTTTCATCAAATATTGTGCTAAAATAATATTGATAATCCGGTTAATCTTTTACGAGACCTTCGGTTTTCCCCGCCCGCGGCGGTGAAAACCGCTGAAAACAAGTTTAACGGACAACCGTTCGGGGGAGGGGAGCTTATGCGCAAGATCGAAAACAGCAGCAATTGGCACGCGGGCTACCTGCGCGATATTCATATCGCCAAGACCGAGATAGAGCTGAACGTCGTGTCTGCCCCAAGCGAGACGGTCTGCGATATTTACTCGCTCCCTTCGCACAATCACCAGACGTTCTATTGCAGAGTTATCAAAGAAAACGGCTTTGTTAAGCTGGAGTACGCTAAGGCGATACAAAACTCGGTATGGTTTTCCGAGCCTATTTATATGTACCGCTTTGAGGAAGCCAAGAGCTTTATCGATCACCCCATACGTCACGGGCGCATTTTCTGCGGAAAAAAGATCATCAGAAACAGCTCGCTCGAACGTTTGCTGAAGGTGCTCGGCACGCTCTCCGACGAACAGCCGGAAGGACTCGTAGACCCTTCGCCCGACGCGGAGTTCACCGCGATACGCCTGTACGAGAATGAAAAGCCTTCCCGCAGTATAATATACACAGCCCCCGAAAGGCTCTCCTTCCGCGAATGTACGGAGCACGAGCATGAAAGATACATCGAATACTTCCGCGATCTTCACCTCTATATAGAGAAAATCATCGGAGTTGGAATTGGCTGAGCGTCCGTCGACAGACGGGCGCTTTTCAGTTGTCAGCGGTTATTTTTGCGATATCTAACAGCTTATCCGCAATAAAATCCGCCTTACATTCCTCGAACTCTCTGCGCGAGCCGAAGCCGCACAGCACTCCCGCGCAGCGTACTCCGCGCGCGTGAGCGCCCTCGACGTCGTAAAAGCGGTCTCCCACCATAAGCGCGTTTTCGGGCTTTGAGCCTGTTTTTTCAAGAGCCAGCGCGATTATGTCCGATTTCGCGCTGCGCTTGCCGTCGAATGTCGCGCCGATGACCGCGTCGAAATAATTCTCGAAGCCGAAGTTTTTGAGTATTTTTTCGGAATACTCCTGGGGCTTTGACGTCGCGAGGCAGACCTTTATCCCGCGTTTTTTGAGGATTTTAAGGAGCTCTTCCGCGCCCTCGTTCGGAAACTGCTCGTAGATGCCTTTTTGGGGGTAGTACACGCGGTAGAGGCGGACAGCCTCGCGGGCGGTCTCGTCGTCCATATCAAATCGGCGTTTGAACTCATCGAAGAGCGGGGGACCTATAAAGCTCGTAAGGCTCTCGCGAGGCGGCGCGGGCAGACCGAGCTGCTCCAAAGCGTACAGTATGCCGCCGGAAATACCCTCGAAGGAATTTGAGAGCGTGCCATCGAGGTCGAATAACACAGTATCTATCATGAAACATCACCCGATAATATTATACAGCATTTTTCGGTTTTTTGCAAGCCCCCGAACCGAACCGTAAAAAGCCTTGCAGCGCAGCGGCGCTCCGCGCGGCTATCCGAAGGCGGGCTTGACTTTATCATTATGACCCCTTGCGCGAAATTTAGGGGCGGCTTGCGCGTTTTCACGCCGTTTTCATTATTCAAATCAAAAAAAGACTTGCATTTGAACGAAAAACGTGCTATAATAAATTATGTATGAATTTTTCCATACGGCTAAACACTCTATTCAGCTTCAAAAGACCGGGGGTGCATATATTATGAACAACAGAAGAAAATTTCGCTATATCAAGATCAAAGACGAAGCGCCGAAAAAATCTCCCGCGGTAAAAAAATCCTCGGGAAAGGTAATGAAAAACATCGGCAGCGCGCTTACCGTCGTCGGAACAACGATCTCCGCTATCATGCTGATCTTCGTCATCATGATGTGCATTGTCGTGACGATCATCACCGTGTATATTCTCGATTTCGCGGACAACAGCTATTACCTTAACCTCCGCGAGGCGGAAAATAAATTCAATACCATGGTTTACGCGTTCGACGAGGACGGCAACGAGGTGGAGCTCAAACGCATATCCTCCGGGGATTTCCGCATCTGGGTGGATTACGAGGACATCTCCCAGAACATCATCAACGCCGTTATCGCGACGGAGGACAAGCGCTTCTACGAGCACCAGGGCGTGGACTGGCGAAGGACGGTGTTTTCGCTCGGCGCGGACGTGCTCAACCTCTCAAGAGCGGGCGAGGGCGGCTCTACCGTAACGCAGCAGCTTATAAAGAACCTCACGGGAGACGACGAGAGATCGTGGGAGCGTAAGCTCCGCGAGATATTCCGCGCGCTGTCGCTGGAGAAAAAATACACCAAGACCGATATTCTCGAAAGCTATCTCAACAACATCGGTCTGGGCGACAGATACGTCGGCGTTGAGGCGGCTTCGCAGCGCTATTTCGGCAAATCCGCAAAGGACGTTGACATAGCCGAGGCGGCTATTCTCGCTTCGATCATAAAATATCCCTCAATGCGCGACCCGTATGTTGATCTGGAAAACTGCAAGGATCATCAGCTCGATACGCTCTATTATATGTACGAGCAGGGCTACATCAATACCGACGAATACGAGGCGGCTCAGAAAGAACAGGTGCAGTTCGCATACACCGTTTACGGAGACGCTTTCGGATACACCGACCCGCGGTCGATAGCCACCAACACTCCCGAGGAGGATCCGGAAGAGGAAGACCCCGACGAGGACGACGAATACGAGGCGTACAGATGGAACGAATACGAGATTTCGCAGGACTGGTATCTTGACGCGGCGCTCCGTCAGGTCTACGAGGATTACGCCGAGCTTAAAGGCATAACCTACACCTCCGCGAGAAACGAGATCATCAGCGGCGGCTACACGATCTATATAAACGAGAATATGAAGCTGCAGAAGATACTTGAGGAAAAGTACAAGGACCCGCTCCTAGTGCAGTACAACTACGATAAAGACGCGGACGCGGATAAGATACTGCAATCGGCGTTCATCATCATGGACTATACGGGAACAGTCCAGGCGCTTGTCGGAGGCTTGGGCGACAAGCCCGGCGACAACTGCTGGAACAGAGCGACGATGTCCGTGCGCGCCCCGGGTTCGACTATGAAGCCTATAACGGCGTATTCTCTGGGTATACAGAACAATCTTATCACCTACTCCACCAATATACCCGACCAAGGCATAATGATGAAATTTGATGATGATGAAGAAGAGGAATGGCCGATAGACTTCGAGAAATATAACACCCACGAGCTTTTTCCCGTTTGGAGGGCAGTGCGCAAGTCCACGAACACCGTAGCGGTGCGCGTCGCGGAACTTGTGACCATTCCCGTTATGTTTGACCAGCTTCAATACAATCTTGAGATCTCCACGCTCGACCCCGTTAATGACATGGCGCTTTCACCCATGACGCTCGGCGCGCTTACAAACGGCGTGAGCCTTATGGAGCTTGCCGCGGCGTATCAGATATTCGGAAACGGCGGCACATATTACGAGCCCAAGCTTTACAGCAGAGTGCTCGACAGCAGGAACAACTCCATCCTCGAGCAGAATTACTACGGCAACCAGGCAATAGACAACGACACATCGTGGATAATGAACCGTCTGCTCCGCACCGTTATCACCGACCCGGAGGGTTCCGGAAGACGCGCCGATCTCGGAAACGTTGAGGTGGTGGGAAAAACCGGTACCTCAAACGACAAAAAGAATCTGATGTTCGCGGGTCTTACGCCCAATTATGTCGGCGTAGTGTGGCTCGGCATCGACGACGGCTCCGAGATACCCAATCAGAATGTGGGAAACAAATATGTAGCGCAGATATGGCACGATGTCATGGTGGATATTGAGGACACCTCGCAGGTACAGACCTTCACGCCCAACGCCTCGGTGCTTGAGATGCAGTTCTGCTCCGATACCGGCTTGCTTGCTTCCACAAGCTGTGAAAACACCGAGACCGGCTACTACCGCACGAGCAATATCCCCGATTTCTGCTCGGGCGACCACGAGTTCGAGCAAGCGAAAATATGGCACAGGTGGAGAGCGATCGACAGAAACGACGGCGTTCTTCCCGAGGACTACATCATTCCCTCGAATATCAATGAAGCAAACGCTGATCTGGAAGACGAAGAGGAATAGCACGAACAACAAAACCGAGCGATCAAGAAACGTGTGATACAGAAAAATTGCGGTGTCGAGCGAAAAGGCTTGGCGCGGTAAAGAAGTATTCAATTTTTTGAAAAGGTTGCGTAGAAACCTACGCAGCCTTTCTTCTTTGGGTTTGATTGCCATGAGTAAGCGTAGCCGTAGCGCTTGTTACATTAAACCTGAAGTGAATTTCCACTCTCTGTTGTCTATGCCCGCTTGACTTATCTGGTGCGTGAACGACAATCTTCTCCACAAGCTCGTGCATTATCTCCGGGGTGAGTACATTTATATAGGTATACTTGCGGACGAGTTGGATAAAGTTGGAAACATCTGCTGTTTTCTGTTCTGTAGCCTCAATAAAGACTTTCAGTTTTGCGGCTCTGTCCTTAAGCTGTTTCTGTTCTTGTTCATAACTTGCGGACATTTGAGAAAACCGCTCATCGGTAATCTTACCTAAAACATTGTCCTCGTAAAGTCTTGTGAATAGCTTATCTAACTCGGTAATGCGCTTTTCGGATTGAGTGAGAATTTTCCGTGCTTTCTTGACTTCTTGTGATTGTGCTGTCGAAGCGTACTCCATAGCCGCATTGACAAACTCGTCTTCGTTAGAGTGAACCGTTTTGAGCAGCTTATTCAGTTCGCCAAGAACCAATTGCCGCAAAACAGATGTTCTTATGTAGTGTACCGAACACTCACTTGTGTCATTTGCGTATCTGCTGCATTTCAGATGTTCCTGTTCTGCATTGCGTGAACGGCTGAGATACATCTTCGCACCGCAGTCAGCACAGTAAACCATTCCCGAAAAAGGATTTATTTCTTCGCTCTTTTTTTGTGGTCTGCGTTTGTTTTTACGCAGTTCTTGTACTAAGTCAAAGTCATGTTGGGATATGATCGGCTCGTGAGTGTTCTCGAAAATGAGCCAATCTTCTTTCTTGCTGTCGATACGCTTTTTATTCTTGTATGACTTTTGGTAAGTCCTGAAATTGACGGTATGACCGACATATTCAATTCTCTCCAAAATGTCGTTGACCGTTTGGTGCGTCCAACGAGTTGCTTTTTTAAAAGGTCGCCCTTCACATCTGCCTTTTGTCTGAGCATACGCGGTAGGTATCAAAATGCCTTCATCACCGAGCGTTCGCGCTATTTTCGATGAACCCATACCGCTAATACACATTTTAAATATTTTGCGGATAACTTGTGCAGCCTCTTCATCGATTTCCCAAACATCTTTGTCCGTTTCGGATTTCTTGTAACCATACGGCGGATTTGGCGTGATAGGTTTTCCCGATTTGCCTTTTGCGTCAACGACTGCTTTAATTTTCTTGGAGCAGTCACGGGCGTAAAATTCATTAAACAAATTGCGTATAGGCGTAAAATCGTTGCTTTCAAGTTCGCTGTCAACGCCGTCATTTACTGCAATAAAATGAATGTCGTGCTGTGCGAACATTACCTCGGTGTAGTAGCCGACTTTCAGATAATCGCGCCCGAAACGCGACATATCCTTAACGATCACCGTACCGACTTTTCCCGCCTCGATATCCGCGATCATTGCCTGAAACCCCTCACGGTCAAATGTCGTTCCGCTTACTCCATCGTCAACATAAAACCTCGTGTTCCTCAAACCCTTATCATCGGCGTATTTCTGGAGTATCGCTTTCTGATTGGTAATGCTGTTGCTCTCGCCGTTCAAGTCATCATCGTTGCTGAGCCTGCAATATAATGCCGTAATTCTGTCTAACATATTAACCTCTC